>CALWJT010000005.1 GCA_944381075.1 uncultured Clostridia bacterium
AGCTTTAAGGAGTTTGCTCGTGGGAACGTTTATATGAAAATAGGCGAAAATTCGTATTCTGCCAAAGTAATTATAGGTTTTACGGGCAATGAAATGGTTTTATACGATATTGTCGACATACAGCCAGTGAATTTCAACACAAAAAAAGATTCCACCAAGGCGAACTCCCAAAAGGGCGACACCTTTGAACAGGTGGAATCTTTATCGGAACCTGCCTTAAATCTCGGGACACAATTACCCGACATTAGCAGTTCCTTATCAGAGCGGTTTTCCGCTTCTGTCAACACTATATCACAAAGTGAAGATAATGTCAATACCCATGATATGCAAATTTCAGAAAAATATTCACTGGATGCGATGGATAAGACGGAGGCGCTGCTCGAGCAGTACGGCGCGCTGCCGGAGGGGGAGCGCGAGGGAAGTGCTGCGGGGCGGGAGGTCGGGGTCCCGCGGCGCACGGCAAAGGAGAACCGGACAAGGCGCACGGTGCGCACGGTCATGGAGGCCGCCGTCACCTCCGATGAGATCGCAGGGGACCTCAAAGAGAAGATCGAGGCCGGCGAGTTTTCGTATATGCCGACGTCGAACAGGACGCTGCTCGACAATGCGGAAACGCTGGTAAAGGAAAAGGGCTTTGAGGCGGTCCTTTCCGAGTGGAGAGCGCATGTCGAGAGCACGAGAGAAGCGAATGACCGGATGCTCGGCGTTGGGGAATATCTGCTCATCCATGCGCTGAAGACCAAGGATGCGAATCTTGCGGGCACGCTTGCCGTGGAGCTTTCGGTAGAGGCGACGGCGGCGGGACGCTCGGTTTCCGCTGTCCGTATGATAAAGCGGCTTGGTCCTGCGGCAAAGGTCTACGAGGTCATGCGAACGGTGGAGAAGCTCTCCGAAACAACGATAGAGAAAAAGAACAGCCGGAAGGCGGTGGAGGAGTATCTTCGTGGGCTTTCTTTGCGCGCTGCGCAGAAAAAAGCCCTGTGGGGAACACTCTATGACAGTGAAAGTCCATGGGGATAAGGAAAAGGGACAGCGTTCGCTGTCCTTTTTTTGTTGTTTAGGCCGATAAAATCAAAAAGTCCGATTGTCCGTTGCGATAAATAGTGATAGATAAAGCCTTTGCTCCATTCGAGCAAAGGCTTTTTTATTATGGTATAGTCAATGAAAGAATAATTTTTCAATTTCAGTTATAATTGGAATATATTTGTCAAATATTGCATGATAATGTAAAAATATACTATATTATGCAATAGGAGACAGAAATGAAAATTTTAGGAGAGAAAGGCAAAACGAATATTTGCGGCAGCCGTATTCGGAAAATCAGGCAAGAACGGGGTTATTCACAAAATGATTTGGCGATTAAGCTGCAGCTTGCCGATATGAGCTTGACGCAAAAGGCCATCAGCCGCATTGAAACGGGAGACCGCGCCGTGCTGGATTATGAACTGAAGTATTTCTCCGCGGTGCTTGGCGTTTCCGTGGCAGAATTGCTTGGAATAGAGGAGGGCAAAGACAACTAACCTGCGGTCAATTTGTACCCATTCCGTACCCAGAAACGAAAAACCACTATATATTGTGGATGGTTGACGCAACCTTTAACAATATATAGTGGTTTTGCTGGTGGCGGAGAAGGAGGGATTCGAACCCTCGAGGCGTTTTACCGCCTACACGATTTCCAGTCGTGCGCCCTAGACCAACTAAGCGACTTCTCCATCTAAAAATCCAAATAGAATCTCTCAATCGATTGATAGCTTTGTCATTCTACCACAGTTTTTCCTACAAGTCAAGATTTTATTGTAATTTTTTTGAAAGAACCGATTTTTTGCAGTGAAAAAATTTTTATAAAAACAAAAAAAGGGGTTGACAACGGCGGATTTTGTGATATACTATAAACAGTAATGATTCCTATTATTGAAAGGCGGCGTATGATGCAGAGATTTTCCAAACAGCGCGAGGCGATTCTTGGAAATCTCCGCTCCCGGTACGATCATCCGACTGCGGAGATGGTATATATGGATTTGAAGCAAAGCTTCCCGAATCTCAGTCTGGGCACGGTATACCGGAATCTTGCGGTGCTTTGCGAGTCGGGCGTTATTTTGAAAGTTGGCGTTTCTTTGGACGGAAAAGAGAGATATGACGGCCATATTCAGCCGCATGCTCACTTTTTCTGTGAACGCTGCGGCGCGGTCTATGACGTTACGGAGCATCTTGACGTCAGCAAAATCGAGAAAGAGCTCGGCGCCGAAATTCATTATGCAAGCAATACATTGCGCGGAATATGCCGCGAATGTCTTGACAAATAAAAATTATAGATTTAGGAGGACGAATAAAATGGCAAAATGGGTATGCAAGGTATGCGGCTATGTTTATGAAGGAGAGAATCCGCCGGAGAAATGTCCGCAGTGCGGGGTCTCGGCCGACAAGTTTGAAAAGGTTGAGGAAAAGGGTACGACTTGGGCGGCGGAGCATGTCGTCGGCATTACGGACGGCGTATCGGAGGACATCATCCGCGATCTGCGCGCGAATTTCAACGGGGAATGCTCTGAGGTCGGCATGTATCTTGCGATGGCAAGAGTAGCTTTCCGCGAGGGATATCCGGAGATCGGCCTTTACTGGGAAAAGGCTGCCTATGAGGAGGCGGAGCATGCTGCCAAGTTCGCGGAGATCCTCGGCGAGGTTGTGACGCCCAGCACCAAAAAGAATCTGGAGATGCGTGTCGCTGCTGAAAACGGCGCGACTGCCGGCAAGTACGATCTTGCCAAGCGCGCGAAGGCGGCAAATCTTGACGCCATCCACGATACCGTACATGAGATGGCAAAGGATGAGGCACGTCACGGCAAAGCGTTTGAAGGTCTGTTAAAAAGATATTTCGGAGAATAATGGCTGAAAAAGCAAAGGCCGGCAGGACCGCCGGCCTTTGCTTTTTCGACAGGGGAATGAAGCTTATTGCCGTCCCATTTTCTGTTTGCGCTTGACAACGGCGCCGGATTCGTCTATAATTACGGTAGAGAGAAGGGACGGGAGGACGACGGAACGATGAAACGATTGGCTTTTCTGCTGCTTGCGCTTCTTCTTCTGACTGCGGGATGCGGCGGCCGGGAAATTCCGAAGATAGAGGACCATACATGGCAGATGACGACCGTTCAGAGCGGACCGCAGGGTCAGCCGGTCGCCTATGGACCGCAGGAGGCGTCAGACCCTGCGGGCGGTACGGAAATGCTTTTGGTATGTGAGGCAAAGAACGGGCTCCTGACGCTTTGGGATCAGACAAACGGCAAGACCTACAGCGGCACCTATCGGCTTTCGGCGATGACGCCGAGGTCGGCGGATTACGAGATTGAGATCGGCACCTCGAAGGGCAGGGCGATAGCGGCGCTCACTACTTACTATGACGGCAGCAGTACGCCGACCTTTATTATCAGCATCGACGGATATGCGCTGAATTTTTCGGCACAGGCCGGCGAGTAAGCGAAACGTGGGGACCTATCTGCTCCTACGGGACGCGGGAAGAGAGGCTCGGCGGGCGATCCGCATGGCTCTATACGGGGAAAAGCGGATTTAGGAAAGCTTTGATGCAAGGGGAAAATATAAGGTCCCTGCATTGGGGAGCTTTTATAAAAAAATAAAATGAAATCGACAGGAAAATAGGAATGGATCGAATAGGGGGCGGATGGAAATGAAAGAAAATGAAATGATTTGCCACTGCAAGCAGGTATCTTACGGTGATGTAGAGAAAGCGCTTCATCAGATCGAGCATTTTGACGATGTGCTGAAGACGTTTGAAGAGGTCCAAAAAATTACGCACTGCTCGACGGGCTGCGGCGGATGTCATGACAAAATTTTGGATGCGATTTCTGAAATCATGATGGGATGATCCTGAAAAAGAAAACGGTCTGACCGGCGATATCGCCGGTCAGACCGTTTTTCCTTGTCGAATGATTGAGAAAAGCCTCGAAATTATTGGTCCTTCATCTCACGCGCCAGCTTCTTTGCTTGCTTTTTGAGAGAGGCCTGCTTTTCTAATTTCCCGACGCATTTGGCAATACAGACAAGTGCCGCGATTCCGGCAGCCATCACAATCAGTCCCATCGGCGTTGTGACAAACTTGATCTCGATCTTGTCCTCGTTGAGATCTTTCCAGAGTTTTTTTGCCTTTTTCTCCATTTTCTTCGCGTCGAATTCAGGCATGCTTTTGCTTGAAATTTCCATCTTTTTTCTCCGTCCTTTCCTGTTCTGTGCTTATTATTTTATTTCCCGGCCGTTTTTATGACCCTTTTTTGGACTCGCTTTTTTGTAAATCAAGAAATATCTTCCGATTGTGAACAATCCCATAACGATGATCAGTGCTCCGACCGATAAAAGGAAAATTTTGCTTGTTAGCATTTCGCCGAGATCGTCGAAAAAACCAAGCCAGGCGCTTCTTGCCACGTAAGATTTTGCAACGAGCTCGGTGCTTCCGATCGGATTTCCGTCGAGCAAAATAAAGACCGTTCCGACGACCGTGCCCTTTTCGACGGGCGCCTTGAGCGATTCTTCCTCCAATGACGGAGAGATCTGAAGCGTGGAAAGATCGATGTCTACGTCGAGATAAGCGTAGACCGATTCTCTCGGAACCACCAAAACATGATCGGTCCCGCGTCCGGCCCTGACGGGAAGCTCGCCTAAAATGGAGGATTTATCCAGGACTTTTCTTTCTTCAAAATTATCGCTTGCCCAGTCGAGCAGCCCTTCCACATCGGGATAGCCGCCGATTTTTCCCGCGGCGTTTTTTTCGGAACCCATGGCAACGCAGACGTAAGGATAAGCGCCTGTGTCCATCACCGAAACGATACAGTAGCCGGAAAGGTCGGTATAGCCGGACGACATCCCTTTGGCATCGCGGCAGTAATATTCCGACTGCGTGGAGAGCAACATATTTTTGGTATATACCGTCACCTCCTCGTTTTGATTGGTGGCGGCGACGGTGTAAGCTCTGGCGGAGCACATCTGCATGAATGTCGGATTTTCGTAGGCATAGGCGGCGATTTTCGCCGTATCAGCCGCCGTAGTGTAAGCGGTTCCGTTGTCAAGCCCCGTTGCGTTGAGATAGAGCGTATCCAGCGCGCCGAGCTCCTTTGCCTTAGCGTTCATTTCCGCGACGAACGCGGAAATGCTCCCGCAGGCGGCGATGGCAAGTACATTTGCCGCGTCGTTGGCGCCCGCAACGAGCAGTGCATATAAAAGATCCCGCACGGGAATGGTCTCTCCTGCCTTAAGTCCAAGCACGGAACTGCCTTCGAGTCCCCGCAGCGCGCTCGCGGTTACGGTGACGACGGTATCCAGCCGCCCGTCGAAGTATTCAAGGGCAAGGATCCCCGTCATGATTTTGACTGTCGAGCCGGGCGCGATGCGCTTGTCCGCCGCTTCGGTATATACATATGCGCCGTTGCGTACATTATAGACAGCAACGTATGGGCTGGCAACCTCCTTGTCATAGCTTTCTGCATCGATGGGGACCGCACAGAAAAGGCAGAGCAGGACGGCGAGGAGAATGACTCCCAGCGAACGGGTGCGGTGTGCTGCGGCGTTCATAGGCTGCCCTCCATGAGATGGAAAAAGTCCCGCGTTTCCGCAATGTTTTTTCGGACGGCATCCTGCAGAGCGGCTGGATTTTCAAATTTTGTCTCGGGACGCAGAAAATGCCGGAATTCCACCTTGACGGTCTTGCCGTAAAGGTCACCGTCAAAATCTAAAATATGGGTCTCGCAGTTCACCTGGTCGGTATGCTCCACGGTCGGACGCACGCCGACGTTGGAGACGCCGTGGTACTGCCTGTCCTCTGCTGTGACAAGCGAAGCATATACGCCGAAGCGGGGCAGCGCCCGGTTTGTCGGAAAGCGCTGATTGATGGTGGGGAAGCCGAGCTTATGTCCGAGATGCTTGCCCTCAACGACCTCTGCCGTGAGCGAATAGGATCTGCCCAGCATACGGGAGGCTCGCTCCATATCGCCGTATGCTATCGCTGCGCGGATTTCCGACGAGCTGACCGTTATGCCGTCTATCCTGCATGGCGGTACCACCGAGACGTGTGCGCCCAGCTTGTGAAAAACCTGCGACAGCGTTTCCGCCGTTCCCTCGGCATGGCTTCCATAGCGAAAATTAAAGCCGCAGACAGCAGTGCGGACATGACATTCCCGAAACAGAACCTCTTCGGCGAACCGATGCGCATCCATGTTCCGTACACGTTCAAAATCCTCTAAAAAGACGAGGTCGATCCCCATTGCACGGAAAAGCGCCATGCGCTCTTCCATGCTGGTCAAAAGTCCGACGGACCTGTTCAGCAGGCGAGAGGAGGGTTCACAGAAGGTCCAGACGGCGCTTTTTGTGACGCCGTCCGGTCGCGCCGCCGCTTTGCGGATCAGTTCTTGATGTCCGACATGAACGCCATCGAAATTTCCAATGGCGCAGCAGACGGTCTCTTCCGGAGAAAGCGTGGTCTGTCTTCCGGCAGAAAGATCGATAAGCTTCATACCTTATATCCTTGGAATATATCGGAGTTTTTTGCTGAGAATATCGCTCTGGGAGAGCACCCTGTCGGCATATGAGCCCTTTTCCAAATAGATGCTGTCCAGCATGACGCAGCCATCGAATGCGTTTCTCGGAAGCGAGCGAAGCGAAAGCGGCATGCGGATGCTTCTCAGCTTTCGGCAGCCGAAGAAGGCCTGATCGCCGATACATTCCAGCGAATCGGGCAGAACGACGTCGCGCAGTCCGACACAACCGAAAAACGCACGGCTTCCAAGCGATTGCAGGAGCTCGGAAAGCTTCACATCGAAAAGATTTTCACATTCAAAGAAAGCATTTCGCTCGACGATGCGTACAGAATCCGCCATATAGACCTTCGTCAGCCTTTCACAGGAGGAAAATGCGTTCGCCCCGATCTCTTCCACCCCATCCGAAAGGATCGCTTCTTCGATGAAATCACATTGCAGGAAAGCGCGGGCACCGACCTTTTTGACAGGAAACCCCTGGAGCTCCGCCGGAATTTCGGCTTTGGGAAGCAGGCTGCTTTTGTATCCTGTGATGACGATGCTGCCGTTTTGCTTTTCAAACCGAAACGGCGTACGGCGCGATTTCCATGCTTCGCTGAAGATTTGAAAAAGAGCGCTTGCGGTTTCGGCGTGTTTCTTTTCGGCTTTCATAGGCATTCTCCTTTTGCTTGGATATCCATAGTATAGCACAGAGCGGCGTTCCGGTCAATGTTCAGCGCTCGATTTTCCCAAAAATCGCGGGAAAAGGCATGCAAAAAAATTGCCTTTTTGGATTTTTTATGTTATACTGTACCCGTATTCTTTTGCCGCCGGGTAAATCAAGGCAAAAGAAGAGAGCGCGCGCGGCCTGCCGACAGGAAAAGAGCAGCGGCCGCTGCTCTTTTCCTGTGTTTTATTTGAGGATCCTCATGATTTTGATGACAAGCTGAGCGGAGGTAAAGAAAACGAATCTGGCTTTTCCTTCTTCCTCGTCATAATGATACGTATAATAGGTATCCGTGTCCTTGCCTGCCAGCTCTAAGAGCGCGCGGAGCTGTTCGTCCTTTTTGTCTGCCGTTCTGCGGAGGATGTATAGGTCGGCCACCGTGCAGACCTGTGCGCCGGCTTTCCTTTCCGCATGGACACCGTCCATAAAATCGGAAACCACCTTTTTCTGTTCCTTTGCCGTTTCGGATTCGGGCAGGATGCTTTCCATCATTTCCTGAATGTCTGTCGCCGTAAAACGCCATTGTCCGCCGATCTTTCTGCCGCGCAGAGTTCCTGTACGGAGATGGTTTTGGATCACGCGCAGAGGCAGTGAGGTCATCCTGGAAATATCATCCATCGTATACAATCTTTCAAGTTGTGACATTTAGACTCTCCTTTGACTGCATAATACATAAAAATATATCAGCGTATCATTCGCTTCCCTTGTTCATAATTGTATCATATCATGGATTGTATCATTTGTCAATTCGCAAATGTGAGGAAATTGAATTTTTCAGAATAAAGTCGGAATATGTCGACTCAGGGATAAACTGCCTGCGGTCCGGGACCGCTTTTTTACGGGAGGCTGTCCCATTCCACGATGCGGCTTCGTTATTTTATTTTGGAGGAAAGGAAAAAAGCGGTGAATATCGAAAAGCTATTAGATGGCTCCGAGTGCGAGAAAGCGCTGCTTCGGATCGCCGAGGGAGACCGTGAGGCATTAAAGATCCTATATCAGCGCATGAACAGGCAGATTTATGCCGTTTCTTATTCTGTTCTGCGGGATTTTTCGCTTGCCGACGATGTGGTGCAGGAGACATATGTCAAAATCATGGAGAAGGCTTTTTCCTATCGCAAGGGAACCAATGCGAGAGCATGGGTCCTTTCCGTTGCAAGAAATTTAGCGATCGATCTTTTTCGCAAGCGCCGCTTTGAGGGCGCGGAGGAGACCTTCGCCGATCCCTCCACGCGCTTTGATGAGGGCGCCGTCGTATCCTCAATGGAGGTCAAGCGCGCGCTCGATACGCTGGACGACGAGGAGCGGCAGATCATCACGCTGAAGATCTATGCGGGACTCCGGCACAAGGAAATCGCCTCTTTGCTTGGCATCACCGAAGAGGCATCCAAAAAGAAATATCAGAGAGCGGCGGCGAAGCTGCGCGGGCTGCTTTGAAAAAATACCGCGGAGGGGATCTTTTATGATAGAGAAAAGAATCAGAAAATTTTATAATTCCGTACAGCTCTCGGAGGAGCTTTTTCCGGACAGCGGGAAAGAGGCGAAGCTTTTTCGCGCCGCTGCCTGGGGCATCCTTGGCTTTGCGGCGGCGGTCGCCGCCGTAAAAGCGATTATGCTTCTTGCCGATTCCGTCATGCGCCGGGATACAGACAAAACGGAACAAACAGAATAGAACGAAAAAACCGAAGAAAAGGAGCGTTGGAGGGCGTATCGCCATTCTCTCTGTTTCTTGAAACAACGTTCCGGTTCTTCGGTTTTATTTTATGCAGATGAATAAAATAAATAATACAGATGTATTATTCTATGACGACGGTTTCGCAGGCGCCGATACGGAGCGGCTCGTCATCATGGGACACCCAGATATCGACGTCCGTCGGATTGTAGAAGATCCTGCCGTCCGCAGACCGGCGGATCCGCTTGGCCGCATTCACATAATCGTAGATTTCGATATTTGTTGCACACCAAATATCATATTCCCGCTTCTGGAGCTCTGCTAAGATTTCTTCGAAGCGTTCCCATCCGACCGGCATCTCCTTGTTGTCGAATTCATAGCTATGCCCCCAGATATAAAGGATGCCGCCGGCACGCCACGGCGCTTTTTCTACGTTATAGATGAATTTTTTCACCATCGGCTCGCATTCATTGTGGTGGGTGGTCGGCACCCAAATCTTAAAGTCGTCCGGCAGAAGAAAATTTCCGGAGGCGCCGGCAGTACGCCCGTATATCAAGGAGGCCGTATCCATTGCGGTAAAGGTTTCGGCGTTGTAGGTTCCGAAGGGATAGGCGAGTCCGCGCACGATGGTCCCGCTCGCCTTTTCCAAAAGCTCGCGGTCCCGCATGATCTCGTCATACTGGTCCTGGATGCTCATCCGCTCCAGATGCGGATGGGAGAAGGTATGGCATGCGACCTCATGGCCGTTTTCGATATAGAGAGAACGGATCTCGTCCGCGCGCACGCCGTGCGTGTCGGGATTTGTGACGCTGCCCGAGATCAGATTAAAGGTGGCTTTCATTCCGTATTTTGAAAATAATTCCACAAGGCGCCTGTCCTGAGCCGGCGCATCGTCGTAGCTGAATGTCAGCGCATAACGTTTGCCGTCCTTGTATCGGTCGAATCGAATCATAGATATCCTCCTGTTGTGATGAATGGAAGTTGTGCTTCTATCATATCACAAAACGGAAAAAATGCAAGAGATCGGAATCTTTTCAAGGGGAAATTTTTCTGATGCGGGCGGAGAAGTCGTCGTTTCTTGCAGGCGGGACAAGCTGTATTCAACGAAAAGTTGAGCTTTTTTTGGCGTTTTCGGATCCGTTCAACCGATGGATGCTGTTGATAAGAGGGGATCTGTGGTATCCTAAGAAAAACGAAGGGAGTGTAGACGATGAACCGAACCGATTTTGAAGCTTACTATCAAAAGGCGGCTCCGATCAGGGTAAGCCGCGAGGTAGTGGAGCGTTTGAAGCCGCTGCGGGTATACGGACTGAAAAAGGAAGATATCATAAACCATACGGATATCACCTCAAAACAGATACGGGAGGACCTTGCGCTGTTTTTTGAGCTGCTGCGGTATTGTTATTCCGGCTACTCCTATTATTTGGAGGGAAAGATCGAGCCGGAGGCGAAAACAGAGGAGATCTTAGAGCTGCTGCCCGACACGGCGATCACGACGTTTGCGCTTGCGGATGCGGTCTGTCAGGTCCTTTCCCCTTATATCAACGATTCGCATTTTGCCTTTGCCTCGGATCATCGGACATCCTTTGCCAAGCTCTTTCAGGCTTATTTTTCAGATGCCGTGGTTTGCGCCTGTGAGGGCGGCTATCGGGTAGAAAACGGGAGCCCGCAAATCCCCGCGGGACATCTTTTTTCTAAGGAGG
This sequence comes from uncultured Clostridia bacterium, assembly GCA_944381075.1. Lineage (GTDB taxonomy): Bacteria > Bacillota > Clostridia > Oscillospirales > CAG-272 > QALR01. The sequence goes on from CALWJT010000005.1 coordinate 10,609, forward strand.
AGGCGGAAGCGTATTTGTTTGAAACGCTTCCCGGAGAAGACGGCAGAAGGCGGTATCTGCTCGGCGTCTATACGCCGGAGGAAGCATCCGAGATCACGGTCGGAGGAATCGCGCTTCCGCTCCACCGATGCAAAACGGACAGCGTCTGTCCAAATCCGCAGCAGGGCGCCGCATGGGAGGAAGAGCGGGACGGGATTCCCGTCGTTTATCACGCCACGTACTCCGCGAAGGATATCGCGCTTTCCTTTGAGGATTACCGAAAGTCCGGCATGCGTTACCGCGATTCAGACTTGCTTGTCTGGTCCCTGCTTTCCAATACGGGCGGACACAGCGGATATCCGCAGAATTTTGTTCTGGGGCTGAACGGCTACGCTTGCTGGGAAATGGATGTGGCGATGCTTTCCGGTCCCTTTACGGGGAAGGCAGAGGCGCAGGAGATACGATATGAGGTGTACGAGAATGAGAAAATCGACCTTTCCCGTTCGGAATATGAGGGAAAATTGTTCGTGCTTCAAAATAAAAGGGTGATGTCCTCGGGGGAATCCGCGCTGTATTTTGCGCGTTCGGTCAAGCATGTCACCTTTGTTGGAAGCGCTTCGGGAGGATGCGGACAGTTCGGCGACATCGGTATATACCGGCTGCCGAATACCGGACTTGCCTTTCAAATGGGATACAAGGTGTTCAACAACGAGAATTTCGAGGAAGGACGCGGGCTTCTTCCGGACTATTGGCTTGACAGCTCGGACCCGGTGGGCGAGGTTGTCCGCTATCTCCGCACCCGATAAAGGACTTCCGAATTTGAAAGGAGGGATAAAGGTTAGAAATAGAAAAAAACGGAATTGCTTATTCCTTTGACCGAAATATCGAAAAAATTTCGGTGGTTGCTTCTCTTTGAGGGCTATTACAAAAGCTGTCCGTATCTGCGTGCAAGGGTGGATACACGGAGGGGATCAAAAAGCACTTCCGTCCGTTGGCGGACCATCCATGCATGCGGGAATTCGGAAGAAAATGAAAGGAAGAGGACTTCTGTTGACCGCTCGAATATGCTCTTTCGCAGAAAAAGGACGATTTCGCCGCGCTTCTCGCGCGTTTTGCCTCCGAGAGCGATTTTGAAGGGTTTATCTTATGGAGGAAGGCTTTTATAAGCGTACGCTTCGCGTCAATATCGAGAAGCTGCGAAACTATGCTATCCTGACATGCCGCGGGAATCTTATAAAGAAGAAGGCTTTCGCTGCCGCGTCTGCCTGATGTCGACGGGCTGCGGGTTTTAGGTGACATGCGGATTGGACGACGTTTGCATTCCCGGCTGTGTGCGCAGAGAGGACGGGATTCCGGTATGTGTGGATAAACGTTCGGGCTTTTCCGCTCCACGAGATGCCGCATGGGCATTATCCATGCAGCCGTAGGGGCAATGGACATCGCGGAATCGTGGATAGAGGAAGCGTATCGTTCCATGCGGACAGATATGCAGGCGATGTATGAATGCTCGCACGGCATGATTGCCGAACAGCGGGTAAGAGCGGCGGCTGCCCGAATTTCCTTTCTCCTTAAGCTTGATAAGAAAGGGTCGAAAAAGCGCTTGAAAACGATGGAAAGCGCGGCCTGCGCCTTGTCAGTCCGTTTTACGAGCTTCCTTGCGATGAATATGAGCGCTCCGGCATGAGCTTTGTTTCGTATTTGCCGGATTTTGATGGACGAGATCCGGAAAAAGGCGGAATGATCTTCGTCTGCGGCTATGCAGAGAAGCGATGTCCGGATACGGCCGGGGCGTGATAGGGGCGTCCGGCGAAAAAAGACGTGATGGATCGGAGGGATGCCCCGACCCCTGCATAAAAAATACGATATGATATCCGATAGCAGTTGATTTTTTGGAAAGCTTGCGATATAATATAAAATCGGAAGAATTATTTGAGCAGTTTTTTGTGGGAGGAAATGGATATGAAGGTATTGCTTGCAGGCGGTGCAGGGTATATCGGTTCGCATACGGCGATCGAAATCGCAAAACTGGGACATGAGGTCGTGGTGGCGGACGATTTTTCCAACAGCAAGCCGGAGGTTCTTTCTCGAATGAAGACCATTATGGGAAAGGACTTTCCATTCTATCAGATCGACGTTTCGGACAGGGAAGCGCTGTCGGGACTTTTTCGTGAGGAAAAGCCGGAGGCGGTCATCCATTTCGCCGGTTATAAAGCGGTCGGCGAATCGGTGGAGAAGCCGCTCGCTTATTACCGGAATAACCTCGATACGACGCTCACGCTTTTGGAAACGATGAAGAAATATGACTGCCACCGCTTCATTTTCAGCTCGTCCGCGACGGTGTACGGCGCGCCGGACGAGGTGCCGATCAAGGAAACGGCGGCAGTCGGCAGATGTACGAATCCTTATGGCTGGACCAAGTATATGATCGAAGTTATTTTGAAGGACGCGGCGTCGGCGGATAAGGAACTCTCTGTCGTGCTGCTGCGCTATTTCAATCCGGTCGGCGCGCATGAATCGGGCCTCATCGGAGAGGACCCGCAGGGCATCCCGAACAACCTGATGCCCTATATTTCTCAGGTCGCAGTCGGAAAGCTGCCGTATCTTTCTGTATTCGGAAATGATTATCCGACCAAGGACGGCACCGGCGTCAGAGATTATATCCATGTCGTGGACCTGGCGCGCGGCCATGCGTATGCTTTGGATTTTGCGGCATCGCACAAGGGTACGGAGATCTTCAACCTCGGAACCAGCGTCGGTTACAGCGTACTCGATATGGTGCATGCTTTTGAGACGGCCAACGGCGTCAAGGTCCCGTATAAGATCGCTCCGCGCAGAGCGGGGGATATCGCCGAATGCTATGCGGATGCGACAAAATCCCGTGAGCTCCTTGGCTGGAAAGCGGAAAAGAGTCTTGAGGACATGTGCCGCGATTCGTGGAGATGGCAGAGCAAAAATCCCAATGGCTATGATTCCTGAAGAGAGAAAAGGGCGGAGATTCAGAGCGTTGTTTTAAGCAAACGCAGAGGGACGGCAGCAGCCGTCCCTCTAAAATATTTCTTCTCTCGCCGCGCTTTTTCCGCCCTTTCTATGGGAGCGCATTCCTTTATGACGGAATATTTGAAAAACAGTTGATTTTTTTCTTCTCTGCGTATATACTGAAAGAGAGGTCCATGGCGGGTGCCCGCAATTCAATGGATACGGAAAGGATTATGTTATTATGTCGAAAGCAAAGTCACGCAGTCTCCTATTAAAGATCGTATCGGTTCTGTTTATCGTTTACGGATTGTATTTTGTGGTTGCATCCGTCCTTTCGCTGGTAGGAGGGAACATTGTCATCCCGGGAATGAACTATCTTGCCGCCGGCGCCGGATGGATCGGCGCGTTGCTTGAATTTGCGGCGGGCTATTTCGGCCTTCGCCGCCGGAACAGAACGCTCTGCACCGTGCTGGGAATCATCATCCTTGTGCTTTCTGTTGTGACGCTTTGCTCAACGGTAAATAGCAGTTCTTCCGTTTGGACGATTGTAAGCGGTGTCATTCCGGTCATTCTGCCGCTTTTATATCTTTACGGCGTCAGAAAATCATAATAAAGCGGAAAAACCCGGCCGCAGGCGGCCGGGTTTTTTTGCAAATACTGCCCCGAACGGAACCGGGGGCGCATCTGCCCCAACGCTTTTCGCTCCTCTTATAGGAAGAAACCTGCCGGAAGATGAGTCCTGAAACAGGCTGACAGAAACCATGAGGATATCCAGTATGTGATTTTAAGAGAGGAAAGATTTTGCCGTTATGTGCTTACTCTGCCGTCTCGGGATCCAAATACGAAGGCGAAGACCGATCCATATAGAGGATCGGTCTTTTCTTGTTTCTTTGCTTGGAAATCGCATTGCCCCTGAGAATCCGTTTGGCGGGAGGCTTGCGCGCGAAAAAATGGATGCTTTAAAATCCCATATGGAAAGATGCTCCCGCTTTTTGATTTTTATCATGTGCTCCGGTTTTCATGCTTCGTTGGGATCCGGCAGAAAGGAAAAAGGGCACGCGGATGGATCTTTTGACAAATCCTTGCATCCGGAAGGGAAGTCCTGTGGGCAGGGTAACGCAAAGAAATGGCAAGGTCTCAGACCTTGCCATTTCTTTATTTGGTATCTTTAAGCGTTCGGCTTGCCTGTGGAGCCGTTGTTTGTCTGAGCTCCGGCGTTGTTTTGTGCTCCGGTTTTCTGGGAGCCGGTACCGGAAGCGCTCGAAGCCGGCTTATTGCCGCCATTCGGCGTACCGCTATTCGGAGTACCGCCGTTCGGCGTGCCGCCATTCTTCTTCTTCATGTAGACAATAACGATCACGACAACGGCAACGACAACAACCGCGATGACGATCCAGAGGATGATCGTTCCCGTATTGGACTTTGTATCGTCATCCTTTCCCGAAGTTGTCGTTTCGGCAGGCGCTGTTGTTTCTTCGCCGGTTGCCGGGATGACTTCGGTCTCGACGTGTCCACAAACGGAGCAGGTTCTCTCTCTGCTGCCGTCCTCCGTCGCAGTTGCTTCCTTGGTTACGGTCCATTCTCCAAAAGTATGTTCAGCGACGTCGGCTTTTTCACCGCAGGCCGTGCATTCATGCCAATGCTCGGTTTCATCGCTCTGATATTCTGTGCCGAAGCTGTGTCCGGTAGCCGGAATCACGGTCTCGTCGATCGTTACCTCCGCAGAACCGTCGGCGTTCAGGTAGATCTTGCCGCAGGTGGAGCAGGTGTAATACTCGACATTTCCGTCTTCGGTACAGGTCGCTTCCTTGGCGTCGGTCTTGACGAGCGTATGCTCATGATCGAGCTTCGGAATCACGGTGCCTCTTCGAATCAGCATGCCGCAGCCCTTGCAGTATCTGTCTCCCGTATAGCCTTCGCTCTCTATTGTCGCCGCTACTGCATTGCGGATCTCTGCGCTGTAAGCATGATTTTCCGGATCCAGATCGCCGTATCTTTCTCTGCATACGGAGCATCTTGCCTGATCGCAGCAGGTCGCTTTTCCGCCGGTGTGGGCTTCCACACTGACCGTATATACAATCGTGTAATCTTCCGAGTTGCCTTCGGGATCGGTCGAGGTTACCGTCAGCACATAGGCTGCGGCAGAGCCGGCGTTCGGCGCTTTCAGAATGAGTTCAGCGTCTCTTCCGACGATGTTGCCGTCCGCATCCGTCCATACGAACTCATACGTATAGCCGTCCGGCATCTCGATGCCGGAAGCAAGGGTAATATTACCCTTCGTGCTGCACGGATAGGTGAAGGTGGTGGCGTCCTTGACGAACTTGCCGTAAAGGACAAAGTTTCCATCGCCCTCCGGAACGACGTCGTTCTCGAAATCCCACTTTTCCGTGAGCGCTGCATCCGTGTACCAGCCTTCGATCTTGTATCCGGGTTTGATCGTACCGTCCGGAGCGGTGATTTTTTCTCCTGCAAGAACCGTGGTCGAAAGGCCTGCGAATTCCATTCCGTCCGTGCCGTCCTTGAAGAGGATGTTTACGATCGTTTTGAAAACGAAATTACCTTCGTCGTCGATGGTCGGCTCGCAGCCTTCCGCCCAATATTCTTCGGGAACCTCGGTAGAGAAGGTACCGCCGGAAATTGCGGTGTCCACTTTGCCGACAAAGTCCGCATTGCCATAACCGTCTGCCGGCGTATCGACGCCGATGTCTGCCAGCGTCAGCACCTGATAAGCGAGACGATCTTCCGCGTTGGTCGTCAGCACAGCGGTACCGGAAATTTCAACGTTCGCCGGCTGCTCGACTTTTGCAAGGTCGTAGATCGCGATTGCGCTTCCTTGACCGTTTTCACAGATGAATTCTCCGCCCGTGATATTCAGGGTGAGGGAATTTCCCTTCTCGCTGTCAGAAGTATAGGTTCCTGCAAGAATGAACAGCGCGTCGGGGAAAGCTACGTTGCCGGAATATGTATAATCTACGGTGAGATCGCTGATTTCTCCATTCGTTGCGATGATCTTGCCGCCGGAGATATTGACCTGTCCCATGCGCAGGGAAATACCGCCGTTGATTACACCGTCCGTGATGGTGAGCGATACCTGACCCGGCATGTAAATGGCGGGACCTTCCGTGGTGGTCAAAGTGCCGCCGTGAATCTCGAAGTTCATGTCGCCGGTCGTGTTGTTGCCTCCCAGCGCGGCGTATTTGGAATTGATCTCGCCGCCGTTTATGATGGCGGTCGCACCGTCACGGCAATAAACGCCGTAATCGTTTGTTACTTCGAGCGTGCCGCTTTCCAGTGTGAATTTTGCCGCAGCGCCCTGTACTACGATGAGCTTATCAGAGATCAGCTTGCCGGAGTCCTGTGAATCCTTGATCGTGAGCTCGCCCAAGACGCCAGGATTGCTTCCTGTCGAATTGGTCAGGGTCTTGCCGTTGAGATCCAGCGTGATCTTCTTGCCTTCGGGAACGGTGAAGGTGCCTTCAAAGTTATTGAGAAGCGTTACCGTGCCTTCCGAATCGATGGCGTCGATGGCATCCTGAACGGACGGATAGCCGATGCCGTCTACTTCTGCGATCGCCGTTGCTTCGTCGACGCCGACGACAAAGTTGCCGTTTCCGTCGTCAACGAGGGTGTTGCCCTCAGGCGTATATTCGCTCCATGTGGTGTTGTCGAACGTCCCGCCCGTGACGGTGATGCTGGTATCTTCTTCCGTATTTAGATTATAAGTTTCAATCTCACCCTTGATGGTGCCGCTCTTGATGACAAGAGGCGCCTTTTCTGCGATATCGGCGAGGCCGGTCTCCGTACCGTCGCTGCCGTACTGAACATCGCCTTCGATGGTTCCCGTCGTATCAACGGTCACGCTGACGCCGTCGTCATAGCCGTTACCCGGCCAGTAGTAGACGTCGAAAGCATAAGCGCCTTCCGCTGCATAGATGCTGCTGTTGCCCGTGATCAGCGTATTGCCGTGATTGTTGCTGGCGACGTATTGTACCTGCGCCGCTTCGCTTGCGTCGATCACAAAGTCGCGGAGCGTGAGGTCGCAGTAATTCTGGATCACGATCTTGAGATTTTCGTAGTCGCTGGCTACCAGCGTACCGTTCTGCATGGTGACGGTCGAACCCTCCAGAAGCTGGAAGCCATTGCTCTCCGTACCGGTGGAACCGACTGTCGGCGCACCGATGGTATAGGCGAAGCCGCCGAAATCAAATACGATATTCTGTCCGGCCTTGACCTGAGCGCCGCCGCCCGCCGCGTTTTTCAAAAGCTTGACGGTCGTCTGCGTCCCATCCGCGGGAACCGCTGCCACCGCGTCTCCCAGTGTGGCGTAAGCCACGCCGTTCACTTCAAAAATCGCTTTTTCTTCATCTACACTGACGATCAGATTCCCATTGGTGTCTTGTGTGATCTTGTTGCCGGAGGGAAGGTAGTCGGTCAGTGTTACGTTCGTCTGTCCCTGGCATCCGACGATATCGTTGCTGAACGTGCCTCCGTTTACGACAGGATTGCCCGTCGAGGGACCCGTCAGCATGACGTTCACGCCGTCCTTGCTGTTGAACTCTCCGTCGTAAATGATGACGGACGCCTGCGCGTTGATGCCGCCGTCGCCGCCTTCGTTATCGTTGCCGACCATGATGGCCGCTTTGCTGACGGCAGTGAAGGTGCCTCCGTGAATCGAGGCGGTCGCGTTGCCGGTCTCGCCCGCTATGTAGATCGCGTAGTGGGAATATTGACCCGCGTCGCTGTGCTCGCAGGCGACTGTCTGGAACGTACCGCCGTTGACGACGCCGGTGCCTCCGCTGATCGACAAAGCGCCCTGAACGCCGGTTACGGTCCCGTCATTGAAGACAAGGCTGCCGTCGCTGATGACGCAGTAGGCCCAGCAATCCTCACCTGTCGAATTGATGGTCTTTATGCAGGAGGTCGTATGGAAGTTGCCGCCGTTGACGGTGAGGTCGCCGCTTTCCGTATTGACAACAGCCGCCGTACCCGTAAAGTCGCCGTCATCGATGACGCATGTGCCGAGATTGCGGACAGCCGAGCCGTTGGCCATAACATTGCCCGCGAACGTGCCGTTCTCGATCGTCAGGGCGGCTCCCTCATTGTTGAGGATAGCGCCGTATCCGCCGAGCTCGGACGCCTCGCTGCTGATGGTGCCGTTTCCGGTGACGGTCAGAGTGCCGTTATTGATAATCGGATGTCCCTCAAAGGCATCCGCCGTACCGTCTACCGTGATGCTGAAGCCGGAAAGATCCAGCACGATATTCTGCCCTTCGTCGATCGTGATGATCCCGTCGGTCGTAATCCCCGTCACATTGGCTGTCAATGTGATGGTCGTTTCGGTGCCGTCGGTCGGAACATCCGCTACGGCTGCTGCCAGCGTAGAGTATTCCGTGCTGCCGATTTTTGCTACCGTGCCTGATGTGTCCTCTCCGGCCGCAAGCGCTGCGACGGAGAGACCGACCATCAGAACAAGCGAAAGCAAAATTACGAATAATCGCTTTTTCATAGAATTGCTCCCTTCAAAATTTTTGCTCCAAGTGCATGTGATTTTTTTGTTCTTGGAGCAGATTGGCTGAAAAGTCTTCCTTAAAATGATTAAGGATATTGATACTAGCAGTATATACTATTTTTTTGTAAAAGTCAAGGGATTTGCCTTATTTCTGCAAGATTTGGGAAACTTATCTCCGGCGGCAAAAGGGTGCTTGGAACAGATAAAAAAGTTGCTGGAAGAAATGGAAAAGCAGAGGCGATTTTCTGGCCGCAGAATCGGATTTTTTATTATGTTTATTCTGCCGCAAACGCGCATATGATGGAAGCATGCAGATACAGAGGGACCTTTGTCCTTTATATTTATATTTGCGCTTGGCGCAAAATTTTCCGAAACGGTACCAAAAGGATTTGGCGGCTTTTTTCGATTTCAAGACACAATTAGACAAAAAAGGGAGGATTTTTCCAGGAACGTGCGGATTTTTCTGAAATGACAATCTTTATATACAAAATTTTAATATAAAAGTTGGTGGTAAAAATGGAATCTGCATGCTATTCTAAATGCGAAGATGGATAAAATTCCGATTATTGCGAAATATTATATGCAAATTTTGGATATTGTTTACAAAAATCGAAAAGGAGGAATTGCATATGAACAAGACCCGAAACGGTTCCTTTTGGGCAAAGCTGATTACCGTTGTGATCGCCTCGCTGCTTGTAGTAGGCATGATGGTGGCAACGCTTGTCAGCGTCGTCGACGTGAAGCGGATGTCGCGCCTTCAGGAATCGCAGCAAAAGGAGCTGGAAGCGAAGCTCGAGGAGCTGATGGCGAGCCTCGGGGGGGGGGGGGAGGACTGGCAGGCAGAATTTGAAAACACGCTTGCCGAGAAGCTCTCCGAGGTAGACCTTTCGCTTTCCGACGCGGAAAATCAGGCGGCGATCACAGCGGCCGTCACCGCCGCTCTGGAGGAATACGGCGCAGCCAAGGGCAGCGGAAGCACCGGACTTTCGGAGGAGCAGCTCGAGCAGATCGTCAATCGGACGCTGGCGGGTTCTCTGACCGAGGCGCAGGTGGAGAGCATCGTGAGAAAATATGCGAGCGATAATCTTACCGCGTCCCAAATCCGCCGGCTCGTCGAACAGGCGATCGAGAATTCACTGACCGCCGGCGCGATCCGTCAGGCGGTGGACGATGCTCTGAACAGCAACGCGACGCTTTCCGAGATCGACGCCATCGCCGCAGCCGTGCAGGATATCCAGAAGAACGCCCTGACCAAGGAGGACATCGAAAATATCGTGAAGCAGTACATAGGAGGCACGCCGGTCGATCCGGAGGAGCCTGAGATCTTCGATGCGGAAAACATTGTGTTTTCCTTTGCGGCGATCAGCGATATCCATTTGAAGAACAGCACGACCGACGTGTATTCCACGAAATTCAAGAACGCGCTCGAGCAGCTGCGCGATTACGCCGCGCTCGATGACGCGGACGGCATCGACGCGGTCTTCGCGGTCGGAGACCTGATCGACGACGGTTCGACGGGACACTATGAAGAGATGAATACCTTCAAGAGCGTCTATGAGAGCGTGTTCTCGCCCACAGAGGTCCCCATGATCTTCACGGTCGGGAACCATGATGTGGAGGGCGCTTACGTCTGGAACGCCAGCACGAAGACCAATACCAATAAATTGAATTCCATTCTCGGTGACAACTATTTCCTTACCGATATTGATAAAGAAATGCTTGCGTCGGAGAACAACCGCCACTGCGTGATAAACGGCTTCCATGTGATTTCCGTGATCCCGCAGTCGTCGAGCCCCGTGACCTATTCGCAGTCGACCAAGACATGGCTCGACGAGACGCTTGCCGAAATCACGGCAGAGGATCCCGATTCGTTCGTGTTCGTGCTGACCCATCCGATGATCGAGGGCACTGTATACGGAAGCGAGCTTGGAAATTATTGGGCCACGAGCGATATCACCGACGTTTTGTCGAAATATCCGCAGGTCGTGACGTTCAGCGGACACCTGCATTTCCCGCTGAACGATCCGAGAAGCATCATGCAGACCGCCTTCACTTCGCTTGGCTGCGGCTCGGTGCGCTACATGGCCATCGAGGACGGCGGCTATGAGGATATGGCGGGCGCCACTACGATGAACGACAAGGACGAATTCTCTCAGGGTCTGTTGGTCCAGATCGACGGAGACGGGAATATGCGCATCACGCGGATGGACTTCTATCATGAGACCACCATCGGCGACGCATGGATCGTTGAAAGTCCGAAGGAAGACGGCTCGCACCTTGACAAATACACGTGGGAGCGCGGGGACGAGCAGAACAACAAAGCGCCCGTGCTGTCCGACGCAGAGGTCGTGCAGGGTACCTCGACCGGCACCGGCGTCAGAGTAAGTCTGACATTCGCTGCCGCGACGGACGAAAACGACGGCTTTGCCCATCATTACGTGGTCGAGCTGAAGAACGGCGTTGGCGCGACCTTGATGACAAAGAAGCTTCTGGCGGACTTCTACCGGCATGGAGATCCGGCAGATATGAAGGCCGAATGGGAGGTTTCGCTGGGCAGCCTTGCCGGCGGAAGCTACCATGTTACGGTGACGGCCTATGATTCCTGGGGTGCTGCAAGCGAGCCTGTTACGGTAGACTTCCATGTCACAACGCAGGGAACCGACCCGTCCCAGCTTCCGGAGGCCTATGTCGACATCGATTTTGACGACGGCACCATTTCCGACGCAAAGGGAAACGTGTCAATCGAGAATCACGGCGCGTCCGTGGAAAAATCGACTGTCACGGTAGGCGGGAAGACCTATGAGGTCGATGCGCTTCGAGTAAAAGAAAGCGGACAGTATGTACTCTGTGAGTTCTATGACTTTTCGACGGCCCAGTCCTTTAAGGAGTTTGCCGAGGGCGGCTTTGCCGTCGAGGCGTTCTATGTGATGGGACAGAAAGGCGGAGTGGGACAGGGCGTCGTCTGTGCGACAGAGCAGTATCCGCGCGCGACCAGCTCTGCGCCCGGTCCGCGCGGCGGCTGGGGGATCGCGGAGAACGCAAGCGGTCAGCCGTATTTCATCACGACCGCCTCGAACGGCGGCACGGCTGCCTATATCAGCGGGCCGACGGCTTCGACGACCTCCACAACGGAGCTTGTACATGTAGTCGCCGTCTACGATTATGAAAATAAGGTCCAGCAGCTCTACATCAACGGCGTTGCGGTGGGAACGGGTACGACTTTCACAGGCGAATTTGTTCCGACGGCGGAGGCCTCCGGCCTGTTCAATCAGTTCTGTCTCGGCGCCGATACGTATACGGGGGATGTCATCGATTTCCCGTCCGCCGACATGACGATGGTAGACGCGAAAATCTATTCGCAGGCGCTGAATAGTACGCAGGTGAAGCTTGCCTACGATGCCGCACTGGAGAGCATCGGCGCCGACTCCTCCGAGTCGGAAGAGCCGGAGGCGCTTCCCGAGGCGTATGCGGATTTTGACTTTGAAAACGGAGAAATCCTCGACGTCAAAGGGCATGTTACCGTTACCAACAAGGGCGCGTCCGCCGGCAAGGCGAATGTCACGGTGAACGGGGATACGTATGAGGTCGACGCGCTCAAGATCACCGAAAGCGGGCAGTATGTGCTCTGCGAGTTTTCGGATATCACAAGTGCCGCGCAGATGAAGGCGTTTGCCGAGGGCGGCTTCGCCGTAGAAGCGTTCTATGTGATGGGAGAGAAGGGTACGGCGCAGGGAGTTGTCTGTGGAACCGAGCAGTATCCGCGTTCCACCGGTACGCGCGGCGGCTGGGGAATCGCGGAAAATGCAAGTGGTGCGCCATATTTTATCACTGCGGCAAGCGGAAACAAATATATCAGCGGGCCGACGGCGGCGTCCGCAAGTTCGACGACCGAGCTTGTACATGTGGTCGCGGTCTATGATTATGAAAATAAGATCCAGCAGCTCTACATCAATGGGGTTGCGGTCGATTCTGGGACCGCGATTTCCGGCGAGTTTTCTCCGGCGACAGATAGTTCCGGCGTATTTAACCAGTTTGCGCTTGGTGCAGACCCGGGCACCGGCGGAGTATTGGACTTCCCATCTCCCAATATGACGATGGTGGATGCGAAGATCTATTCGCAGGCGCTGACGGCCGAGCAGGCCGCAGCCGCCTACGAGGCGGCGGTCGCTTCGCTTTCGTGAAGCGCCCTGAGCCCGCAGAAAATATGCAATCTCTCAATCCTAAAGGATTTGCTTGAAAGCAGCAGCGGCTGCCGGTCACCCGGCAGCCGCTGCTGCTTTGGAAGAAATTTATGAAAAAACGTCGCGCATAGGTTGGGGCGCGCTTTTCTGCGCGCGGAACGGGAGCCGTCGGAAAAACAGCGTACCCGCTCTCTGGGAAGGGTCATCCCTCCGACAGCGACGGACGCAGCTTCGCACGCCGTCCGGCGCCTCTTGCGATCTTGCAGCCCTCTCTTTTGACGAGCCATTCCACCGTATCCCGCAGCGTAACAAAAAGCTCTCGCGGCGTGTAGCCGAGCTCCTTTGCCGCCTTGTCATGAGAAAAGCGGCTGTTGACGTTCAAGGTGGAAAGGGAATAGCTGGTGAAAAGGGGCTTTTTCCCGTGCCGCAGCGCCTGACGCTCCAGAATGGGCGCCGCAAGCCTTGCCATCCAGAGCGGTACGGTGCCGGGCCGCTTTCCCGCCACGATTTCGCGAAGCATATCGACGACCTCGCGGATCTCGTAAAAATCTCCTGAGAGGATATAGCATTCGCCGACCTTCCCGAATTCGACAGCGGAAAGGATGCCGGCGGCGCAGTCGCGCACATCGACAAAGTCATAGCCGCCCTTTACGATCGCGGGAAGCTTGCCTGTGATATAGCTTTGGATCATCTGGACAAGATGGTTGCCGCGCCCGAGATAGGGCCCGACAATCCCGGAGGGATGCACGACGATGGCGGGTACTCCGGCCCGTGCGCTTTCCAGGACAAGAGCGGTCGCCGCCGCCTTGGTCTTGGCGTAGGCGCCTTCTACCAGATCCGGCGAGAAATCCGTAACCTCGCGGATCACGCGTCCCTTTGCAGGGACAGGGATCGCATGGACGGAGCTTACATAGATCAGCCGTTCTGTTTTATATTTTTTGCACATTTCAAGGATATTTTTGGTTCCGCCGATGTTGACGGCTTCCATCTGCTTTGCCGCGTTCTCCGTAATATTGACGATGCCGGCGCAGTGGATGACGATCCGGCGCCTTTCCCCGACGTCAAAGAAGGCGTCCAGCTCGCTGGGATTGCAGACATTGCCGCGGACGATCTGAACGCCGAGCGACTGGAGAAAATCGGTATTTTCTCCCGGCAGGACCAGGGCGCGCACGTCGGCGGCTTTTTCATGGAGCGCGGCGCATACGGCGCTGCCGAGATGTCCGTTCGCTCCGGTAACAAGATAAATGGTTTTCATCCGTCATCACTCCTTTCCTTTGGGCTAAGTGAACCTTACAACGGATTTTTTTCTGTTTGTATTTGAATTGTTCAAATTTGCATGATACAATAAAATCAAAAGGGTAGGATATTCCGTCATTCTTATTATATCCTATCCGCGTGCAAATACAATCGTTAATTTGCACTTGGATATGGAGATAATCGACATACGGAGCGGTTTTGTACGAAAGGGGGACAAATCGGTGAAACCTGACAGAGAGGACCAGCGCACAAGGATTACGAAAAAGCTGGTGAGAGAATCGTTTCTCGCGCTTTTGTCGAAAAAGGACATCCGGCATATCACGGTAAAGGAGATCTGCGAGATGGCGCAGGTCAACCGGGGGACCTTTTATAAATACTATCTCGACGTGTATGACCTGAAGGAGCAGATCGAGAACGAATTCTTGCGGGAATTTGCCGATTCCGTGGACCGGTTCGCCAAAGCCGGCGCACTGGATTCCGTCTATGAGGTTTGCCGGACGGTGTTTGCGCTTCTGAAGGAAAATGAAAAGCTTTGCCAGATTCTTCTCGGCAGGGATGCGAATGACGGCATTATCGACAAGTTTGTGAAGATCGGAAGGGACATTTTCATTGCCGCTTATCCCGGTATGTTCCCGACGATTGAAAGGGAAAAGCTCGAGCGGTATTATCTGTTTATTTCCGGCGGATGCGTGGTTTCTGTGCGCAAATGGATCCTTTCCGGCATGAAGGAGCCGGTCGAGGAAATGGCGGGAGAGCTTTCCGCCATGATGACGGAGGGGATCGGCTACCTCTCGGAGGGACGGCCTCGGTGAGATATCGGAGCGGCACGTAAAAAAGTGCGGCAGCGAGAAAGGAGGAAACCGGATGCCTCCTTTTTTGCAGGACGCATGAGAGCGCATCCTGCGCCTGCGGAAAAAACAGATTGCCCCATCTGCGGACCTATTTTTTGATTTTGACGGTAAATTTCGTGCCGCAGCGCGGACAGACGCACGTATGCTCCCCCGGAAGCCGCTTGAGCCGTATGGTCGCCTTGCAGGAGGGGCAGGTGCGGTAGATATGCGTTTTCCGGTATTTCCACTTGTTCCTGCGCAGCAGGAACCATTCGCGGATCCCCTTTGTCAGCCTTAGGTAGACGGCGTTTTCCGCTGATCTTTTCGCGATGTTCCTTGAGAGCATGCGAAAAATGACAAGGAAGAACAGGACAAGGGAAATCGCGTAAAGAACGAGCTTTGCGATAAGGTTCGGGATGAAAAGCGCGGCGATTTCCAGGATAAAATAGAGGACGATAAGAAGCAGGTTCAGCTTGTCTGACCCGTATCTTCCGTAGAAAAAAGAAGCGAGCTTTTGTCTCATGACAGTATCCTTTCCGGGCAGAATCGAAGGTGCGCCGGTTCTGCATGAGGATAGGATATCATTCTTCCATATCCAAACTGTGAACGGCGGGTGAAATTTTCATAAAATCGAGAAGGGCGGACTTCCGCCCGATGCCCTCGGGCGGCTGTCCCGAAAAAATCTCCGGAAGCTCTTGGCTTCCGGAGATTTGTGTGCTGGGATCATCGGAGCTGCGGCAGCGCTCCTGCTTATTCGCCGAAGATACGGATGCTTTTGATATGCGGCACGTCACGCGCGCCGGTGATGAGAAATTTCAGATCGTCCGTTTCCGTATCGAGCTTGCAGATCTTTTTATGTCCGATGGTGGTATCGTCATAGAAGCGCTGGACGGCCCCCTTCCACATGGCCTTGAGAAAGGCGAAGGAGGAGACGCGCTGTCCCATTGCGATGTCCTCGCAGAGCTCCACATAGGAGATTTTCTTCGGACCGTCGAACCGGATATCGTAGAGCCGCTGCGTTTCGGAGAGCGCTTCCACCGTGACCGCCGCGTTTCTCATGAGATTCTTTTCCTCGGAAAAGGTGTTCCTCACCCATTCTCCGAATTCCCGCAGTCTTTCGATATCGTCCGGATGGAACCTGCCATTTGGCATCGGGGGAATGTTCAGATTCAGGCAGGCGTTGCGCCCGACAGAGCTCAAATAGACCCTTTGGAGGTGTTCGAGAGAGTGCGGCGACTGTTCGGGATGGAAAAACCAGCCCGGCCGGAGGGAGGTATCCACTTCGGCAGGCGCGAAAACCGGCTTTTTCGAGTAGATCATCTGTTCAAAATCACCGATGGTATCGTACTTATTGAAGATATAGGAGAGCGTGCCGGCAACGGGCGGGTCGTTTTCCGGCACCGGCTGAAGCCGGTGGCACAGCTCATAGGGGACGACAGACCATTCCGCATGGCGCCCTTTGCCCTCTTCGTTGCCGATCCAGCGGACGTCGGGGCTGTGGTCGTTGTAGATGACGGCATGGGGCTGATATTTGCGGATCAATTCAAAATATCCGTCGAAATCGTATACCTGCTTTTTGCCGTTCGGTCCCTCTCCGTTTGCCTCGTCGAACCAAACCTCGAATACATCCCCGTAGCCGGTCAGAAGCTCCGTCAGCTGCGCCTTGAAGAAATCGTTGTAGGCGTCCGTGCCGTAATAGGGGGAATTCCGGTCCCAGGGGGAAAGGTAAAAACCGAAGCGGATGCCGCCGCGCCGGCAGGCGTCGGCAAGCTCGCGGACAACGTCGCCTTTCCCGTTTCGATAGGGAGAGCTTTTCATCGAATGCTTTGTGGTTTCGGTCTGCCAGAGACAGAAGCCGTCATGATGCTTGGCGGTTAAGATCGCGCCGGAGAGTCCGGCCGACTTGATCGCCGCGACCCAACTGTCGCAGTCCAGTTCGGTGGGATTGAAAAGGGAAGGATCTTCGTTTCCGAGTCCCCATTCGAGTCCCGTGTAGGTGTTGGGACTGAAATGGAGGAAGGCATACATCTCCATGTCGAACCAACGCAGCTGATTTTCCGTGGGCCTCACGTTGCCGAGAAGCCTTTGATATTCCCGTATCTCCATGATATTCCTCCAAAATGAGCGGCAGAACCGATTCGCCGGGCGCATCCGGGACTTGCTTCGGGAGGGCTGGGACTTCACGTCCGAAGCCCTTTTCGGGCCAAGCCCGCAATCAGCGGACGCAGGCCCTTCGCAGGAAAAAGCCGCTTTTGTCCGCAGTATAGCATAAAGCCTCCGGCGTGTCAAGACCGGCGCGGCTGTCTGTTCTTTTTTCGGCGGGCCTTCTGCAGCTTGGAGGCGAAAGGCGGGGGGATGCGTACCATAAGGAGGTGACGGCGGCTGGCCGGCGCTTGCGTCCGTATTTTTCAGAATGCAAAAGCGGGCGCCGTTTGTCGGGAGCAAATGCTGAAAAATTTCCGCGGTGCCGGAAGAAAGGCGGTCTTCTTCCGGAAAAGAGGCGCATCGGATGACCGAATATTTTCCGGAGGGGCAGCGGTTCCTTCTCCTTCGCTGCCTCGGGGCGGGACGGCGCTCCGAAGGTCTGTCCTTTTCCGGATGGAGCGCCCATCGGGCCGTTTGGGTTTTCGCTGGTGATGCGGATGCAAAAGCGGGTAGGGAAAATGCTTGACAAACCTTGTGCCGCGTATTATACTACTCTTATTCTTTTATTTTTCATCCTAAGACGAACGGAGAGAATTCATGAGCAGAATCATTGTGCCAGCGGGCTATCGTCCCACGCTCGGACTTTATGACACGCAGACCGCCATTGGGATGCTGAAACGGATTTTTGAGGAGAAGCTTTGCTTTGTTCTGAACCTCAAGCGGGTATCCGCACCGCTTTTTGTCGATCCGGAGACCGGACTCAACGACGATTTAAACGGAGTCGAGCGCCCCGTCCGGTTCGATATCAAGGAAACGGGAAGAGACGCGGTCGTCGTCCATTCGCTCGCCAAATGGAAGCGGATGGCGCTCTATACCTATGGCTTTTCTGCCGGAGAAGGACTTTATACGGATATGAACGCGATCCGGCGCGACGAGGAAATGGACAATCTGCATTCGGTCTATACTGACCAGTGGGACTGGGAAAAGATCATCACACGCGAGACGCGCACGCTGGAATACCTCAAGAATACCGTGAAGGGCGAGGTCGGGGCCATCTGTGACACGCTCGATATGCTGAAGGTACGTTACCCGCAGATCGAGGTGACACTGGACCGAAGCGTTTCCTTTATCACCACACAGGAGCTGGAGGACCTCTATCCCGATATGACGCCAAAGGAGCGGGAGAACGCTTATCTCAAGGAGCATAAGACAGCGTTTATCATGCAGATCGGGGATAAGCTGCGCTCCGGTATCCCGCACGACGGGCGCGCGCCGGACTATGACGACTGGAAGCTCAACGGCGATATCCTGTTCTGGAATGACATACTGGGCTGCGCCTTCGAGATCTCCTCTATGGGGATCCGAGTCGATGAAAAGTCGCTCGACGAACAGCTGCATAAGGCGGGCGCGGACGACCGCCGCCGGTATCCATTCCACCGGGCCTTGCTCGCGGGCGAGCTCCCGCTTACCATGGGCGGCGGGATCGGGCAGTCGCGCCTTTCTATGCTGCTGCTCGGCAAAGCGCATATCGGTGAAGTCCAGGTATCCGTCTGGGATGACGAGACGCGCCGCGTCTGCGCGGAAAACGGGATCGTTCTTTTATAGGGACGCGCATGCAGGCGGAAAAGAGGGTATGATGCAGAGAAGTCAAGCGGCGGGGTTAACTATCTGCGGTCCCGCCGGCAGAGGAAAACCGGCGCTTGCCGCCGCTCTTTCGCAAACGACGGGGAGCGTTCGTCCGGATGTCGAGCCCGATGTCTCCCCAGAGAAGGAGATAATCCGTATAGGGCCATGCGCTCCAAAGCCGAGATAGAGGCACGGCTGATGGAGGATATCCGCAAATCGCGGCGCTTTCTCTTCTCCGCTGTCAGGGGGGACTTGGGCGGTGAGCTTTCCTCTCTTTACCGCTTGGCGGTGGTTTTGTCCGCACCGCAGACGGTAAGGCTACGGCGGCTGCGGCAGAGGTCCTATGACAGATTCGGCGCCCGCTTGCTGGAGGGAGGAGATTTGTATGCGCAGGAAGAGGCTTTCTTCCGTTTTGCCGCGGAACGTTCTCCGCTCGACGCGGTGTCGTGGCTGGACGCACTGTCCTCTGTCCGGTCCTGTACCTCGACGGGCGCAGGGACTGCGGCTGTCTTGCCGGTCAGGTCCTTGCGCATCTTGCGGAAGTCTTTCATCTACCCTGCGGCGGCGAATAAAAAAGTCTCCCGACTGCTCAGTCGGGAGGCTTTTTTTGCTCATATATCCGCGCATGAAGGTCGGTCCGCTGCGGAAAAAACTTCTGCTCTTTATCGATTTTGTGCCGTCCCTGTCTGTGATTTCAGGCGGGACCGCTGCTACCGCCGATGATCTCCGCCTTTACTCCCGCACGAGGAACGCTTCCGCTTCCGGTGAAACATAAAGATGCTCTCGGCTTTGCACAAGGGTGAGCTCCTTTTCCCCGCGAAGGTTATGGTACATGGCGACAACGCCCGCAGGCGGCGAGGTATAGTCGCCGAGTCCCGCTTCGATCATCGTCTTGATATTGGTATATTTGGCGCGCAGCGTAAGATCGAAATACCGCACGGCGCTCCCGCTGAAGTCTCCCCAGCCGCAGAGCCGGCCGATGCCTGCCGCCTGCGTGTCGCAGAGCCACGGGATAAAAATGTCGATGAGGGTGGTTTTGTCGACCATGGCCGCCGCCTGCATCGCCTGTACCGCGCCTTGGCTACCGCCGCGGGTGATGAGCGTTTTGCCGTCCCATTCGGGAAGCGTCATCATGTACCGAAGCGCCTGCGCCGCTCTTATCATCATATATTTGAAATAGCAGGTATGCGGATTCCGGTTTTCTTCTCTGTCAAAGCCATAGCCGGCAAGTCTGCCTTTGGCAAGCGTATCATAATATTCCTGCGGCTCCCGGTTGTGGATGCCGTGCGCATTGATGCAGAGGACATTTTCCTCCTCGGAGAAATTGAACCATGCGCTTTTGACCCCGTATCCCTGATAGACCACGCGGCAGGGACGCTTTTCTCCGTCCATGGGCAGGGTAAGGATGCCGGAAACCGGTTTTCCGCCGGCGCAGGCGAGCTTGACGTCGTAGATCTTGTGGTTTGGGTGCTCCGGATCTTCCGGAAGGGCAAGCGTTTCGATGACGTCCGGCGCGACGGCGAAAAGCTCCGTTTTACAGGCGTCCCAGAAGGCGTGATAGTCCGCCGGCTCCTCGGTGACGGCTTGTATTTTCTCGATCTCGACGCCCGCGCCGCCGAAAAAGCCGTCCGATTCCGGCGCGGGAGCGCCGTTTTCGTCCAGTGCCGTGACGGTGACATAAAGAAAGCCGGGTCGGTCGAGGGAGGCTTCGAGCGTGAGCTCGCCTGTGCTGCCGCCCTCGACGCCTTCTCTGGCAAGGCCGAAGTCGCCGGCTATTTTCCATCGAAAGCCGGCGGCGGGTATGGTTTTGCCGTTTTCGCGGTATCGAATGTGAAAACGGACCGGTTCGCCGCAGCGATAGGCGTACGGGGCTTTGTCGGTCTGACAGGAAAAATATTTGTTTGGCATAGGGTCCCTCCGGTGTTTGATTTCGGAAAATATTGTAGCATGGAGGGGACGAAAAATCAAGAGCTCGAGCAAAACAAAAGCGCCGCCGGATTTCCGGCGGCGCGAGAGCTATTTTTGTTTGAGCGCCCAGATGAGTCCGACAAGGCAAATCAATAGTCCTGCGGGAACGATAAACAGGGAAGCGAGTGCGAATGTACTGTCTCTTACGGTAAAACCGATGGTACTGAGAATCACGGCGATTCCAAAAAGGATGAGACAAAGCGGCTTGTTTGTTTTCATGCGGGTCCTCCGTTTTTGATTGCTTCTGTTTGACTTGGATGCGTACAATGCGGCGTGAGGGCTACTTTTGACGAAGCGCCCAGATGAGTCCGATAAGGGAGAGGAAAAATCCGATACACATAAATGACAGTGCAATAACTTCAATTTCGGCTTGTATTCCGGTATATGCGGAGCCGCAAATAATCAGGGCAAGTCCGAAAAGAATGAGGGCGATGGGTTTCATGTTTTTCATAAGTAGCTCCTTTAACCGATGGCGCTGTTATAAGCGACCGTGACAGGCCGTCCCCAGTAGTCTGTACGCATTATTTGACCCGAAAAGCCGATGGACCCCCCAAGGCTTCCTTTTCCGACAGAAATGGAAACATCAATAGAGCCGATCCCTATCCACTTATGGGAATAAGCCGAAGAGATCGTGAAGTCGTCCCCTTGGGAATAAACGCGGGACCTGACGTAAGAAAACATCATGTCCAAATAGCCGAAGTCAACATATTGACCTTCACAATAATGGGTACATCCTCCCACACTTTTGACAAAATTGACACGGCAGGCAATCCCGGCGCCACCGCTGGGATAAATGATATTGAGGTGCTCGCTCCCTTCCGGGTCGTTGTATTCATACCCGTTTGCTGTATACGATTCGTCATAAAGCATTTCGTTAAAATTGGTACATTGTCCACAAAGCTCCAATTCATAAATGCGGGCAAAATCCGTATAGGAATCGTCGTATACGGCGGAACCGAAAGACAGCGCCAGCACATCTTCATAGGTATAAAGTGGTTCGAGCAGCCAATATGAGGCGGCTGAAACGATATAATAATGATTTCGGGTGCTTGTGCTTGTTTCCGGACTTTCAACGCGAACAGCGGTCGTTACCAGCTTCATATACCCATCGTCGGAGGTCCACTCTCCCTCAAAGCTTCCGTCGTCGGCGGATGCTAGGAGCTGTTCACGGTCAAGCTTTTCTCCGATTTCCTCTATCATTTCCTTTTCGCTGACATATTGCAGCGTGCCGTCCGGACTTGCTTTGATATACGAGATGGATTGCGTCGCTTCCTGATAGGTCAGCGCTTCCATCAGGTATTCCTCCGGCAGGCTCGATAATATGTCAGTCCCCTCAATTTCCTTTATGATCTTTTTTGCCACTTCCAAAGACGCTGTGGACCCGTCTCTCTCGGCGAGCGCACTGTCTATGTAGGAGTCCAGACCGGAATATTGAACCACGATTTGACCCAGGCCGTTCTGGTAAGTGTCCTTCCGAACGCCTTCCAGCACGGTGGTCTGTTCCGTTTGATAAAAAACAGTCGGAGAAATCATGGCGGCGGATGCGGTCGACGCAAAGCCGGCGAACACAAAAACGAGGGCAATGAGCAGTGCAAAACGACGTTTCATAAAAATTTTCTCCTTGCTTTTATTTTCATCAAGCTTGATGATTTTATTATAATCTATTTAGTAGATTTTGTCAATCTTTTTGTGCTGATTTTGAAAAAATTTTCCAGAGACATCCGTGGATTTTTCCGTCCTCCACCCATGTCCGCCGCCGGACGAAAAGAGGCGTCGCCTGCTTACTGCAGGCGACGCCTCTTTTCGTAATATTCGCTGTTTTCGACGGCGTGTTCATATCGTTCGAGCCGCTCGACGTGGGCGTGAAGCTCCGCGGCCGAACGGATCCATTCACCGAACTCCGAAATCGAGAGCTGTGTCGATACCGGCAGGGAAAGAAAATACCGTCTCGAACTGCTGCTGCGGTCCACGAGCTCATGCAGATCCTGATACTGCATATTCTCACCTCCATGCTTAGCATGGGAGAATCTGCGCGGTTCTATTCGAGGAATCGAAAAAGCGGAGAGGAGAAAACGGGTCAAAAAAATTGTGGAATTTTTACAAAAAGGGAAGAGGATCGAAAGGGATTTTCCCGCTTTTCGGCGAAGATGCAAAAAATTCAAAATGCTATTGACAAAATCGCAGCCGCATGATATGATAATCGAGGTTAGTTTATTCTAACCAAGTGCGGCAGAAGGTCTGCCGAAATTTTTTCGACTTTGGTTAGAATAAACTAACCTCACCTGACGGCTGTCCGAACAGGAAGAGAAAGTGAGGCGGTATATGGAAATTTCTTTTGAAAAAGATTTGATTGAGCACTGCTCGCTGACGCTGGCGTCTATGAAAACGGCAAGCTTGTTTTGCCATACCTTTTCCTGTCCGGAAGAAATCCATGGGAACATCTGTCTTTGGCAGGAGATCCTCCGTGAAAAGGGGATCCGCTTGTTTTTGCTTCGTGTATGCGCGTGTACGGCGCTGGTTTACGTTTGCCGGACGGAGGCTTTGCGGCGCGATCTTTGCCGCGGTGAAGTAAGGCGGTTTCTTTCCGCTTATGGGTATGACTGCGTAGAGCCGCATTCTGCGGTAGAAAGGCTGAAGCAGAGGCTTGCGGCGCAGGCGGACCTCGGCTTCCCGCATGAAATCGGAGTGTTTCTTGGATATCCGCTTGCGGACGTGATAGGCTTTATCAAAAACGAAGGAAGGAACTTCAAATACGCCGGCTGCTGGAAAGTATATGAAAACGAAGGGGAAACACGGCGCCTTTTTGCAAAATACGAAAAATGCCGAAACGTATACCGGCGTCTCTTTCAGGAGGGAAGAAGCGTTTTACAGCTTACAGTGGCTGTTTAACATAAAATTTATCAAAGAAAAGAGGATTTCGGACATGAATAAAGTTGCAGTGGTATATTGGAGCGGGACCGGCAATACCGAGCTTATGGCGGCGAAGGTTGCGGAAGGCGTCCGTTCGGCGGGAGCTGAGGCGGTGCTTATCAGGGCCGCCGAATTTAGCGGGGACCGTATGGACGAATTTGACGCGGTTGCTTTCGGTTGCCCGTCGATGGGGGTCGAGCAGCTCGAGGAGACGGAATTTGAGCCGATGTTCCTTTCCTGTGAGTCCAAGCTGAAGGGGAAAAAAATCGCTTTGTTTGGCTCTTACGGCTGGGGCGACGGCGAGTGGATGCGCAGCTGGGAGCAGACCTGCACAGGCGACGGTGCAGTCCTCGCACATGAGAGCGTCATTTGCAATGACGCGCCGGATACGGAGGCAGAGACCGCCTGCGCAGCGCTTGGCGCTTCGCTCGCGTAATATTCTTTCAAGATAAAATTGCGGATCTAAGATCGGAGGCGGCAGGATGCAGGCGGTTTTGTGGGCGGCGGCAGGCACCGGTTTTACCTTTGGGATGACGGCGCTCGGCGCTGCGATGGTGTTCCTGTTTCGAGGCTCTGTAAAAATATCCATACAGCGGGTTTTCCTCGGATTTGCCGCCGGCGTGATGATCGCCGCCTCGGTGTGGAGCCTTTTGATTCCCGCCATCGAGGAGGCGGAAGCTTCGGGATGGCCAGGGTGGCTCCCTGCGGCGGGCGGCTTTGCTCTGGGCGTGGCGTTTCTCATGCTCCTGGATGTACTGCTGCCGCACCTGCATCTGGACCGCGGACGGCCGGAGGGACTTCGTTCCTCATGGAAGCGTACGACGCTTCTGGTTCTTGCGGTGACGCTTCACAACATCCCGGAGGGGATGGCGGTCGGACTTTCCTTTGCACTTGCCGCCCAGCATTCCTTTGACGCCTCCGCATTGTCTGCCGCTGCCGCACTGGCGGCCGGCATCGGCATCCAGAACTTCCCGGAGGGCGCGGCGGTATCGCTGCCGCTGCGGGAGGAGGGCCTCTCTTCCGGAAAGGCTTTCCTATGGGGCGGCCTTTCCGGACTTGCCGAGCTGCTTTTCGGCGTGCTCGTCGTTTTCCTTGCGGGGGATGTCCAGCCGCTCATGCCATGGCTGTTATCCTTTGCGGCGGGCGCCATGATGTATGTGGTGGCAGAGGAGCTGATTCCGGAGGCGCATCTCGGAGAGCATTCCCATATCGGCACGCTCGGCGTCATGGGAGGCTTCCTTGTCATGATGATTTTGGATGTAGCGCTCGGCTGAGCTTTCCTCCGCCGGACGAAAGAGAAAAAGCATATTTTTACTGTAGAAAATCAATTCCGGCAGATGGCCGGAGAAAGAGGAGAGAACTATGAACAGCACAAAGATCCCGATCGTATTTTCCACCATCACGGGCAATGCTTTTAAACTGGCAGAAGCGGTGGCGCCGGTCGTTCCGGAGCACCTCGGCCCCTATAACATCCGTTACATAAACGATGAGGTGATCGAGCGTTTTGACACCTTTGTCCTTGCTTATTGGTGCAATCACGGTACCGCGGACGACGACACCATCGCGCTGATCCGCCGGATGAGCGGGAAAAAGCTCGTTGTCATCGGTACGCTCGGCGTCGCACGCGAGACCAAGCATGCGGCGGATGTGACGGAGCGCGTGAAGGCGCTCGCCTCGGAGAACAATACGCTTCTCGGACACTTTTTGTGTCAGGGCAGCATCGATCTCAACCGAACGGCACAGCGGCTGAAGATCCCAGAGGGAGAAAAGGGGCATCTTTCGCAGGAACGCTTTGAGAGGCAAAAGCTTTCGCTCGGGCATCCGGACGAAAAGGATCTTGCCGACGCAAGAGAAGCGGTAAGGGGCTTTTTTGCAAAGCGATGACGGCGGTATCTAACCTTAAAAGCGGAAAAAAATCACCATATTTCGGAAAAATCCTTGTGATTTTGATTTTTGCCGCGGCAAGCGCCGTCTCTGTTTTCGTATGCGTCGGGATCGGGACTGTCAAATTTTCGATCGCGGAAATATGGCGTGCGCTCTGGATTGACGACGACAGCACGGCAAGGCTTTTGATTTGGAACCTGCGGTTTCCCCGCGTGCTGGTGGGTGGCCTTGTAGGGATTTGTCTCTCGCTTTCCGGCTGTATTCTGCAAGGGGTAATGCGCAATACGATGGCGTCCCCGTCTACCATCGGCGTGACGGGCGGTGCGAGCTTCATCGGCTATCTTACGCTCGTGGCATTTCCCGCCTACGCCTATCTTTTGCCGATCGGCTCGATTGTCGGCGCATTTGTGACGACCATGCTGATCTATGCGCTGGCGTACCAGAAGGGCGTCAGTCCCGTCAAGATGATTTTATCCGGTATGGCGGTTTCGGCGCTGTTCAGCGCCTTCAACGATATCATCAAAACCTTTTTTGCCGATTCGCTTGGCAACGCATCCGGCTTTCTTGTTGGAGGACTCAACGGCGCCGGCTGGGACAGCTTCCGTATGATTCTGCCGTATGCCGCGGCCGGCATGTTCGTGTGCCTATTCCTGCCGGCGAAAATGAATATCCTGATGCTGGGCGACGAGACGGCGAATTCCCTTGGACTGCGGACGGAGCGCTTCCGCCTTTTTCTCATCGCCGTTTCTTCCCTGCTTGCGGGCGCCGCGATCTCCGCTGCGGGACTCATCAGCTTCGTGGGACTCGTCGTCCCGCACATCGCAAGGCTGCTTGTCGGCTCGGATTATAAATATCTCTTCCCAGCGTCGGCACTGCTTGGCTTTACGCTTGTGACGGCATGCGATACCGTAGGGCGCGTGATCATGCCGCCGGGAGAAATTCCGGTGAGCATCATCCTTTCCTTTATCGGCGCGCCGTTCTTCCTCTATTTGCTTCGCACAAGGAAAAAGGACAGGGAGTGAGGATATGTATTTTGGATTTCGCGGAATTACCATCCGGTTCGGGAAAAAAACGGTGCTTGAGGATGTCAGCCTCGAGATTCCGAAAGGGAAGATCGTCTCCCTTATCGGACAGAACGGATGCGGGAAATCGAGTCTGCTCAAAACCATTTCCAAGGCGGTGACGCCGAGGTCCGGCAGCGCTGTCTATCGGGATAAGGAGGTAAAGCGCTATCCGCCGAAGGTGCTTGCACAGAAGATCGCTTATCTTGCGCAGGTGCATACCTCTCCGCCGGATATCGATGTGCGCACGCTTGTTTCCTATGGCAGGTATCCTTATTCCAAATTCGGAAGGGGACTTACGGCGCAGGATGGCGTTATCATCGACCGCGCCATTGAGATGACGGGACTGCGGGGGCTGCAAACACAGGCGCTGTCGACGCTTTCCGGCGGCGAACGCCAGCGCGCGTGGATCGCGATGGCGATCTGCCAGGAGCCGGAGATTTTGATTCTGGATGAGCCGACGACCTACCTTGACATCAGCTATCAGGTCGAGGTGCTGGAGCTTGTCCGAAAGCTGAACCGGGAAATGGGGATCACCATTGTCATGGTTCTGCATGACCTCAATCTCGCCGCCCGGTATTCGGACTGTCTCATTGCCATCAAAAACAGCAGGATCTGTGCCTCCGGCACGCCGAGGGAGGTTTTGACCGAAGAAAATCTCGAAAGGATTTTCGAGATCGAAGCTCAGGTATTCGAGGATGCCCGTCATGGGTGTCCCTGGTTTATACCAATTCAAACAAC
The DNA here is from genome assembly GCA_944381075.1 of uncultured Clostridia bacterium. Taxonomy (GTDB): domain Bacteria; phylum Bacillota; class Clostridia; order Oscillospirales; family CAG-272; genus QALR01. The sequence goes on from CALWJT010000005.1 coordinate 37,676, forward strand.
ATTTCATAAAGGAGAAGCAACATGAAAAGATGGATTACTTTTGTTCTTTGCATCTGTATGCTGACGGGCGCCGCCATGCTTTCCGGCTGCGGCGGTACGGCGCAGACAGAGACGACCGGCGGCAATGAAACGGCCGAGTCGACCGGCGACAGCTCCGGCGAGACAACGACGCCGCAGGGAGGCGGCGAGGAGCCGGATGATTCACAGCGCGAGCAGCTGCGGGCACAGTTCCTTGCCGAGGCGGACAAGGTCGTCGTGACCGACGAGGCGGTCACATTCTCCGACGCGTCGGTCACGGACGGCGGTACCATTACCATAGCCAAAAACCCCGAAAAAACGCTGAATCTGTACGCCAGCTTTACTACGCTGTGGTATGAGGCGGGCGGAACGGTGATCGGCTGCATCGGCGGCAGCTCTTCCGTCGAGCTGTATCGGGAATACATCGGCCGGGATATCACACAGGATGAAGGCGTTACGGTCGTTGCAACCTCTTCGGCAGGGAAAAACTGGGACGTGGAGACCATCATCGAGATGAATCCGGATCTTATCATCTGTTCGACGGCGATGAGCGGCTATTCCACAATCCAGGCGCCGGCCGCGGCGGCGGGAATCCCGCTGATTGCGGTCAGCTACGACGATTTTTCCGATTATCTCAAGTGGTTCAAGGTATTCTGCAACATCAACGGTCAGCCTGAGCTTTGGGACAGCATCGCGATGAAGGCGTTGGACGAGGTGCTGGACGTCCTTCTGGAGGCGCCGACGGAGGACAATCCGACGGTATTTTCCATGTTTTCCGGCTCAAACAGCCTTCAAGCCAATACCAGCAATACGGTGGTCGGCGGGATGATCGATGCCCTGAACGCCATCAATATCGTAGACACCTGGGAGAACACGGCCGGCGCGGAAAGACTGGACATCAACCTTGAGACAGTTTTCGCCGCCAACCCGGACATCATCATTGTTCAGTGCCACGCCGGCGCGGAGGCCGCACAGGCGCAGGTGGAGGAGCTTTACGGCGACAATCCCGTGTGGCAGTCTCTGGACGCCGTGAAAAACGGCAGAGTGTATTATCTTGAAAAAACGCTGTTCCACAATAAGCCGAACAGCCGGTTTGCCGAGGCGTATCAGAAGCTTGCGGAGATTCTGTATCCGGACACGGCGTTTTCCTTCCAAGTGGAGGAAAACTGACGGTCTATGTATACCGTTCGCTATAAATCGCATCATGACGCCTCCAGTGCGCTGAAAAAGCGGTATACCGCCGATACGGCGCCGGAGCCTTATGTCGCGGAAACGTTGAATCAGCCGGCGAAGAGCCGGCGGGTCATTTATCTGCATGTGCCGTTCTGCAATAAAATATGCAGCTTTTGCCCGTTTCATCGACCGGACGAGCTTCGGCGGCGGGAATATCATGGGTATCTTATCGACGAAATCCATCGGATATCCGACTATCCGTATATGCAGGCGCCGGTCGACGCCGTCAATTTCGGCGGGGGAACGCCGACCGCGCTTACGCCGGAGCAGATGGACGCGGTCCTTGCGGAGCTCCACCGCTGCTTTTCGATAGCACCCGGAGCGGAAATCAGCGTGGAGTCCTCCGCAACGGAGCTGACGCTCGAAATGCTGGAGGTTTTGAAGCGCGGCGGCGTCAACCGCCTTTCTATCGGCGTCCAGACGTTTGACGACGAGGGCCGGCGTCTGCTCGGCAGACGCGGAAGCGGCGAGCATGCGGCGTCCCGCGTCAGGCAGGCGCTCGATTTCGGGATCGTCAACACCAGCATCGATCTTATTTATCATTACCCGGGCGAGACGATGGAAACGCTGGAGCGGGACCTTGCCATAATCCGCTCGCTCGGGATCGCAGGGCTTTCCTTTTATTCGCTGATTTTGCATGAAAAGACGCCGCTTTTTCAGAGATTCAGCAAAGAGGAGCGCAGCGCTTTTGTCGATCTGGGGGCGGAATATGAAATGTTTACCGTGATTCTGCGCACACTGGGAGCATCCGGCTTTGTGCCTCTGGAGCTTACCAAGCTTGTCCGGAACAGCATCGACCGCTACGATTATGTGAAGATCCGGCACGGCGGCGGCAGCTGCATCGCCATCGGTCACGGTGCCGGCGGGAATATAGAGAATTATCTCTACCATAATTCCGCCGCGATTCCTCTTTTATCGGAAGCGGCGCCGGTCAGCCGGGCGGGACGGGTGGTCCGGCCTGTCTACCGACTGCTTGACAGGCTCATTTTCGAGCTGCAAAAGGGCAGTGCGGATCTGTCGCTTTGGTCAGAGCGGCTCCGGCGGGATCTTTTAAAGGAGTGGGAGCCTTCTCTGGAACGGATGCAGAGGGAAGGGCTGCTTACCCTTGAGAAAGGCCGGCTTTCTCTGACGGAATCCGGACTTTTCTGGGGCAACAATATGATCGACGAATGGATGCGGCTGCTGTGATGGTTATGGGGGAGCTCTGACTGCGGACGAAAGGGAGGATGCTTGGAAGAGTGTCCTCCTTTTTTGCCGGAATCCATTGAAAGTCTCTTGACAAATGTTGAAAATAAAGTATAATTAGTAATACAAGTATAACTGTTCGGAGTGATTAGAGGAACAATATGGGGAAAAAACAGGAAACGGAACGATTTATGTCGTCAGTTTCGGTCGGTCCAAAAGGACAGATCGTCATACCGAAGGAAGTACGCGATATGTTCGGCATCGCGCCGGGCGACAAGCTGCTTTTGCTTGCTGATTCCAAGCGCGGGATTGCTATCCAGAAGCAGTCGGTCATGATGAAGATCGCCGATGCGATTTTTTCCGGCAAGGGGAGCGAAGTCGATGCCGGGGAGCCGGAGGAGCATCTCGAGGAATTTGCATCGGAAATCCGAAAGCAGTGCGCAAGGGAAAGGGATCCTCATGACAGCGATTGAAATGCGCGGTCTGACAAAGCGATATCGGGATATGACTGCTGTGGAGGACTTTTCGCTGAAAATAGAAGAGGGAGAGCTGTTTGCACTGCTCGGCGTCAACGGTGCGGGGAAATCGACGACGATAAAGATGCTGTGCGGGCTTGTCCGCCCTACGTGCGGAGACGCGTTTTTAATGGGAAAAAGCATCGTGACGGAGCTTTCACAGGCAAAGCATATCCTTGGCGTCTCTCCGCAGGAGACGGCGGTAGCGCCGAATCTTTCCGTGCGTGAGAATCTCGTCCTTATTGCCGGACTCTATGGTGCTGGCAGAAGCGAAGCGCAGACGGCGGCGTCGGCGATGATAGAACGGTTCTCGATGGGTGAAATCGAAAGGAAGCGGGCGGGCAGACTTTCCGGCGGATGGCAGAGAAGGCTGAGCATTGCGATGGCGCTGATTTCCAAGCCTAAGGTATTGTTTCTCGACGAACCGACGCTGGGATTGGACGTTTTGGCCCGCCGGGAATTATGGAAGCTGATCGAATCCTTGCATGGACAGGTGACGGTGATTCTTACGACGCATTATCTGGAAGAGGCGGAGGCTCTTGCCGATCGAGTGGGAATCCTTTCGAGGGGCAGGCTTGTCGCATGCGGGACTGCCGCGCAGTTAAAGCATGCCGCAGGCGCTGAAACATTCGAGGATGCGTTTGTGAAACTGTCCGAAAGGGGAGGAAACGTATGAGAGGCTCTATGTTTTTTGCGTCGCGCTGCATGAAGGAAATCCTGCGAGATAAGCTGACTGTCCTGTTCGGCGTCGGATTTCCTGCTGTTTTGCTGCTTTTGCTGTCGGCTATCAATGCCGGAATCCCGAAGGACGCCGGCATGACGCTGTTTGAGATCCAGAGTCTTGTGCCGGGCGTCGTTGTATTCGGACTTTCGTTTCTTTCGCTTTTTGCAGGGATGCTCATCTCCAAGGACCGCGGGAGCTCTCTTCGCATGCGGCTTGCCTGCTCGCCGCTTCCTGCCGCAGGCTTTCTTTTCGGATATACGCTGCCTCTGCTCCCTATCGCGTTTTGTCAGACGGTTTTTTGCTATCTTATCGCACTGCCGCTTGGGCTTAAGGCCGGTATCCGTTTGCTGCCGGCGGTGCTTTCAGCGTTTCTTCCGGCGCTTTTTTTCATTGCGCTCGGACTGCTTTTTGGCACACTGCTCACCGAAAGACAGGTGGGCGGCATCTGCGGCGCGCTCGTGACGAACCTTTCGGCATGGCTTTCCGGTACGTGGTTCGATCTTTCGCTTGTTGGCGGCACGTTTGAAAAAATCGCGGGCATATTCCCTTTTGTTCATGCGGTGGACGCCGGAAGAGCAGCGCTTGCCGGCGACGCGTCCGGAATGGTCTCGGAGCTTGTGCCGGTCCTTCTTTGGACGGCGGCGGTTTTCCTTGGTGCCGTTTGCATTTTTATGGGGAGCATGAAAAGGGATGCCTGAGCCCTTGAAAAGACGGAGACCGCGCACTTTCGGATAAGGGGATGAAAACGAGCGGCGGTCCGAATCGAGGCGGAATAGAGAAGACCTCGGAGCATTTGCTCCGAGGTCTTCTCTCATACTTTTTCGACGCCGAGCGTCAGCTTTTCGTCTCCGATGCTCCATTCCCTGGAGGTGGGGCAGGTCTTATCGAAAATGAACTCGTCGCAGAGCGTTTTGCCCTTGATGTCGTCGGCATTCCGCTCCATCACGCTGTAAAGCGTCCCGCTCCCGCTCGCATATACGCGGATGCGGTCGAGCACCTCGAAGCCGGCGTCCTTGCGCATCGTCTGGATCTTGGAGATGATTTCGCGCACATTGCCTTCCTCGATGAGCGCCGGCGTGAGATTGGTATCGAGCACGACGGTGATCCCATGGTCGGATAGCGACTCGAAGCCCGGCATCTGCGCGGAATCGATGAGAAGGTCCTCGCGGGCAAGCTCCGCTGTGATATCGCCGAGATCGAGACGGATGACGCCCGTGGTGTTCAGCTCGTTCATGGCGGCGTTCCCGTCGAGCTTCGGGAGAAGCTCGCGGATCCTGCCAAGATGCTTGCCGTATTTCGGACCCACTGTGCGCATCTGCGGCTTGAACGAATAGGAGGTGAAGGCACTCACGTCGTCCGTGTAGCGAACTTCCTTGACGTTCAGCTCCTCCTCGATGATTTTGGTAAAATAATCTGGAAGCGCAAGCTCTGCCTTGACATACATCGCGGCAATCGGCTGGCGGTTCTTGATGGAGGCGGCGGCGCGGCAGGCGCGGCCGAGCACGACGATATCCAGCACCTCGCCCATTTGCTTTTCCAGCTCGGGATCAATCATGGCCTTGTCTGCCGCCGGATAGTCGCAGAGGTGAACGGATTCCGGCGCGCTTTTATCGATGCTGCAAACAAGGTTGCGCCAGATATCCTCCGTCATAAACGGAATCATCGGCGCCGCGAGCTTGCAGAAGGTGACAAGCACGGTGTAGAGCGTCATATAGGCATTGATCTTGTCCTGCGGCATGCCGGAGGCCCAGAAGCGCTCGCGGCAGCGGCGGACATACCAGTTGGAAAGGTCGTCGACAAACTCCTGAAGGACCTTTGTCGTCTGGAGGATCTCATAGTTTTCCAGATTGCTGTCTACTGTCCCGATGACGGTATTCAGCCTTGACAGGATCCACTTGTCCATCACGGAAAGCTTGTCATATTCGAGCTTATATTTTGTCGCGTCAAACGCATCGATATCGGCATACAGCACGAAAAACGCATAGGTGTTCCACAGCGTTCCCATGAATTTTCGCTGTCCCTCGACGACGGCGCCGCCGTGGAAGCGGTTCGGGAGCCACGGCGCGCTGTTGGAGTAAAAGTACCAGCGGATGGCGTCGGCGCCATAGGTCTCCAGCGCCTCGAACGGGTCGACGGCATTGCCCTTGGACTTGGACATCTTCTGTCCGTTCTCATCCTGCACGAGGCCCAGAACGATGACGTTTTTATACGGCGCCTTATCGAAAATGAGCGTGGAGATGGCGAGCAGGGAATAGAACCAGCCGCGCGTCTGGTCGACTGCCTCGGAAATGAAATCGGCGGGGAAATGCTCCTCGAACACTTCTTTGTTTTCAAAGGGATAGTGCCACTGGGCAAACGGCATGGAGCCGGAATCGAACCAGCAGTCGATGACTTCCTTTACGCGGTGCATTTTGCCGCCGCACTTCGGGCACCGGATGGTCACGTCGTCGATATAGGGACGGTGCAGCTCGATGTTTTCCGGACAGTCGTCCGAGAGCGCACGCAGCTCGGCAATGGAACCTACCGCATGGCGGTGTCCGCATTCGCACTCCCAGATGTTGAGCGGCGTGCCCCAATAACGGTTGCGGGAGATGCCCCAGTCCTGCACGTTTTCGAGCCAGTCGCCGAAGCGTCCCTTGCCGATGGATTCCGGGATCCAGTTGACGGTGCTGTTGTTTCGGATGAGGGCGTCGCGAACCTTGGTCATTTCGATGAACCAGGAATCGCGCGCGTAATAGATGAGCGGCGTATCGCAGCGCCAGCAGAACGGATATTCATGCTCGAAATTCGGCGCGTCGAAAAGGAGTCCTGCCTCTTTCAGGTCCTGCAGGATGAGCGGGTCCGCCTCCTTGACGAATTTGCCGGCGTAGGGGGTATTTTCCGTCATGTCGCCGCGGCCGTCCACAAACTGCACGAACGGCAGATCGTACCGGCGGCCGGTCCTGAGGTCGTCCGCGCCGAAGGCGGGCGCCGTGTGGACGATGCCGGTGCCGTCCGTCATCGTGACATAGTCGGCGCAGGTAACGAAGTGCGCTTTTTTCCCCGCTTTGGCGACGAACTCGCCGGTACAGGAGAAAAGCGGCTCATATTCCCGATATTCGAGGTCCCGGCCCTTGTATTCTTCCAGAATCTCATACGCGGGCGCGCCATCCTTTGCGAGCTTGCCAAGCACGGTATCCGCCAGCGCCTTTGCGAGATAGTAGGTATGGCCGTCCGCCGCCTTGACCTTGCAGTAGGTCTCGTCCGGATGGACGGTGAGCGCGACGTTGGAAGGAAGCGTCCACGGGGTCGTGGTCCAGGCAAGAAAATAGGCGTCCTCGCTCTTTGCCCGGAAGCGGACGATGGCGGAGCGTTCCTTGACGGTCTTATAGCCCTGCGCTACCTCATGGGTCGCGAGCGGCGTCCCGCAGCGCGGGCAGTAGGGAACGATCTGAAAACCCTTGTAGAGCAGTCCCTTGTCATAGATCTGCTTGAGCGCCCACCACTCGGATTCGATATAATCGTTTTCATAGGTGACATACGGGTGCTCCATGTCCGCCCAAAAACCGACGGTGGCGGAGAAGTCCTCCCACATGCCCTTGTATTTCCAGACGCTTTCCTTGCACTGCTCGATGAACGGGGCAATGCCGTACTTTTCGATCTGCTCCTTGCCGTCGAGCCCGAGCTTTTTCTCGACCTCCAGCTCCACCGGAAGCCCGTGCGTATCCCAGCCGGCCTTGCGGTCGACCTTGTAGCCTTTCATCGTCCGGTAGCGGGGGATCATGTCCTTGATGACGCGCGTGAGGACATGCCCGATATGCGGCTTGCCGTTCGCGGTGGGCGGTCCGTCATAGAACGTGTAATTGGGGCAGCCCTTTCGATCCTCGATGCTTTTTTCAAATATTTTGTTTTCTTCCCAGAATTTTTCGGTTTTCTTTTCTCTCTCGACGAAATTGAGGTTCGCCGATACCTTCTCGTACATGGGAAATCCTCCTTTTGCTTTCTCCGGCAAAATAAAAAATCTCCGTCCGTTTCATAGGACGAAGATTGCAGCCTCGCTTAACCACCTATCAAACATACAAAAGCATATGCCGCTCCGTGACGGGGAGCACCGTCGGCAGCTAATGAGGGATCCGTTCGCCGCCGCGGCTCGGAAGTGATTTTCCCCCTCTCCTACCGGATGCCGGACTTCCACCATCTCCGGCTCGCTTGGTTCTTTCGGGAAAAGGGTACTCTCTTCTTCAACGCCTTTTCAGGATATGATATTCATCTCTTATTGTATTCAATTTCTCTGTATATGTCAAGAACTTTTTGCCGATTTTGCAAATTTTCTGAAAAAAGATACGAGAAAAAGGACGGAAACGAGGAGTGTCAGGGCCTCCGCGGCGGGAAAAGAGAGCCAAATGCCGTCGGTGCCCGCGATCTCCGGCAGGAAAAGCACCGCCGGAACGATCAGGACCGCGCCCCGGAGAATGGAAATGACAAAGCTTTCCCGAACTCTGGCGCACGCGGCGGCAAACGCGGCGCAGACGATGTTGATCCCGGCGGCGAAAAAGCCGGTAAAATAAAGGACGAGTCCGCGCTCGGCAAGCGCGGCGAGCTTGGCGTCCCCCTGCTTGTTGAACAGCGCCGTGATCGGCTCTCCGAACAGAATGGCGGTCAAAAGCAGAAGCGCGGAAACGAAGAGAGCGAGCAGAAGCGAGAGCCGAAGTCCGCGCGCAAGCGTCTTTCTGTCGTTTTCGGCGGCGGAAACGCTCGCGAGCGGCTGGAGCCCTTGGGAAATGCCCGTGAAGATCGATACCGCGACAAGCGCTATGTTGGCGATGACGCCGTATGCCGCGACACCGGTATTTCCTTCCAGCGCAAATACGGAATGGTTGAATAGGATCATGACGACGGCGGAGGAAAGCTCTGTAATCAGGGAAAAGATGCCCATGGAAAGGCATGCGCAGAGAAGGCGCGGAGAAATCCGGCATTTCATGGGATGAAAGGTATTGGCTTTTGTGATAAAATGCAGCGACAGGATGAGCATGCTGATGAGCGGCGCCGACGCCGTCGCTGCCGCGGCGCCGAACATGCCGAGTCCGAGCGGAAATATGAAAACATAATCAAGCAGGATATTGGCAAGGCTTCCGGTCAGCATCGCCGCCATGGAAAGCCGCGGATTGCCGTCGTTTCGGACAAAGGCGGTGAGAATGTTGTTCAGGATAAAGAGTAGGGACGTACACATCAGCGTTTTGAGATATTCGTTCGTCAGGGCGAGCGTTTCTCCGTCGGCGCCGAGCAAAAGGCAGAGCTTTTCGGAGAACAGGGCGCCGGCGACGGTGAGAACGATCCCAGCCGCAAGGCCGAAGGCGCAGGCGTGGGAAAAAAGGACGTCTGCGCGCTTGTCTTTCGCCGCACGGTATGCGGAAAACCGGCTGGCGGCGCCGACGCCGGTCATCAGTCCGATGCCGCTTATCAGATTGAAGATCGGTATGGCGATGTTCAGAGCGGCAAGACCGAGCTCGCCGATACCGGCGGATATAAAATACGTGTCGGCAAGAATATAGCAGGACAGCCCCAGCATGCCGAGTACGCTGGACGTCACATATTTTGCAAATTGCTTGGATGGATTCATCTTTTCTCCGAGAAAATGTCCGCCCGGCTCCTTCTATGACCTAACGGAACGCGGCGGACACTTCCGTTCCCCTGCCCGGTGGCAGGGGAAACGTGACATTTATTTTTCAAAGCGGAGGATGTGGAATCCGTCCGCCTTTTCCCATTTTCGCTTATAAAAGCGGGAATTTCCGGTCGACGCCGGAGCCGTAGCGTGTGGCGAAGATCATTTTCCGCGAGGGGCTGAAGGTAAAAATATCCATGGAGGTCTCGTTTGCGGAATACGGCTCGCGCTCATAAAGGATGCCCGCATCGTCCGGATAGACGCCGGAAATTTTCCGTCCGGCGGACAGGGTCGTAATCTCAAGAAAGCCCGCCTTGTCATAAGTGACGGTATCGCTGTGGCAGTGTCCGGCGATCCTTGCAGGAACAGAGTGGGAAGAACCGGAAAAGTCGGCGTCGATGGAATAGGAAAAGTCAGGATCATCGGAGAAAATGCGGAGTTTTTCTCCTTTGACAAAGGCCTTTGTGATGCGGTCGAGCGCGTCTTCTCCGATGCGGACGCTTTCCGCATGACGGGCGGCATTGAATGGAATGTGCTCGAGAAAAATCACATGCGCCGGCGCGTCATGGAGCGCGGTATCCGCGAGCCAGACAAGCTGTGCGCCGCTGTAGGCGTTGTCCCATTGACCGCTATACCGCAGCGTTCCGTCCTCCTCCATGATATGGGGAGCATCGCTGCTGTTGAGAAGGACAAAGCGGGTATCCGACGACGCTGCGTCCCAGTAACCGTAGAGCAGGTCCTTTCCGGCAGGATGATAGTCCGGATATTCCTCGGCGTGGGAAAAGAGGACCTCATATTGCACGATGTCGGAAACCTCCGCTCCCGCACGGCAGACGTGCGTGCCGTCTTCTGCGCCGTGGATGGAATTGTCGTCGTGATTCCCCTTCAGGCATAGCCACGGGACCTTGCAGAATGAGAGCTGCGCCGCGAGCTCGCGCATCATGGCGATATGGTCCTCCCTTGCGGGGGGATAATTTCCTACGTTGTCGCCGCCGAGGCAGAGAAATTCTATTTTTTCCGTTTCGGAGATTTGGTTTACTGCCCCTATCAGGTTTTCTACGGCGGTCCGCATTTCCTCGTTGGATTTATAATGCAGGTCGGGGACGAAGGCGAACCGGACGTCCCCCTGTGCCATGACGGGCAGTCGTTTTATGGTGCGTTCCGTTTCTCTTTGTGCATAATCGGTCATGCTCATTTCGGATAAAGCTCTCTTTCCCCTGCTAAGTCACAGGATTTTTTCCATCCCGATCTTCTGCGGCACAAGACCGCATTTTTCATAGAATTTGATGGCGCTTTCGTTGCAGGCCCATACGTTCAGCGTCACGTTATAGCAGCCCTTCTCCTTTGCGTAGGATAGGACATATTGATACAGGGCTTTTCCGATATGCTGCCCGCGGCACGCTTTGTCCACGCAAAGGTCGTCGATATAAAGGGTACGGATGTTCGTTAAAATGTGGCTGTCCGTCTGCTGGAGGAGGATGCAGAAGGCATAGCCCAGAATATGGCCTTCCTCGTCTGCCGCCACAAAGACCGGCGTTTTTTCCTCCTGAAAAAGGGAGGCAAGCTCCGCATCCGTGTATTTTTTTGCGCCGGCGCGGAACAGATCGGGACGGCCCGTATGATGGAGCTCCTGAACTTGGAAAAGGAGCCTGTCCACGCCTTTGATATCGTTTTCTGTTGCTCTGCGAATGTTCACGTTGGATTTCCTCCTGAAAAATGAATGCGGCGGTCGCCGGATGCCCGGCTATGCGTCTTTGGAAAGCGGCGGCGCATCCGGCGCCCCGATCAGGACACAGGCGATGAAGGTCGTTGTGTTCTTTCCGTTGTAATACGGGATGTTACAGCGCTCGCAGACGTCGGAGACGAGAAGCCCCGCCGCCTCCATGGAGGGCATCGCACGTTCCGGCGCGCGGCACGGCGCATCGGGATACGTGCATTCCCGGCAGATGGTGCAGCGCCCTGCGCCCATTGGGAAAACCACATACCCCTTTTTTCGCAGTGTAGCCACCAAAGCTTGAAAATGTTTTTTATGGACGGCGGCCGCGGCTTCTATGGCTTCATAATCAAATTCATCCTCCATTTTTCCGATGGTTTCGACAAGGATGCCGTCCGTGAAGGCGGAAACCTTCCTGCGCATTTCCTCGAGCGTCCCGCAGCCGGGCGGACAGGTCCAGGTCTTGCCGTAGCTGCGGCATCGGTCTGCGCGGCACATGTCCCGTACCTCCTCACGAAAAACGAGCGCGTCTGAACGCAGCGGCGCCGATTTGTCGAAGCCGGCCGCCGCGGCAAGGGAAAGAGCTTCTTCTACGATGGGTTCCATACCAAGTGCCTCCGAATGACAGGTATTGATTGTATTTTATCACGGGACGGCAAAAAATGCAAGGGCGGAAAAGAAGAGAACCGTTAATTTTGTAAAAACCCGTATTGTAAAAATTTCCTGCATTGGAAAATATTTATTGACAAATTACAATGATTTCTATATAATAAAAATATCAAATGGAATGAATATGTCAAAAAAGGTTGCAAAAGCTTTGAGAGGAGGGGATGGACGGCGTTTTACTTGGAAAAGCAGATGAAATAGGACGTATTTCGAAATGAAACAAATAAGGGAGGGTTATCATGAAAAAGCTCGTATCTGTTCTTTTTGTATGTCTTTTCGCTGTATCGGTTTTTCTCGGTTCTCTTTCTGCGGCACAGACGACGGATCAAGCGTTTTTTCTGCAGTTTGCAAGCAGTGAGGATGTCCCGCTTGCGGGAATCCGAGCCGATGTGTATCGGAAGGTGAATGTGGTGTACCATACGGACAAACTGTCGACCTGGGAAAGAGAATTCGTCTGCTCGGCGACGTCCGACCAAAAGGGCAGCTTGTCGTTTGAAAAGCCCGACGGGCCGTTTGTCGTCGTATTGGATCTGTCGACGCTGCCCGAAGGAACGGGAGTGAGAAAGAGTATGCTCCTTTATACGCCGGACTGTGCTTCGGATACCGTTGAGATCCATTCCGTCGCTTCCGTGGAGCCATGTCTTGTCTATGGAAGGCTCAATTTTGATTTTAAAAGCGCAGAAAATGAAAATCTGCTCGTGGATTTTGAGGTGACAAGCCATCATGTAATGGAGGTGGGGAACGCGGCGGTGGAGAAGTCCGCGCTTTCTATCGAAGAGGCTTCCATTTCCTGTACCATCCGGCATGAGGGCGAGGTCAGCGTGAACGGGACTCCCTTTTCCTACTGTCTGGAGAAGGAATATACCGGCCTTGACAAGTTGCAGTATGTCAGCCTGCTGTCCGAGGAAGCTGTAATTTCCGCCGAAGAACAAGCCGAAATGCTCTGCGATATTTTACAGAGGAATGGGACGAAATCCATATCTCAAGATCTGATCGCGAAACTGGATGCGATAAAAAACAGCACGGTGAATCCGGAGCTGCGGCAAAAGCTGAACACGGTGCTTGCCAAGGCGGCCGGCGACAGCATCATCGACGATCCCGATACGCTGCAATATGTGGAGAGGACCTATATTTGCGACGGGCAGAATTGCAGCGAGGGCGGCGTTCACCATTTGCGGGTCTACTATTGCACCAGCACCTGTTCGCTTTCCAATGCCAGCCTTGTGGCGGATGAGCTTCTTGACGTGTTCGAGTATTTTATCGGAGATTTGCAGTTCCGTTGTCCGCCGTCCTCCGATAATCTTACGTTTATTCCGGATATCGGCAACAGCTTTTGTGTGATACTAAGCAGTTCGATACCTTTAGGCGTTACTTATTCTGCGGGAGGGCAGCATAGCTATATGGTCGTGAATCCGGCGACGATTTCGACGCTTCGCTATCAGACCATACTGGCGCATGAATTCCAGCACAGCATCCAATATCAGTATCATCTGACGGCGGGCAGTAAGGAGACATGGTGGAAGGAGGCATGCGCGAACTGGGCGGCGATGCTGTATGCCGACGAGATCCTGGGCGACCTTTCGACCCGGTATTATGAATTTAAGGACGGTATCCGCGCCTACTTGAACAGCACTGAGCGAAGCCTGATGTACGATGGCGGAGACGCCAGCGTCAGGGAATATTCCGCGCTGCTGCCGATTCTTTTGTATCAGGCCGGCGGCGGACCGTCGGCGATCCGGCGGACATATGAACAGGTCCGGGTGCTGCGGAACACGAGCGCGAGTTTTTCCAATGCGCAGATCTTTTCGGCGATCGGGACGATCATGGGCCCGCGGTATACGCTGAGGGACGTTTTGGAGATGTTCGGCAATTACAATTACATCTATTTTTCCTATTATACTTGGCTGCGCGGCGCGTCGTGGCCCGATGTCAGAATCACGGAGGAGCCGGTTGTCGCCGGCAGCGCCCGCACATCGGAGGTGGAAAACGTCGGTTATCAGTATTACAAGTTATCGTCCTCGCCTAGCACGGTAAACATAACCATAGAGGCGGATTGTGAGGATCCCACTCAGATCACCTGCTGGATCCTCGAGGGCTTTGACGGAAATAAAGTAGCGAATTCAACGAAGGTGCGGTTTACGGGAGGGACCTTGGATATGAACTATACGTTTACCTCTGCCCTCGGCGAGGACTTGGTCTTGATTCTGGAAAACGTATCCATCGAAAACGACTCGGAAATCACGGTATTGGTGAACTGAGAGAAAGGAGACGGGTATGAAGCGGATTTCTATCGGTATGCTGTGCGCTGTTATGCTGTGCGCGGTGCTGCTCTGCTCCTGTGCGCTGGAAGGAGAACCGGCGCAGACGCAGGAGCAGACGACGGCGGAAACGAAGGCGATATACCGAATCCCGAGCACGGCGACGACAAGGTCGGAGCCGCCGGAGATCGAGGAACAGATCCAAAAACAGCTCATTTATAGCGCCATCCCTTCCAAGGTCATCATCGAATGCGCAGGCGAGCGGCTGGTTCCCACGCTTGTTCAGGCAGAAGCGAGCTATTATGACGATGAATGGGAAGCGTGGCAATTTTTGGATGGGTATAACATGTTCGGCTTTGCCGGCTATGAGCCGGAAAAGGAGGCAGGGACCTATCCGACCGTCCGAGTATCTGCGGGGGATACGTTAGAGGTCTATGTCAACGACGTCCTGGCCGAGTGTCCGGTCGTAGTCGTGGACGGGAAGGGAGAGGAGCTTTTGCGCATCGAGGATACGGCAGCGCTTCCGGAGGCGCTTGCAAAGGGCAGCCATTACGCCTATGTGAGCGTGACGTGTGAAAGAGACGTCATTGTAGAATACGGCAGAGAGGTAACGGAATATGCGGCGTATCGCGCATATTTCATACTGGAGGTAGTGTAAGAGAGCTTAGAACGAATCAGAAATCGCGGTACTGGTAAGCTAAGGCGGGAAAGGAGACGGGTATGAAGCGGATTTCTATCGGTATGCTGTGCACTGTTATGCTGTGCGCGGTGCTGCTCTGCTCCTGTGCGCTGGAAGGAGATCCGGCGCAGACGCAGGAGCAGACGACGGCGGAAACGAAGGCGATATACCGAATCCCGAGCACGGCGACGACAAGGTCGGAGCCGCCGGAGATCGAGGAACAGATCCAAAAACAAATGAGTAATGGGAGTATTCCTTCCAAGGTCATACTGGAATGTGGGAATGAGCGGGAGGTTCCGCATTTGGTTACAGGAGAAGCGCTCTATTATCTGGATGACTCAAATTCATGGGGGTGGGCAGATGGCTGGGCCATGTCTGGCTTTGCCGGCTATGAGCCGGAGAAGGAGGCGGACTCCTATCCGACCGTCCGGATGTCCGCAGGGGATACGTTAGAGGTCTATGTCAACGACGTCCTGGCCGAGTGTCCGGTCGTAGTCGTGGACGGGAAGGGAGAGGAGCTTTTGCGTATCGAGGATACGGCGGAGCTTCCGTCGGCACTTGCAAAGGGCAGTCATTACGCCTATGTGGACGTGGCGTGTGAAGGCGATATCATTGTAGACCACGGAAGGGAAGAGACGGAGTACGCGTGGTATCGCGCATATTTCATACTGGAGATCGTATAACAAAAGCAGGCCGCCCTGCATGGGCGGCCTGCTTTGATAACCGGAGAGGGGCGGTCGGTCCCGATGCTGTCCGCGTCGGGCCGCGATTCATGTCAGGAAGCCTCCGTCCGCGATCAGCACCTGCCCCGTGACGAACGTGGCGTCTTCCGCCAGAAAACGGATGCACCGGGCGATCTCCTGCGGAGTGCCGAGCCTTTCCAGCGGCGTTTTATCCGCGAGCGCGCGCAGGGCGTCCTCGCTGTAGCAGGCGTTCATATCGGTATCGATAACGCCGGGCGCCACCGCATTCACGCGGATATGAGAGGGAGCAAGCTCCTTTGCCAGCGCCTTGGTAAGGCCGATGACCGCCGCCTTGGAGGCGGAGTAGGCAGCCTCGCCCGCGGCGCCCGATACCCCCCACATCGAGGAGACGTTGACAATGGAACCGCCGCCTTGGGCGATCATTTCTCTTGCCGCCGCCTGTGAGAGGAAGAACAGGCCTTTCAGATTGACATCGAAAAGACGGTCGTATTCCGCTTCTTCCGTTTGGGTGAAGAGGCGGGGAAGAGAAATGCCCGCATTGTTCACGAGTACGTCGACGCGCCCGAATTCCAGCATCGCCTTGGATACGGTGCGGCGGCAGTCGGCGAGGTCGCCCACGTCCATCTGAAAGGGAAGCGCGGTCCCGCCCTCCGAAGAAATCCTGCGGCATACGTCCGCCGCATCATCGGAACTGCGGCGGTAGCAGACGAGCACGCGGTATCCGTGCTTGGCAAGCTCCAGCGCGGCGGCGCGGCCGATGCCGCGCGACGCGCCGGTGATGATTGCGCTTTTTTCCATCGTGATATTCATACTGCCGCAGGAAATCCCTGCGGCAGCCTTTCTTTCTCTTACTTTTTGAAGCTTAAAGCGTCAGATATTCGCTGCGCTCTGCACCGACGGAGACATACCGGATGCGGCATTCCGCGGCTTTTTCGATGTATTCGATATAGCGCAGCGCCGCCGCGGGCAGGTCCTCTTTTTTCCGGCAGCCGGAAATGTCGCATTTCCAGCCTTCCAGATATTCGATCACGGGCCTAGCTTCGGCAAGCTTGACGCGGTCCGTCGTAAACGTTGTCGTCCGCTTGCCCTCGATCTCGTAGGCGACGCACACGGGGATCCGATCGAGATAGCTTAAAATATCAAGCTTGGTAAGGGCGATTTCCGTTGCGCCCTGCATCCGCACGCCGTATTTGGAAGCGACCGCATCAAAGGGGCCGACCCTTCTCGGTCTGCCGGTCGCGGCTCCGTATTCGCCGCCCGCTTTCCGAAGCGCTTCCGCTTCCTCTCCGAACATCTCGCAGGTGAACGGACCTTCTCCCACGCAGGTGGAATATGCCTTCATGATGCCGAGCGTATAGTCGACGTGGCGTCCGGGAATGCCGGCGCCGATCGGCGCATATGCGGCGATGGTCGAGGAAGAGGAGGTATACGGATAGATGCCGAAGTCGATGTCGCGCAGTACGCCGAGCTGCGCCTCGAACATGATCGTCTTGCCTGCCTTGTCCGCCTCGTCGAGGTAGGTGCAGACATCGCAGACATAGGGCTTTAACGGCTCGCCGTAGGTTTTCAGCCACTGCATGATGGCGTCTGTTTTCTCGCCTTCGGCATGGTAGACCCCTTCAATGGTGAGGTTCTTATATTCAACAAGCTCTTTTACTTCTTCGTAGAGGACGTCTTCGGGAGCGAACAGGTCTGCCATGCGCAGCGCCTTTTTCATATATTTGTCTCCGTAGACCGGAGAAATGCCCCGTCTTGTGGAGCCATATTTCTTGTCGGCAAGTCTTTCCTCCTCGAGGCAGTCGAGCCGGACATGATAGGGCATGCAGATCACAGCCTTGTCGCTGATTTTTAAATTTTTAGGAGTAATGGAGACCCCCGCATCGGCAAGCTTTTGGATCTCTGTGCAAAGATGCTGCAGGTCGATGACCATTCCGTTGCCCATGACGTTTGTGACCTCAGGGCGCAGGATCCCTGATGGCAGCAGGTTCAGGATGAATTTTCCCCGTTCGTTGATCACGGTATGACCCGCGTTGTTTCCTCCCTGATAACGGCAGACGATGTCGCTTTTTTCCGCGAGAAGGTCGACCATGCGTCCTTTCCCTTCGTCGCCCCAGTTAATTCCGACAACAGCTGTAAGCATATGTTTGCTCTCCCATCCATACTTGAATTGCTCCCCGCAAAACGGGGGACAAGTTATTATACCATATATTTTCTTATTTGCAAAGGTGCTTTTGCGAAAAAATCGTAAAATTATACATTTTCGTCTTTCTTTTTGGTTGACTTACCGCGCCAAATATGATAAATTGTTAAATAGGGCCGAGGCGCCGCAGGCGCCAGACGGCGATGTCGTTCGGCTCTGAACGGAGAATATGGGAAAGGGGGTGATACAATGTTTGGAAAAAAGAAAAAGTTGCCAGGCTGTATCGGATTTGTAGATTTTGAACACTGGTATATTTCTCTTGAGAGGCAATATGGGGTGAAGCCCGATATCAAAGGATGGAAAGCAGAGCTTGAAAAGAGCTTTGAGGTAGAGGAGATCGCGGTTTTCGGCGATTTTTCCAATGCAGGGCTTCGCGCGGAGCTGGATAAGATCCGGGATGTAACGCCGATGGTTTTCGACACGAAAAACCCGAGCGAGCACTATAAAAAGGATTTTACGGATTTCATCATGCTCGATTATATTTACCAAAAGGCGATGACCAGCCGCGACACCGACACCTTCATTATTTTCACGGGAGACGGACATTTCTCCTCTGTGGTTCGGTTTATTATCAACCAGTGCCGCAGAAAAGTCGGGATCTACGGCATTACAGGCGCGACGAGCTCGCAGCTCAAATCGGCTGCCTCCTGGTATCATGAGATCCCGTCCGATACGGAGGTTTACAGAACGTACTACAAATTGATCGCGCAGAATTTCGATTATCTGACGGTCCATCGGGAATTTGGAACGGGCTCGACGCCGGAGAAGATTGTTGAGCGGATCTCCCGCAGAAACCGGATCGATCAGGTGGAAATTGCCAAGGCGCTCTGCCAGATGCTGGACGACGGCTACGTATACAAGGCTGTCGGCATGGATGAGAAGGGGAAAAAGATCTCGATCCTCAAGCCGAACTGGGAGCTTTTGTCTCGGGACGGGCTCTGGAGCCGTTAAGTGAGATTCGGTATCTCAGGGTTTGGGGAAAATACAAGGGGCCGGCAGGGTTCGCTTTTCCGGCGGATGCTCTCTGCCGGATATCCGGACGGAAGCGGGGACAAATAGAAAGCCGGACATCGTCCGGCTTTCTATTTGCGCTGTGTTCAAGGGATTCGGACGGGGAACAGGCGGCATTTTACCGGTAGTACACATAGTACGCAATTACGGTACGGACTCTGCCGCCGCTTTCCAGATCCGGCGCCGTGATGATGGCTCCCTCAAGGCTCATGAGCTCGGAGGCCTGCATTTCCGAGATCCGGCAGCGGAACGCCACGCGGTTATCCGCTGAAATGAGGAATTCTCCGTCTCTGATGTTAAAGCCGCCGTCCCGCCCGATGACGATATCGGTCTCTCCCTCGCGTTCGGTCAGATAGCGAAGCCTGTGGGAGGCGATCTTCTTTGCCATTTGGACCTTGAAGCCGAGGCCATCCTCCGGCTTTTTCTTTTTGAACAGTCCCATATTTCCTCCGTTTTCCGTAAAGGGTGAGAAATTGAAGCATTCCAAACGACGAAAAGAAAAATATGTCATACCTTGTTTTCACATTTTAACATAAATACGGGGAAAATGCCACAGCGTCCATAAAAAAATAATAATTTACAAATTCTCTGTTCACAAAATCGCTTTTTGGTGGTATAATACCTATAATTCATCTGCGACAGCTTCGGCACTTCCGTTGTATGGACCGTATCTGTGCTTTTGGGATCCGAGGGCCTGAGCGCACGGCGTCTTTTTGTGAAAACGGGCGGACATATGGATATTCTAGTTGCTGCCGCAAGGCGGCGGATCGGAGAAGAAATGAAAAATGACGACAAAGAAATGAATCGAAACGATGAGATTCATGAGACGGCGAGTTCCGATGCCTCGAACAGCTCGCCGGCGGTGCTGCCGCTTGACAAAAGGAAAAAAAGCTTCAACGGCTATTATTTGATCGCGGCGTTTTTTATTCCGTTTGCCATCATGCTTGGCGTATATGCCTGCCTCGGCAAGCATCCGTTCGGCAATAATTCCGTTCTGACCTTGGATCTGCAGGCGCAGTATGTGTACTATTATGAGGCGATCCGCAGGCTTTTGACGGAGGGCGGAA
This sequence comes from uncultured Clostridia bacterium, assembly GCA_944381075.1. Taxonomy (GTDB): domain Bacteria; phylum Bacillota; class Clostridia; order Oscillospirales; family CAG-272; genus QALR01. The sequence continues at coordinate 57,291 of CALWJT010000005.1, forward strand.
GCTGGCTCTATTCCTGGGAGCGCACGCTGGGCGGGGAATTCATGGGGATCGTTGCGTATTATATGGCGAGCCCGTTTAATCTCATTCTCGTGCTGTTCCCGAAGGATATGCTGGCGGATGCGGTGATGTTCATCCAGCTTGCCAAGGTCGGCGCGATGGGACTTACGTTCGCCTATTATCTGCGCAAGACGAGGAACACCTCCGATATGCAGACGGTCGTGTTTTCGATGATGTATGCGCTTTGCGCCTATTCCATTGTAAACCTTGTCAATCCGATGTGGCTGGATGCGATGGTATTCCTGCCGCTTCTGGTGCTCGGTATCGAATCGATGATCCGGCAGAAAAAGTTCATTCTGTATACGGTATCCCTGATCGCGGTCTTTGTCACCAACTACTATATGGGATATATGTGTGCGATCTTCACTTTCATTTATTATCTTTATTACTACTTCCTTGTACGCGGCGAGCTGCCTCAGAACGAAAGGGCAAAGACCGGCAGCCGGCTTTCGCGCACGCTCCATTCGCGCGGCTTTGAAACGTTCATGCGCTTTGCGGTCTTTACCGTTGTGGCGCTCCTTGCCTCCGCCTTCATGCTGCTGTGCGCATGGTATTCGCTGCAATTCGGAAAGACCGAGTTCGCAACGACGGATTATTCGCCGAATCTGCGGTTCGATTTCCTTGACATCTTTGTAAAGATGCTGCCGGGCTCGTATGATACGGTCCGCCCGAACGGACTTCCGATGATCTACTGCGGGATGCTTGCGCTTCTAGTGCTCCCTCTCTTTTTCATGTCCCCGACGATCTCAAGAAAAAAGAAGCTGCTGTCGGCCGGCGTGCTTGCGGTGCTTTTGATTTCCTTTTCCGTCAATACGATCGACCTTATCTGGCACGGCTTTTCCGGACCGAACTGGCTCAATTACCGATATTCCTATCTTTTCTCCTTCTTTGTTTTGCTGATGGCGTGCGACGCGCTGCGGGGGATCCGGAAAATCAAGTTCAGTAAAATTTTGACGGTGGGGATCTTTGTGGCTGTCATGGTCCTCATTGTGCAGAAGCTCGGCTACGTATTCGATCAGGATACCAAAACCAATCCGCTCGACGATGCGCAGTGTATTCTTCTGTCCCTTGTGCTGATCATTGCCTATATGATCGTCCTGCGCTTCATGAAGGGCGATGGGATGGAAAGCTCCGGCTCCTTTGCGCTTGCCGTCGTCGTTTGCGTGGAGATGTTCGCGACCTCGCTTATCACGGTGACGGACGTTCAGCTCGACGTCGGCAGCGTGCGGTACGGAAATTATACTTCCTCCAGCGGAAGCACGGAGTATTATGACAGCTACACCGGTTCTATTAAGCGGATCGAGCCGGTCGTCGAGGAAATCCAGGAAAAGGACAAATCCTTTTATCGGATGGAGTGCAGTGTATACCGAAGGCTCGGAGGCGTTAATGAACCGATGGCGCTTGGCTTCAACGGGATTTCTCACTCCACCTCGACGCTGAACGAATCGGTGATCACGCTGATGAACAAGCTCGGCTACGCTTCGACTGCGCATTGGACGAAGTATCTCGGCGGTACGCCGATTTCCGATGCCCTGCTCGGGATCAAATATGTGATTACCAAAAATGACAAGCTGGATCCCAATCTCTATACGGTCGCGGCTTCTGCCCCTGAATATTATGAGTATGTTCCGTCCTACAATACCATTTATGCAATGCAGAATACCAAGGCGCTTTCCATCGCATACGGCGTCAGCCCTGAACTTTTGACAAAGACGGAGGGGTTCCTGTATCCGCCGTACTATTCGTCGCTCGATCTGCAGAATAAGCTGGTCAATGCGATGCTTTCCGGCGTCATCGATACGCCGAACGTGCTGCGGGGTCTTTACTCGAAGCATGAGAGCGTCGGCTGCACGTATCATGCGTATGCTCATACGCACACGTATATGGACGAGAACGGAGAAACGCAGCAGGTGGATCAGAATTACTATGTCGTAAAAGCGAACGACGGGAGCGGTACGTTCCGGTTTACGATGACGGCGGAAGCGGACGGCGACATTTACGCGCATTTTCCGGGCGTGCTGTTTGCCGGCATGTCTACGGACTGCGGCTTGTATGTCAATGGAAGCAAGGTCAGCGATTATTTCACCAATGAAACGTGGGTCATCCAGAATCTCGGAACCTTCGAGGAAGGGGACGAGATCGTAGTGGAGCTGCGCTTTGAGAACGGCGACCTCTATATTTCTCATGCTTCCAACTACTATTTCTATTATATCGACTATGAGGCTCTCAATGAAGCGTTCTCCGAGCTGGAGGCGGCTTCCATGTATGTGGAAGAATATGGGAACGACTTCCTGAAGGGAACCATCGACATCCCCGAGGGGCAGGAGCTCATTTTTACGACGATCCCTTATGACGAGGGCTGGAAGGTCTATATCGACGGAGAAGAACAGGAGCTCGTCAAAACGCTCGGGTCGCTTTTGGCCGTGGAAACGACGCCCGGCTTCCATGAGATCGAATTTGTATACCGTCCGGACTGCGCCGTATACGGCGGCCTGCTCTCGATCATCGGCATCGCGCTGCTTTTGCTGCTCGTGATTTGGAGCAGAAGCAGGAGAGTACGCCGTGTCTTCTGCCGCGGGGACGAGCGGCCGACGCATTTCTTCTATCACAAGGGAGATGCGGCGACGGGCTGGCTCCTTGAGGCGGCTGAAACCAAGGCGGCGCTTGCCGGCGATGCCGCCGACGAGCCGCTCTCGGAGCAGCCGCTCGGCGAGAGCGCCGGGAACGGGGCGGATCAGAATCCGGCGGACGGCGCGCCGTCCGCGGAGGCTTTACCGGAGCAGAAGCCGAAGGACGTTTCCGACAGTGAGCCGGAGGCGGGTGCGTCCGGCGGAGAAGCTTCTCCGGCGTCCGATTGGGATCCCGCAAAAAATCCGGAAAACGGAGAAAAGAAATAATTCCTTTGTTGTCCTGCGGCGCTGCCGCAGGACAACTCATGTACAACAGAGGGCACCGGCGTGATAAGAAGGGGGGATTCCCGTAAAGGCGGTTTTATTTGCACTGAACGCTTCCTATTCCCATACGAATCTTGCTGTGCGTACCATCGGTACGTCCTTGCAGCGTGCGGGAGTACAGGCGGTCATAATAGAGAAAAATCTGAAGGATGGACATGCCCGAGTGCTGGATGCGCTTGTGAGAGAAAGAGCGGAGGTCTACGGCTTTTCCGTTTATATCTGGAACGTATCGGAGATGCTCCAGCTCGCCTGTGAGCTGAAAATGCTTCTGCCGGCGGCAGCGGTCGTTTTCGGGGGACCGGAGGTCTCTTTTTGCGGCGAGAGCTTTTTTGTGGAGCATCCGTTCGTCGATTTCATCGTTGCCGGGGAAGGCGAGCAGGCATTCCCGCAGCTATGCGGGCAGCTCTCCCGTGGAGAGCTGCCGCCGCGCTTGATTCGGGCGGAGCCCTACCGCGCTTTTCCGGACGGCGGGATCTATTATGACAAGATCGGAGCGGCGCCGCGCGGACTTGTGTATTATGAATCCGTGCGCGGATGCCCGTTTTCGTGCGCATATTGTCTGTCCTCGGTGACGGAGGGGCTCCGGGCGAAATCCGCGGAGCATGCGCTTTCCGATCTTCTGGCGTTTGAACAGTTCGACGGGATCCGGACGGTCAAGCTCGTGGACCGGACCTTCAATTACGACCGTGTCCGCGCGAGGACGATCTGGCGCGCGCTTTCCGGCGCGTCATACACAAAGGAATATCATTTTGAAATCTGTGCGGCGCTGCTCGACGAGGAATCGTTTGAGGTGCTCTCCCATGTCCCGAAGGGGAAATTCCGGCTTGAGATCGGTGTGCAGAGCACGAATCCCGATACTCTGCGGGCCGTGCGCCGCGCTTTGGATACCGAGCGCACGCTTGCGGCAATGGAACGGCTTTACCGGATGGGGAATCTGCATATCCATGCGGATCTGATCGCAGGTCTTCCGCTGGAGGACCTTTCCTCATTTGGCCGTTCCTTCGACGCGGTGTACGGGCGCTGCAACGTGCTGCAGCTTGGCTTTCTCAAGCTGCTTTCCGGCTCTTATCTGAAAGCGCATGCCGAAGAATGGGGCATTCGCTATTCCCCATATCCTCCCTATGAGGTCTTGGAGACCGCGTCGCTTTCCTTCGGGGAGCGGATGCGCTTAAAATCGGTGGAGGCGCTGTTGGAGCGATTCTCCAACAGCGGAAAATTCCCATATACGTTCCCGTATCTGCCGTGCCGCTGCGGTTCCGCGTTTGCCTTTTTCACGGGACTTGCCTCGTTTATGGAAGAAGCTTTTTTATGCGATGAGGTCGCCCGTCTTTCCCAAGCGGAGGCATTCCGGCTGATTTTAGACTATGCGGGGCAGCTTGAGAAAAGCGGCGCGCCGGTCCGGCGTGAGGAGATACGCGAACGCTTGATGCTGGATTTTCTGCTCGGCGAGCGGCGCAGACTGCCGCCGTTCCTTGCTGCGGAGCCGGTGCCGGAGGAAGAAAAGCGGCGGCTTTTGGCGGCGGTCCCGGTATCTGTCCGCGCGGGATGCGAGGTCGTGCGCTGCCGCTTTGTGAAGGAGGGCTTTTTCCTTGCGGATCGGGCGGCCGGCCGGCTTTTCCGTCCGGAAGAGGTGGATGAGCCGTCTCCGTAAAAGAAGGTCTTATGGGAATCCTTGTGCCGCGCCGGTCCTGTCGGGGAATATCGAGGTGCTGATGGATCCGCGGCTTATGGCTGACGGGAGGATGAATTCCGTATGAAAAGGGCCCTTCTATGGGTGCGGCGGAAATCGAAACGCATTTCGGGGACCGGAGTCCTGTAAGCGGGGTGCCTGCGGGATCCCATGATCTGCATCGGGGCTCGGAATGGGCGGCGCCGGACGGCGCTTTCATTCTCTTGCTATCGGGAAGATGCCGGAGCTGCGTTTTCTCAAAATATTTTCAGGAGAAACGGAGCCGCCTTCTTTTCTGCATGGCTTTGTGTAAAATCGCGGGGCGGTCCGGTTTTATGAATGAATGGGCTTTCGCATTCGGAAAATGCGCGGAAGCCGGTATCGTGTGGGAGGGCGTCCGAAGAAAAACGGACCTGCCGTTACCATGGAAGAAGGAGGAGTAGAAAATGGCGTTTGACGCCGGAATGGCAAAGGCGGTCTGTGCCGAGCTTCGGGAGAGGTTCTTAGGGGCGAAGGTGGAAAAGGTTTATCAGCCGTCGGGCGATGAGGTCCTGCTTTTTTGCAGGCGGCGCGGCGAGGGACGCAGGCTTTTGATCTCTGCCTCTCCGTCGGGCGCGCGTATCTGTGAAACGTCTCTTACAAGGGAAAATCCGAAAACGCCGCCGATGTTCTGCATGCAGCTGCGCAAGCATCTGGCGGGCGCTGTGATCGCCGGCTTTGAGATGCCGGGCTTTGAACGAGTGGTCGAAGTTGCGTTCGATGGCTTTGATGAGATGGGCTTTGCCTGCCGGAAATATCTGGAAGCGGAGATCATGGGCAAATGCAGCAATCTGATCCTCCTAACAGAGGAAAATGGACGCAGGAAAGTGACGGGCGCTTTGAAAAGCGTGGATTTTACGACGAGCTCGAAGCGCCAGGTGCTGCCGGGCATGACATATGAGCTGCCTCCGGCACAGGGCAAGGCGGATCCGATGACAGAGACGGCGCAGGGCTTCGAGGCGGCGCTTTCCCTGTATCCTGCGGAGCGTCCGGCGGAAAAATTCATCCTTGACACGTATCAGGGACTGTCGCCGCTTGCGGCAAGGGAGATCGCTTACCGGGCGGGATGCCTCGGCATACCGGCGGGGGAGCTTTCCGGCGCCGCGTCCTTATGGCGCTCGTTTGCCGGCTTTCGTGACCGGATCCTTGCGGGAAAGTTTCGACCGATTATGCTCTCCCGCAGCGGGACGGCGGCTCTCGAACCGTTTGAATACAGCTTCTTTGAGACGGAGCAGTACGGTGCGGCTGCTGTTCAGACGGCTTATCCGGATTTTGCCGCTTTGCTTGACGCCTTTTATGGGACGAAAGAGGCCATTGCCGCGATGAAATCGAAGAGCCGTGATATCGAGTCCGTCATCGGTACGGCAAGACACAAGCTTTTGAAGAAGCTCCCGCAGCTGGAAGCGGAACTTGCGGAGTGCGCGCAGATGGAACGATATCAGCTTTGGGGCGACTTGATCACGGCTTCTATCTATATGTTAAAGCAAAAGGCGCCGTTCTGCGAGGTGACCAATTACTACAGTGAGAAGCTTGAGACGGTGAGGATCCCGCTTGACGGGAAGCTTACCCCATCGCAGAATGCGGCGAAATACTATAAGAAATATGCAAAGCTGAAGACGGCAAAGGACATTCTTACAAAGCAGATCGAAAAGACCAGGGAGGAGCTTTTTTACCTTGCATCGGTAGAGGACGCGGCAGGACGGGCGGAGTCTGAGGAGGATCTTTCCGGGATCCGCGCTGAGCTTGCTGCCGCCGGCTACGGCGCGGCAGGACATAAGGCGGCGAAGACGCCTGCGGCCGGTCCGGCGATGAAGGTCAGCCGGTTCCATACGTCCGGCGGCAGGGAGCTGTATGTCGGGCGGAACAATCTGCAAAACGATTATTTGACAACGAGACTTGCCAAAAAATCAGATTTTTGGTTCCATGTGAAAGGAGGGCACGGTTCCCATGTGGTGATGGCATGCGGGCCGGACGAGGAGCCCTCGGCAGAGGATTTCACCGAGGCCGCTGAGACCGCCGCCTATTATTCGGAGATGAGGAACGGGCAGAAGGTGCCGGTGGATTATACAAGGATCAAAAACGTGAAAAAACCATCCGGCGCCGTACCGGGGAAGGTCATTTATACGACCAATTATACGGCGTATGTCGAGCCGAAAAAGCCGGCAGAGGCAACGTAAGCCTCCTGTCCGGTCTTGCCTTGGGAGAATAACGAAAAAAGGATATCCGCATCCGCAGGATATCCTTTTTTCGTTGCGGCTGCGCTTTGTCGGAAAAACGGGGAAATCCGCTGAAATTTTGTGCAAAAAAGAACAAATGTTTATATTTTCGGTTGACACGGGATGGGTCCTATGGTATAATGGCGGCACAGGGAACCAATTGATTCAAGAAGGGAGGGCGGTCCACGGTGAACCGGCTATATAGGGAATATTCAGAGGAAAGCCGCGATAAGATCAGACAAAATCCAGTGATTGCTTACTGCGATCACTGCGGATTTGCGATCTATGAGTCGGATGACGCGCTGACAGTAAACGACACGGAGGACATCATCCATTCCGACTGCTGGGAGGAATACGCGATAGAACATATGTTTGAATTAACCAAAAGAATTTCGGATGACGATCCGCTTGACCGCGACAATTAGAATGTCCGTTCCGTCGGAAAAAGACGGGATCACACCCGCCGTTTTTGCCAGAAGAGCCGCGGGCTATTTCCGCGCATGCGACAATGGAACGGCAAGCGCCGCCTGCGACGCATGCGATACGGCGTTTGGAGATGCAAAATGTTCGGGATGCCGGAAAAAGCAGACAAAGCCTTATACGCTTTCCGGCCTGTGTCTCGCGCTTGGCATTCCCAAGCGGACCTTTAAGAGCCTGAGAGAGAACAAGGAATTTGCGCAGGCGGTCGAGATGGCGCTGCTGAAGATCGAAGCATATATCGAGGAAAACAGCATCTCCGGACATATCGGCGGAACGCTTGCGCTTGCCATCCTGCGTGAAAACTTCGGCTGGGGCGAAAAAACGGAGGCGGCAGAGCCGGTCGAGGTCATGCTGTCGGAGGAGGCGAAGCGGTATGCCAAATGACGCGGGAAGGGCGGTCCTTTTCGATGGGAGGCCATCGGAAAAGCAAAAGGAATTTTTCCTTTCCGAGGCGAAATATACGGCGTACGGCGGCGCGCGCGGCGGCGGGAAAAGCTTCGCTCTGCGGTATAAGCTGGTTCTGCTTTGCCTGAACTATCCGGGGATCCGCGTGCTGCTTGTCAGACGAAGCTATCCGGAGCTTCGGGAGAATCATATCCGTCCTCTGTGCGGGATGGTCTGCGGTTCACCTCCGCTTGCCGTGTACCGTGAGCGTGACAAATGCTTTGAATTTTTCTGTGGGTCGAGACTGATGCTCGGTTATCTTTCGGGACATGGAGATCTTCTCCGATACCAGGGGCAGGAATACGATGTTATCGCCATCGATGAGGCAACACAGATCGACGAGGAAATGTTTCTTGTGCTGGCGGCGTCTCTGCGCGGCGCGAACGCCTTTCCCAAGCGTATGTATCTGACCTGCAATCCGGGAGGGATCGGTCATGGCTGGGTCAAGCGGCTGTTTATTGACCGTTCTTATCGGAGAGGGGAGATGCCGGAGGATTATCGGTTTATCCCCGCGCTTGTGTATGACAACGAGGCGCTGATGCGAAATGACCCGGAGTATATCAAGCGGCTGGAGGCTCTCCCCGAATCACTGCGCGCCGCGTGGCTCTACGGAAGCTGGGATGTTTTCTCCGGACAGTTCTTTCCGGAGTTCGACGAGACGCTTCATGTCTGCGAGCCGTTCCCGCTGCCGCGGGATGCCGCCTATTACTGCGCGGTCGACTACGGACTCGATATGCTGGCGGCTCTTTTTATCGCGGTGGGCTCCGACGGCCGCGCTTATGTCTATGATGAGGTCTATGAAAGCGATCTCATTGTCAGTGCGGCAGCGGCAAAGATCCGCGGGAAGCTGTCGGAGGGCGCCGTCGTCATCGCGCCGGCGGATCTATGGAGCAGAGGTCGTGACAGCGGCCGCTCTGCCGCGGAGCTGTTCGCCGAGAACGGCGTTTATTTTACAAGGATCGTACCGGACCGCGTGGACGGCTGGCTTGCGCTGAAGGAGTGGCTTGCCGCGCCGAACGGAACGCCGCGTCTTATGATCTTTCGGGGATGCCGCAATCTGATTCGGTGTCTGCCACAGCTTCTGCATGACGCTCATCGTCCCGGCGACGCCGCGACGGAGCCGCACGAGATCACGCATGCACCGGATGCCCTGCGGTATTTCGCCTCCTTCCGCGGGGCGGCAGCGCGCGAGGAGAGGGGGCTTCTGCGCGGCAGAGGCTCATTTCAAAAAGGAGAAAGGAAACGATATGGGGTTTAAAATTTGGAAGCGTCCGGATAAGGAGCCGGCGCCGCCGTTCTCAGGGGATACCGCCTTTCGGGAGAAAAGCATTGCCGCACGGCTTTCGCAGGCAAAGGCGGCGAGGAGCGGTACGGACGCATATTGGCGCCGGATGCGCGCCTATTATGACGGGACGCATGACACGGCAAAGCAAACCGGGGAATTTTGTGCGTCGCTCGATCTGCCGTGGAGGCCGGCGTCCGTGCCGGACGGCTATCTCCACGTGGAAAGCCAAATCGAGGCGACGCCGCCGGATTTTGAGTTTTCCGCCAGAGGAGACAGGGATGAAGCAAAGGCGGAGATAAGAGAAAGGGTAGTGCGGTACGCTGTGCAGAATGCGGATTTCACGGCGAAAAATGCCGTCAATGAAAGGCGGCTCGGCATCTGCGGCAGCGCCGTATGGAAGCTGGCTGTCGGGCGGGGAGAGCGGGGAGGCCCGGAAATCGCCATAGAAAATCCGCCGCCGGAAACGATCTATCCGGATCCGGCAGCTGCCAGCATAGACGAATGCGAATATGTCGCCTGCGTATACCGGATGAGCGCCGCTCGTGCTGCGCGCATCTTTGCGGCGGATCTTCAAAGACTCGGACTTTCCATGGAGGATATTTTGCGGCGGAGCGTATCCGGTAAGCGGGAGGGAAGGTCTGTCATGGCGGGTGCCCTGCCCGCCGACGAGACGGTGGAGGTCACGGAGTGGTGGTTTCGTCAGCCGGAGGCGGGAGAGGCCGTCTGCGGACTTTGCGGCGACAACGGAGAGGAGACGGTGACGTACCGGTATGAACCCGGGGATATCGCGCTTTCCCTTTTGCTCGAGGGAACGGAGATCCGGTATATCCCGAAATTTTGGACCAAGACGTCCTGCCATCAATATCCGATTGTCATATACGGAAAGATCCCGCAGGATGGTACGATCTGGGGGAAAAGCGAGCTGGAAGCGATCATTCCGCTTATCGATGCCGCCGACAGGCAGCTTGCCTTTGCTCAGCTCAATACGGCCTTTTTGTCGAACGATATTCTTGTCTATGAGGAACATGCGTTTTCTCCGGACAGCTATCCGGAAAACCGTCCGGGCGCGATCTGGAAGCTTCGCCCCGGCATGATGGATAAGGTGAAGCGTCTCGGTGGCCTTGCCGGGGAGAACATTTCTCATTATGAGATCGCTGACCGGTACCGTGCGATGATGAAGGAGGCGCTGGGCAATTATGATTTTATGCAGGGCGACAGCTCCACGCAGGTGACGACGGCGACAGGGCTTGCGCTTCTTGGGGATTATGCGTCGCGCCGGATGCAGGCGAAGAATATCTGCAAGCGAACGGGCTTTGAGCGGCTGTACCGTCTTGTCGACCTGATGGCGCTGGAGCTTTTCGATTCGGAAAAGGTCCGTGCCATTACCGACGGGGCGGACGGGTATTCCTATGAGGGGTATCTCGGCACGCTTGGATATGTTCCTGCCCTGGACATTGCGGTACATGTCGGGGAGGGCGTCGAAAATTCGCGTTCCTTTACGCTTTCCGCCTTGTCGGAGCTTTCGGGGCTTGCGCTTGCTCCCGAAAACTATCCGGTCGTGCGCGCATATATCAATGCGCTCGGCATTCCGGAGCGCGCCTCCTTGATCGCGGCTCTGGATGCAAAATTTTTGACGGGATCGGAGGAAACGGCACATGAATGAAGAACAAAAGGACACATTCGTTCGGGAGCAGGGGCAAAACTTCGAGGCTTCTTTGGAAAACATTTTGGAAGAGAAAAAAGAAGAGGCGCCGCCAATGCGAACGCAAACGGAAGGGAGGGAAAATCCTCCGACAGAGCCTGCAAACGACGCCGAAGCGCCGAACGGCCAGCCGGCTGGCGGGCGAGAGGCGGCCAATACAGCGGGGGGAGAAATGACAACGGATCCGCTGGTGTCCGACAGTGCTGCGGCGCCGGACGGACAGGCGGCGAGCCTATCCGATGCGCGTCGGGCGGAGCTTGTAGCGAACCCCATGTTTATACACTTTGCGCGTGGAAGAGCCGACAGCTTGGACACCCTTCTGCAGGATTTTGAGCAAATGCTTGCTGCGGGCAGACAGGCGCAGCTCTCACGCATGGCAGCCTCTGACGCGGCGCGAGTGACGCCATGCGTCCATACGGCAACGGCGGATATCGCACTGAGCGAACGCCAGCGTGCGCTTGCGCGCGCGGCGGGAATGAGTTACCGGGAATATTATGAGCTTGTACGCACGGTTCCCGGTTCCAATTTATTTGATCGAAAAGGAGAATAAAAAATGAGCAGTGATCTTTATACATGGTCGGGAGATATGTATCCTCTGGTAAAAAAGCGTTTTGATGACCGATATGCCTCCAGGATCAATCTTATCGGCAATCTTTGCGGGATCGTAAAGCAGAACGAGCTTTCCTATGAGCTGCCCGGACTTGGCGGCTACGGGGAGCTTCCGGTCTATACCGGAGGGGAGCTTTCCTATGCGGACGGCAGCAAAAGCTTTCTTACGACGGTGACGCCGACGGAGCGGGCGCTCGCGCTCCCTGTATCTTATAAAAGAGCGAAAATTGATATGGTAGGCGAAGCGGAAAAGGTTGGCACGAGACTTGCGGATTCCGCCTACATGACGGTACTCAGCGAATTCTACCGCATGTTCGGCAATGCCTACACGACAAAGGGGGCGGACGGCGTTACCTGGGCGTCTGCTTCCCATCCGGTCGATACGAGTGAGGAAAGCGAAACGTTTTCCAATCTGATTACGACAGAGCTGTCCGTCGCCGCGATTTGCTCGGCGCAGTCGGCTGCCGCCGATTTCGTAACGTCGGACGGACTCCCCTTTGCCGCCAACCTCGATCTGCTTCTGGTGTCTCCGGATTTGGAGGGGACCGCGCGGGAAATCTGCGGTGAGGATTCGCTTCTGACCCCTGTCGGCGGTGTCGGCGGGAGCGAATACGGTATGAAATATATGGTCGTCGGCGGCGGAGGCCTTGGTTTTTCCGGGAAAAAATGGGCGATTGCGGACAGCATGCTGCTGCCGGAGGTGCTGAAGCTTGTTTACATCACGGAACCGACGGTGGTTGTTTCCCCAAGAGACAATCCGCTGATGACGGATTATATCTCTTATGTGGATTTTGCATTCGGCTTCGGCGACGCAAGACCTATCATCTTTTCCAATCCTGCATAACGGAACGAAGGGAGAAGCTTCTGAGAGGGGGAGAAAATCCCCCTTTCGGAGAAAGGAGGGAATATGACTTATGGAGCGCTGAAAAAACGGATCGCGGCACTTCTGGACTTAGACGATGAGGCCGTGGAAACCGAGGGAAGTCTGGTTGGGATACTGAACGCGCGGATATCGCCCGCCGTTCAGGCGGTAGCGAGAAAGGTCGCCGTATATCTCGGAGGGATAGAAAAGCAGGCGACGCTTCATTTTGTCCGCGATGGGGATGCGGCGGCAGCGCCGCTGCCCTCGGACTGCGTATCTGTGATCCGCCTGCGGCGCCTCGGCAAGACCTATGGAAGAGGATCCTTTGTGACAGAGGGCAGAAGCATAAGGCTCGTTTCCGGCAGAGCAGGCGACTATGAGCTCACCTATTATGCCTATCCGGTATTTGCCGATATGGAAGCGGATGCGGATACGGAGACCGGCCTTGACGATTTTGCGTCGGATACGATCGCCTATGGCGCGGCGGCGGAGCTTTGCTGCAGCATCTATCCCGGAGATATGACGCGGTATATGCGCCTTATCACGGAATTTGAGGAACGCCTTGCCAATGTCCTCCCGCAGTTTGCGGAGACGGGGATAGCCGACAGTATGTTCGGCAAAGGGAGGGGGATTCTATGAGCTTTCGCAGCGTCCGGGAAAAGAACGGCCTTTCTGCTTCCTATTCGGAATTTTCAAAATACGATACCCCCTTTGCGTATGCCGCTTTGGAGGATTTTTCGGGCGGTATGATGATGGGGGAGATACAAGAGGGGAAAAACGCTTCGGAAATTTTCAATATGGAGCCGGTCGGAGGAGCGCTTTTTTCTACCTGCGCGCCGGCTGCGGCTTTTTCTCCGCCGCTTGCACAAGGGCCGGTCAGATTTTCCTGCTGCTTGGATGGGATCTGGCTTTTCCGCAAGGGAAACACGCTGTACGCCATGCGGGACGGCAGCCTATCGGTCGTCGGGACTGCCGGCCAGTTCACGTCGGAGAAGACGACGGCTTATCCATATGCCGGCGGCTTTTATATCGTCGACGGCGACATGCTGTATTTCTTGGATCGGGAATGGAATCTGACGCCGGTCGAACCGTATATCCCGACCTGCTATACGGACGTATCGGCGGATGGGTCTGTAAAAACGGAGTCCGAGAAGCCGAATTTGTTCTGCCAGTACATTGAGATCGTTCTTGCGGCAGAGGGATCCTCGACGCGGAAGATCCCGCCTGAGATCGCCTTTGATCCGTCCTATATCCGGATATGGGACCTTGCGGGCGCTGAGCTTGGGGATCCGGATTTCAATTTTGAAAACGGAGAGATCCTGTTTTTCGGCGTATACTCGAAGCAATTCCGCATTCGGCTGAAGCTTGCGGCATCCGACGATCCGGAAAAGCTCTCCGATACCTCGCTCGGCATTTTGCGGGATGCGGTCGCATGTCCCGAAAAAATGTATCCGCTCCGGTCCTTTGCGGGCGGCGGCTTTCTCACCTATGGCGGGGAAAACGGAATGTGGATTTCGCTGCTGATGCCGGATCCCGTGAATGGCTTTCGATATTTGACCGAGGACAATATAATAAGGATGAATTATGGGGAGACAATCACGTCGATTGCCGAATACTCCGACGGGTATCTCGTGTTTTCCGCCGGCACCGTTAAAAATATGACAGTATCCACAGGGGAAGGAGAAACGCCGGTATTCGAATTCCGGCAGTTCAAAAACGACTTTGGCTCGGATATGCCGGGCAGCGTCTGCGGATTTGATGACAAGATCCTGTTTGCCAATTCGGAGGGCGGCGTTTTTTATATCAATAAATTCGGAATAGAGGAACGGGATGTCAGCCGTCATATTTCCGCGGGAATCGAAAAGGGAGTGCACGGCTTTTTTTCTCACACGGCCGAAGAATACGCCGCCGCATCGGCGGTATGCGCATTCGGCAAGTATATGCTGACCGTAGGCGATATCACCTATATTTGGGATTATACGGCGAAGCTGCCTGCCAGCACGCAGAGTCATGAGGATGAACGCAAAATGGTGTGGACGCTCTGCGATTCCATAAAACCTTCCTCCTATCTTGTGCAGCGGATGCGCAAGCTGTATTATGTAGACCGGACAACGGATGAGATCTGGTATCTTTCCGGCGGGACTTCCGATTCCGATGCGGCCCATCCCCGCGTTTCGACGGCAGAGAGCGATTTTGGCTTTGGCGCGGAAAAGACCATTCTCGGACTGTCGGTACGGTATCGGTCCTCGGACACGGTGACGCTGAAATTGTCCTTTGACGGTGTGCTGTCACCCTATGAATATCATTTGCCTGCCGCCGGAGCCTTTTGTACGGTATGGCTGAGGACGCACTCCCATCGGTTTGTCAAATGTGCCGCGGTCCTTTGCTCGGAGCATTCTTTTGCGCTGGAGAGGCTTTGCTTTCGCTATTTGCCAGCAAAAACATGAAAAAACAGCCGGAAATCTCGTTTTCCGGCTGTTTTTTTCTTATATATGTGGTATAATAACCCCGAAACGTTTTATTTTTTCGACTGCGGTATCCGATACCTCCCTTTTCCGATATGGGAGAAATCGGGGCCTCTGCGGCAAAAAACGAAGCTTCAAAAAATTTTTGATAAAAAAATGTGACCGAAGCGCAGGTCCATGCGTTTTACATACAGGAGGACAAAAAAGTGATCTTATCCAGGGACAGCAAAACGCTTCTCGAGGCGGCATATGACAAATATGCCAATATGCTGTATCGACTGGCATTCTCCCACCTGCAAAGACGGGAAGATGCGGAAGATGCGGTTCAGGATGTTTTCACCAAATATATGAATACATCCCCCCGGTTTACCGATGACGAGCACGAGCGCGCATGGCTTGTCAGGGTGACCGTGAATCGCTGCCACGATATGCTGCGCCGCGGAAAAATCCGCGAGCATGATTCCCTTGATGATATTTCCGACTTGCCTGAACAGGCGGATGGAACGGCAAACAGCGTGCTGCGCGCGGTGTTTGCGCTTCCGGAGAAATATAAGACGGCGATCACCCTTCACTATTTAGAAGGATTTTCCGTCGAGGAAATCTCATCGATGCTTGGAATATCATTGTCCGCAGTAAAAATGCGTCTGTCCCGGGGAAGGGAACTCTTGAAAGACTTGCTTGATAAGGAGGAGAATTATGTTTGACAAAAAAGTCGTCGACGCCTATCAGAATATCAAGGCGCCGGATGAATTGAAAGAAAAAGTTTTGTCATCGTGCGCAGCTTCCAAGGCGCGGGAGAGAAAAAGCCTTATGAAGAACATGAAGCTTCTTTCCTCTCTTGCGGCATGCCTGATTCTTGCCGTTGCGTTCTCTGTCTTTGCCATGCGTAGCTCCGGTGGAGTTTCCGTGTCCGTCAGAGGAAGGGCACTTGCGTCCGAGCCTGTAGAATTGTCCGAACTCAACATCAGCCCCGCGCTGTATTCCGCAGAGCCGAGAGCTTTTTATGAAGCGGATGTTCCGGTGGAAGTCAGGGTGACCGGAAATACGCGGATTTCCGTATCGGACGGCACGATGCAGATCAGTGACGCCGATACGGGCGAGGTGCTCTTTACCGGATCGGAGTTTACGACAGAAAAGGATGTTTTGATCCACTGGATTGTAAACAACGTTGCGCAGACGGAGCAGTTTGAAATGCTCATCGAAAGCCATAAGGAGGATTTTGTCCTTATACTGAGCTACGATGAGAACACGGGGCGATGGACAATCTGCGAAGAAACCATAACGGATTGACAGGGAGGAATAGGGGAATGACCAAACTCTTTGCGCTCATACTTGCTGCAGCCTTGATGCTTGTTTTTGTATCCTGCGGCAATACGGGAAATGAGCAGACGACGGGCGGACCGGCAAAGACGGAAGGTACGGAAAGTACGACGGCGTCCGAAGCTACGTCTGAAGAGGCGGAGTCCACAGGTGAGACGCCGGCGCCGGAGCAGACGACGGGACCTGCGGATACCGAGGAGGAGCCGGACGAGCTTTCCGGCTTGATCGAGGACATTTACGAGATCCAGCCGACGGGATTCATGGTAATCACCGAGGAGCTGAGCCTTGACGACCCGGAGATGCTGAAAATGCAGACAGGGATTTCGGACGGTTCGAAGGTCGACAAGATCTATATGTCGGAGGGGATGCGGGCCACGGCATATTCGCTTATCTTAGTCCGTGTGAAGGACGAGGCGGATGCCGAGGATATTGCAAACGAAATGCTGGACGGCGTGGATCCGAACAAATGGATCTGCGTGGGTGCGGACGATATCCGCGTCGGCGTTTCGGGAGATATCGTGATGCTTGTGATGGCGAAATCCTCTTATGACGTGACGGCGGACGATATTTTGGATGCGTTCCGCACGGTCTGCGGCGGCAAGCTCGACCTTGAGCTGGAGAACTGATCAACCAAACAAAAAGGAGTTTTGAGAAATGAAAAAGATACTTGCCCTCATTCTTGCAGGGATGATGATTTTTGCGCTTGCCTCCTGCGGCAATACGGAAAACAATGAAACGACAAAGGCGCCTGAGAAAACAGAGAACACGACGGGAACGACCGCGACGACGGGCGGGACGGAAGAGCCGGAGGACACGACGGCTCCTGAGAATACGACCACCGGTACGCCGGAGGAGCCGGAAGATCCGGAAGGGCTTGCCGATACGCTGACGGGGATCATCGATCAGATTTACGAAAAGCATCCTGTCACAGGCATGATGAGCTCGGAGGTGGATCTTTCCGACGCGGAAATGCTGAAGCATCAGACCGGCATTGAAAGCGGCTCTTTGGTGGAGGAAGCGTATGTTTCCGGGCCTATGATGACTTCTGTTGCCTATGAGATGGTTATCGTTCGTGTGAAGGATGCGGCGGACGCGGAAACCATTGCCAATGAGATGCAGAAAAATGCCGATCCCGGAAAATGGATCTGCGTGCGTGCAGAGGCCGTTCAGATCGGAGTGTCCGGCGATATCATCGTGATGGTGATGACCTCGGAGGAGGAGGCGACGGCTCTTATCACGGCTTTCACTGAACTGTGCGGCGGAGAGTTGGATCTGTTTCTCGAGCAATAAAAACAATGAATTTATCACTGTATAAGGAGATTTGAAACCATGAAGAAATTTTTTGCACTGATTCTGGCAGGACTGATGATTTTTGCGCTTGCTTCCTGCGGCAATACGGAAAATAACGAGACGACTAAGGCTCCTGAGAAGACGGAGAGCACGACGGGTGCTACGGAAACGACGGCCGATACGGAAAAGCCGGAGGACACGACGGCTCCCGAAAACACGACCAGCGGCACGCCGGAGGAGCCGGAAGAGCCCGCTTCTCTCGAAGAGCTCATTGAAAAGATCTATGAAAACAATCCGGTGGAATTGATGCTGGGTACGTCACCAGTAGATCTTTCTAATGCAGATGCGCTGAAGGGCGCGACGGGAATTTCGACGAGCGCGGATAAGGTAGCGGAAGCTTACCTTTCGGAGGCGAAGATCGGCTCTCAGGCGTATTCGATGGCAGTCGTTCGCGTGAAGGATGCGGCGGATGCGGAGACAGTCGCCAATGAAATGCTGAACGGCATCGACCAGAGCAAATGGATCTGTGTGACAGCCGACGAGCTGCGTGTCGCTGCCTGCGGCGATGTGATTATGCTTATCATGTTCGATTCTGCATTTGAGATGGATATCGATGCCTTTGTCGACGCATTCGGCGAGGCTTGCGGCGCAGAGCCGGATCTTGTCTTAAAGAAATAAGGCTCGGTTGTTGCAGAAGAGCGGGCAGTCGTCCTTTTTGACGGCGGGATGGCCCGACCGGATGACCGAACGGTCAAGAGAAATCAAACATCATCACAGGGAGGCCGAATCAAGCGCCTCCCTGTGAAATAAAATACACACGGGTAAAAAACATGTTATTTTCCAGTATACCGTTTCTTTACTATTTTCTGCCGTGCGTTCTGATTTTGTATTTTATTGCGCCGAGATGTCTGAAAAACTCTGTTCTGCTTTTGGCAAGCTTGTTTTTCTATGCGTGGGGCGAACCGAAATACGTCGTTCTCATGGCGATATCCATTGTGCTTGGATATGTATTCGGGCTTTTGATCGAGGCTTGGCGCGGAACGAAACTTTCAAAATTCTTTTTGATTTTGTCGCTTGTGACAAGCCTTGGGATGCTCGGGTACTTTAAATACGCCGATTTCTTTATTTCCAACTTCAATGCGGTGACGGGACTGTCTGTGCCGCTTCTGAAGATCGCGCTTCCCATTGGCATCAGCTTCTATACATTCCAGATCTTGAGCTATACAGTCGACGTTTACCGCGGCGAGGTGAAGGCACAGAGAAACTTTATCAGCCTTGCGACCTATGTCGCGCTGTTCCCGCAGCTCATCGCCGGTCCTATCGTAAGATATTCCGACGTTGCTGTTCAGCTTGAATCGAGGACCCACAGCATATCCAATCTTGCGCTCGGTATGCGCCGGTTCATCTTTGGCCTTGGCAAGAAGATCCTGATTGCCAACGCGCTCGGTGAGCTCTGCGATATTTTCAAGGAATCGGGCGACAAGTCCGTGCTTTTCTTCTGGCTTTACGCGATTGCGTTTACGCTGCACATCTATTTCGACTTCTCGGGCTACAGCGATATGGCCATCGGCCTTGGCAAAATGTTCGGATTTGATTTTCTCGAAAACTTCGATTACCCTTACATTTCGGGAAGCATTACGGAATTTTGGCGCCGCTGGCATATGTCGCTTGGCTCGTGGTTCCGGGATTATGTGTATATTCCGCTCGGCGGAAACCGTGTATCCAAGGCCCGTTGGTTTCTCAATATTTTCATCGTCTGGTTACTGACGGGCTTCTGGCACGGCTCCGCGTGGAACTTCATTGTCTGGGGACTTTTCTTCGCTGTCCTGCTTGTCATTGAAAAGCTGTGGCTGCTGAAGCTTCTGAAAAAGTCCAAGGTTTGGAGCCATATCTATGTGCTGTTCTTTGTCGTTATCAGCTTTGTGATATTCAATGCGGCGGATATGAAGGAAGCGTTCCAGTATATCGGCGGCATGTTCGGCGCCGGCGGAATTCCGTTTATTTCGGATGAATGGTCCTATTATCTGCGCAGCTATGCTGTGGTGCTGATCGTTGCGATCATCGGAGCAACGCCGCTTCTCAAAAAGCTGGTTCTTTCCATCAAGAAAAAACCTGCTGGCGAAAAGGTCATGAACGTTTTGGAGCCGGTTGTCATGGTCGTGCTCCTGCTCATGATGACCGCTTTCCTTGTGGACGGCTCGTTCAATCCGTTCCTCTACTTCAGATTCTAAGGAGGTGACCTTTCGATGCCGACAAAAGTAAAAAATATTGTGTCCGTTTGTATCATGGCGGTTCTGCTGTTTGGACTTTCCTTTTACTGCTGGGCCAAACCGGCGGATGAATTTTCAGACAGCGAAAGACGTAAGCTCGATCAATTCCCTGAGCTGACGTGGGATTCTATCCTGTCGGGGGATTTCATGAAGGACTTTGAGGATTATACGCTCGACCAATTCCCCATGCGCGACGATTTCCGTACGCTGAAGGCCTTTTCGAGATTCTATCTGTTCTGGCAAAAGGACAACAACGATATTTATATCGAAGACGGATATGCGTCGAAGATTGAGTATCCGATGAGCGAAAGCTCCATGAATCATGCGGCAGAGCGTTTTCAGTATCTGTACGACAAATATATGGCGGATAAAGCGTGCAATGTATATTTTTCCATCGTTCCGGACAAGAGCTATTTCCTTGCCGAACAGAATGGCTACCTTTCCATGGATTATGACAAATTCTTTGAACTGATGCAGGAAAAAACCGATTTCATGGAATATATCGACATCACGGGACTTCTTGACATCACGGATTATTATAAGACGGATACGCACTGGAGACAGGAGAAGATCATGGACGTCGCGCAGAAACTGGCAGAGAGCATGGGCGTCACGCTCTCCGGCAACTATACGCAGCAGACGCTTGACAATCCCTTCTATGGCGTGTACTACGGACAGTCCGCGCTTCCGCTTTCTCCGGAAACCATCTATTATATGACGAGCGATATTCTGGAGGACTGCAAGGTCTACAATTATGAGACGGGAAGTCCCGTGGAAATGTCCATCTATGATATGGAAAAGGCATACGGCAAGGATCCGTATGAGATGTTCCTTTCCGGTTCGCTTCCGCTTATCACAATCGAGAATCCGAACGCGACTACCGATAAGGAGCTTGTGATTTTCCGCGATTCCTTCGGGAGCAGCATTACGCCGCTTTTGGTCGAAGGCTACGCGAAGATCACGCTTGTCGATATACGCTATATCACAAGCGATCTTGTCGGCATGTTCGTCGATTTTGAAGATCAGGATGTCCTTTTCCTTTACAGCACGCTTGTACTCAACAGCAGTACGACGTTGAGATAAAAAAGAAAAAAGCCGGCGGGTACGCCGGCTTTTTTCTTTGAGCGGCAAGCGTGTCTCCGATCCAAAGAAAGAAGCGGGAGGGCAGAGACCATTGTCCGGAACCATAACGCTAAAGCAATCGGTTTTAGAAAGCTGCTGTGGATTGTGGCCTCAACCCGGCCGTTATCCGCGGTAAAATCAAAGAAATCCTCAGAAAATAGCTTTGGCGCGCTGTGAATTTGTAGGACACAGCACCGCTCTTGCGCTGTGTGAAAAGGAAACGGTGGATGCCGTTTGGGGGATCGACAAGCGGTGTGATTTGCTGAGGCAAAACAAAGCGCTCTTCTACGAGCCGGGGATAAATGAAAAGCTGGAGGAGCATCGGGATCATAAGTCCTTTGTGGCAGGGTCCTATGAGGAAATCCGGCATCATGCCATCGATGTCGTGTTTTTCTGCGTCGGGACCCCGCAGGCCCCGTCGGGTGCCTGCGATTATTCGGTCCTTGAGGACGCGGTCCGTGAATGCGTCGCGAGGCTCGGCAGGCAGATGTACCGCACCTATCAGGAGGACCGCGACGCAAAAAGAGCCGCTGCGATCCGCCGCGATAGGGAAACCATCCGGATGCTTGAGATTCCGGTTCTGGAGGCGATGCTGCACTGCCTGAAATAGAAGGGGAGCGTGCCGAATGAAAATATCCGTCGTTTTGTATTGTGATCCGGATACGGAAAATCGGATCCGAGAGCTTCAGCTCCAAATCGAGGCCGGCCGGCGGCACCATGGGCTGTCCCTGCTGGAATTGCGTCCTCACATCACGGTCGGCGCCTTTGATGTTCCGGAGGGGGCAAAGGCGGTCTCTCAAATCGACCGGGCGGCTTGTTCGTTTTCGCCGGGAGCGCTTCGTCTATCGGCGGTCGGTATTTTCTCGACGAGGGCGCTGTTTTTGGCTCTGACGCCGAATGCCTACCTGCTCCGGATGTGCGATGCAATTCATGCCTGTCTTTCTCCGGTGGGGACGTCCGGGAAGGCGGGCGCTATTCTCCTGGCGGCTGGATGCCGCATGTGACGCTTGCCATGAATCTGAACAGGCGGGAGCAGATGGAGGCGTTTGAGCAGGCGGCCTCGCGGTTTGCTCCGTGGACCGGAACGGCGGCGTCGATTGCGGTTGTGAGTTATGAGCCGCTTCGGGAACAAGGGTGGTGGAGCCTGTAGATTTGCCTTTGCCAAAGAGAACGACCGCAGAGCATACAAAAGCGGCAGCCGCCGATTCCGGAACGGCTGCTGCTTTTGTATCCGGTACGGAAAAAGCGAATATTGACAAAAAAAACACAGCTGATAAAATAAAAGAGTATCCAATGTGTTTGCAGTGGCAATACAAAATGGGCGAAGGGGGAACAAGGCGAAGATGAAAAGGTGTCCATGGTGCGGAAAGCCCGTCAATTATCGGAAGGAAGGCCGGCGCGTCAGGCAGAAAAAGACGCCGCAATATTTTAAGTTTGCGAGATGCAGCCATTGTGACCATTATTACGGCCAGCATGTATATTCCTCGAAAATCGGGCGGGGCCTGTTTTTCTCCTCTCTTCCGGTCATCATTCTCGGCTTTGCGCTTCAGTGGTATCTGCTTGTAGTCGTCTATATGTTTGTATTGGTAGCGATAGGGATAGCGGGCGTCTTTTTCCTGCCGTATCGGCGGATGGATGAAAATGAGGATCTTGACGAGACAGAGGAAGGCCCGTCTTTTCGGGCGGCGTGGTCGGAGGAGCAGAAGAAAATCAAGCGGCATAAGCTGTATTTTCTGACGGATAAATTCGATGAATATCCGGCGTTTGCGGCTGTGTCTCCGATCTGCTTCGATACCGTCGACAGAAAAAACGGGAGCGGCGCCGGACATTTTCTCTATGCGCATCCTGAAAACGTCAAATATCGGGAGCGGACCTTTGCGGACCTCTATGATTCCGATATGCGGCGTGTGGGGAGCATTCGATGGCTCGATAGGGAAGCGCCGCGTCCCGAAGCGTCCGAAAACCGGTGATATCGCAGTCCCGGCGGCTCTCGGACGCTTTCCCGATACCCCCATTCGGCGGGATGGATGCGGGAACAAAGACAAAAAGAAGAGGCTCCAAGGAGGGGCTTCCTTTTTTTGCCGTTTCCCTTTGGGATTTGACAAATGCGGGAGCTTATGATAAAATGACAGGAAACAAAAGCCTCGTGCGGGGGAGGATGGGAGCGGAACGATGAATCTATTCTTGACGCTTGCGTTTTTATTCTTTATCGGCTCGGTGACGGGATGGGTCATAGAGCTTTTGTTCCGGCGGTTTTTTTCTTCTTCCAATCCGGAACGCAGGTGGATCAATCCCGGCTTCTGCACAGGACCGTATCTGCCCTTGTACGGCTGCGGGCTTTGTCTGTTGTACCTGATTGCGCGCTTGGAGGAATTTTCCCTGATCCGGGATCCGGTTTGGAACCGGATCGCACTTTTTGCCGTGATGGCGCTTTGCATGACCGTGATCGAATATATTGCCGGTATCGCGAGCCTGAAGATCGCCAAGGTCCGACTGTGGGACTATACCAAGGAATGGGGCAATATCCAGGGTATTATCTGTCCTAAATTTTCGCTCGTATGGGCGGGGCTCGGCGCGCTTTATTATTTTTTCGTACACCCGCATATTCTCGACGCGCTCGACTGGCTTTCCCAAAATCTGGCTTTTTCCTTCGTCGTCGGCTTGTTCTTTGGTTTTTTTATCGTAGACGTCGTACATTCCTCGCAGATTGTCGTAAAGCTGAAGCGGTATGCCGAGGAAAACCGCGTCGTCGTTCGCTATGAAGCCGTCAAAGCGGATATCCGGCGAAGATATGACAAAACCAAAGCGCGATATCCTTTTTTTCGGCCGTTCCGTTCGGATAAGCCGCTCGCCGAGCATTTGAAGGACAGAAAAAGCGTTGCGGAAGAGATCAAAAAAGAAAATACGGAAGTAAAGGTTTCGACAGGGCTTGACAAAGGCGAGGGCCGTATGATAAAATAAATCAGGCGAATTGCTTGCGGCAATTCGGATTCTTCTGCCCGCTTCTGCGGGCGGAAGAATCCCTCACGGGGTACCCCCTCACGGGGGTACCTTTTCTTTTTGCCATTTTGATTTTCCATTTGACAAGCACCGGCTTCTATGATAAAATGGCAGAGAAAAATGCGGATTTTTCATCATAAAAATCAAGGAGGCAATCATGGGAGAAATTCTGACGGTACGGGACCTGACCAAGACGTTCCGGCTGTCTGCAAGGCAGCAGAGGCGGGAGGGGTCCCGCGAAAAGTACAAAACTGCCGTCGACCGCCTGTCCTTTTCCGTGCGGGAAGGGGAGATTTTCGGGCTGCTCGGTCCGAACGGAGCGGGCAAGACGACGACGCTGCGGATGCTGGCGACGCTGATTCGTCCGGATTCGGGAACCGCGCTGGTATTGGGTCATGACATCGTTCGGGAACCGGATGCCGTTCGCAGGAGTATCGGTTTTTTGACGGGGGAGCTGAAGCTCGAGGACTATTTTACGCCGAATTATCTGTATGATTTCTTCTCGGAGCTGCACGGCGTGCCCGGCGAGGTCCGCGGTGCGCGCAAAAAAATGCTTTTTGAACGGTTCGGGATCGATGAATTTGCCGATGTCAAGGTAGGAAACCTTTCGACCGGCATGAAGCAGAAGGCGTCTATTGTCATTTCGATCGTACACGATCCCTCGATCATTATTTTCGACGAGCCGACGAACGGACTCGATGTGCTGACGGCGAAGGTCGTGACGGACTATCTGATTTCCCTGCGGAGGCAGGGAAAGACCGTGATTCTCTCGACGCACATTTTCAGTCTTGTCGAAAAGGTGTGCGACAGAGCGGGCGTCGTCATCGACGGAACGATGGCGGCGTGCGGCACGCTGCCGGAGCTTTGCAGGGGAAAATCCCTGGAGGATGCTTTCTTTGATCTCTATACGGAAAGGACGGGCGTGCGCGTATGAAAAACGGGATCTGGACCATCATGAAAAAGGAGCTTACCCGTTTTTTCACGGACCGGCGCCTGATTTTTACGACCATACTGATGCCTGGGGTTCTGATCTATCTCTTGTATTCGCTGATGGGCTCGGCGATTGCCGGCATGTATACACCGGAGGCGGGCGTATCCGAGGCGCTCGTCGCGAATCTGCCGGCATCGATTGCCGGCAGGGGAGGGGAGCATTCACTTTCCTTTGTCGAGATCGAGGGGGCGGATGCCAAGCAGTATAAACAGGAGGTCGCGGAGGGCGGCAGAACTTTGCTTGTCGTTTTTCCCGAGGATTTTGACGAGCGGGTGGCGGATTACACAGCGGGCAGCGGCTCCGCGCCCAACGTGGAGATTTATTATAATTCGTCAAACTCAGGCTCCGCGCAGGCGTATCAGAATATGGTAAATCTGCTTTCCGCCTATGAAAATTCGATCGCCAACAAATTTGACGTCAATGCGGGAGGCGGGACCTATGACCTTGCGTCGGCAAGGGATACCTCGGCGACCTTTTTTGCCACGCTTTTGCCGATGCTGCTCATGATCTTCCTCTTTTCCGGCTGTATGGCGGTAGCGCCCGAATCCATCGCGGGGGAAAAGGAACGCGGGACCATCACGACCATCCTTGTGACGCCGATCCGGCGCCATGACCTCGCGATCGGCAAGATCGCGGCCCTTTCCATCGTTGCACTGCTTTCGGGCGTATCGAGCGGACTCGGCACCATTCTTTCGTTCCCGAAGCTGATGGGCGGGGCGGACCTCGTCGATGCGGGCGTATACGGTCCCAGAGAATATTCGCTCCTGCTGCTGTTGATTTTATCGACGGTCCTGCTGATCGTCACCGCTATTTCCATCATTTCCGCATTTGCAAAGACGGTCAAGGAGGCGCAGACCTATGTCTCACCTTTGATGGTGCTGGTCGTTGCCATCGGGATCACGGCAATGTTCGGCGCCGCGGCGGAAAGCCCCGTGCTGTATCTGATCCCATTCTACAACAGTGTTCAGTGCATGGCAGCGATCTTCTCGTTTGAGGTGGTGCCGGTCAACTTCATTATTGGGATTGCCGCCAATGTCGTTTATACGGGACTCGGCGTGCTGGCGCTTTCCAAAATGTTCCAAAGCGAAAGGATCCTTTTTTCGCGGTAAGAAAATAGGATGAAAGAAAGGAGGCGTCAGGGCGGCAGCGCCGTCCTGACGCCCTCAAATCGTCCTGCGGACGGGTCCGCTGTGAACCGCAGGCGTCTCTGGCGTCCCCGCATGCGGGGGACGGACATGGGCCTCCCTGCTTTTGCGCTTTCTGCGGGGACGCCGGGCCGCTTTCTGCTCGCAGGGAGAAAGTCCGCGGCGACGGCACTTTTTCCCGAAAGATGACTGCGGTTTTTGAGATTTTTGCCAATCCAAGAAACCGATACGGCTTTTTCTGGAGAAAGACCTGTTTCTATGGAAAATAAAGGGTGCCTCCCTTTTTAAAAGGGAGGCACCCTTTCTCATGGCACGGTCTTAAGCTTGGATCCGGTATTTCCCCGTATTCAGCACGCACGGCGGTGCTTCCGGCAGGAGCAGCGTCGCCTCACAGCCGACGGGAATTTCGATTTCCAAGTGGGTTTTGCCGTTTTCCTTCCGAAATTCACAGCGCAGCAGCCCGCGTGGTGTATCCAGCGCCGCCCGAACCGATTCCAGTCCGCAGTTTATCGCGGGGCGCAGCAAAACGGTGCGGTAGCCGGGGGCCGCGGGGGTGATGCCGGCGATATACTTGTAAAAGAACGCCGAAACGTCGGAAAACATATGATGGTTGCGCGAGCCGCCGCCGTTCCAGCATTCCCAGAGGGTGTTCGCGCCGAGCGTCAGCCAGTGGGCATAGCTTGGATAGGTAGGATTTGTGATCATCCGGAGGGCAAGCTCGGCTTTTCCATACATGCCGAGAACGTTTAAGACCGCCTTCATGCCGAGCACGCCGAAATCGAGGTGTCCGCCGCAGGCGGCGATCTGCTGCTCCAGCTTTTCGAGCAGCGCCGGGATCTCTCTTTGCTCTGCGAGTCCGTGATAGATCATCACGGCGGTCGCGGTCTGGCAGTCGCCCATGACGGTGTGCGTCTCTGCGTCGTAAAAGTGCGAGCGGAAGGCGGCTTTGATGGCGGCTGCCTGCTGCCTGTATTTTGCGGCATCTTCGGGGAATCCGAGCAGGACCGCCGATTTTTCCGCCATCCTGACGGCGCTGTAATAATAAGCGGTATCCGTAACGGGGACGGGACATTGGAAGGATTCCATATTGACGCTGACAGCGGGACCGTCAAACGGCGCGCACCAGTCTCCGAGCCCGCCGTAGGCGATGCCGTCCTCGGACATGCCGGCAAGCCATGCGACAAAACGGCAGAGCGCGTCGTAATTGTCGCGCAGAACGGAAAGGTCGCCGGACGCCATATAGATCTGCCATGGGACCTCCCACATCGGCGCCGACCAGTCGGGACCGTTCAGATTGCCGTTGTAGCCCCAGCCCGGCGAGGGAACGATGCAGGGGACGCTCCCGCCCGGACGCTCGGCGTCCCGCAGGTCCTGCTGCCATTTTTTCATCAGGGAATCCGCCGAAAAATTGAGAAGGAGCTGCTCTGCGGACAGCCCTGTGTCGCCGGTCCAGGAGCTTTTTTCCCGCACGGCGTCGGAAACGAGCGTATTCATGCAGCAGGAGGTCGTCGCGGCAAGGCACATATCCTGGATTTTGTTGACCGTCTCGGAGGAGGTAACAAAGGTGCCGCGTGTTTCAAGATCGTTACAGAGCGCGAGCGCCGTCACGTCGGAAAGCTCCGGTTCCTCGCGGCTGCCGGAGATCTCGACCCATTGGTAGCCGTAGTAGGAAAAGCGCGCGTGCCATGTTTCCGGCTCGTCTGTGCGCTTGATATAGGTGTCGGTCTGGAAGCAGTAGTTCTTGATGAAGCCGGCGAGCGGCGCCTGGTCCAGCCTGCCGTCGTCCGTGAGTCTGTCGCAGTAGCGCACGGTGATCTTGTCCCCGCGCTTCCCGCGGAGGGTCAGAAGGCAGACGCCCGCCTGATTTTGTCCGATATCGAACAGCCAGCCCTCCGGCACCTTTTTCTTGGACACCGCGGGATAGCGGCGCCGGATGCGGATCGGCTCCATTTCCATCGCGGCGAGCACGGCGCCGGGGTCCTTGACACGGCGCGGCGGCTGCCAGCCGGAATCGTCGAAGCCCGGCGCATCCCAGCCGTCCATCTCAAGACGCGCGTCGTAGGTTTCTCCGTGGCGGATGCCGTTGAACGTGATGGGGCCCTTGTGCGAGCGCCACTTGTCATCGCTTGAAACGGTGATTGAGGTGCCGTTTGCGTATTCGATGACAAGATCGCAGAGAAGCTTCGGAACGTCCCGCCACGGCGCCGTGGCGGACTGCCACGGGTCCTCGGTAAAGCAGTTGTAAAAGCCGTTGCCGAGGATCACGCCGAGCGCGTTTTCACCTGACGCGAGCATCCCCGTGACGTCGAACGCGCGGTAGAGGATCCGCTTGTCGTAGGCGGTGTACGCTGTGGAGAGAAAATCGTCCCCGACCTTTTCCCCGTTGATGCGCGCCTCGAAATAGCCGAGTCCGGCAATGTAGAGCATGGCGCGGCGGACTTCCGGCTCCGCATGGAATGTGCGGCGCAGGTAAGGGGCGGCGAGCGCATCGTCGCGGCGCAGGCAGTCGTGTCCGGTGATCCAGATGCCGGAAAAGGGAACGCCTCTCTTTCCTGTGTCGAAATATTCCGTTTTGCTGACAAGAGAATCCTCTCCTGCGCGGATCTCAAGCGAGAGGTGATATCGGGTCATCGGGGAGAGCGCCGCGCCTTCATACCGAATGTTGGAATTTTCCTCGGAGGGAACAAAGCCCGTGTCCCAGACGGGATCTTTAAAATCAGGCGAGGCGGAGACAAGGAGCCGGTAGGCGCTTTGGCGTTCCCCGTTTTTGTCAGCGATGAGCTTCCAAGAAAACGTGGGTAAGGTATCGACGACCGGACGGGAAAGTCCGTTTATTTTGACCGAATGTTCGCGTAATTTCATCTTAGCTTCCTTTTTATTCTCGAAAAATGATGGTTTCTCTGCCATTATGACATGCTTTGCTTGGACTGTCAACCTTTTTTTCGCGTCCCGCTGTCTTTTTACAAAAAATATCGGATATTTACCGCCACGTTCCTGCGGTTGACAAAAAATTCCCCGTATATTATAATGGAAGCATTCAGGGAAGGAGAACGGGACCTATGTTTTCCATCGAGGATTATCTTTCGGGATTTTCGGCGGCGCTGAGGGGTGCGTTCGCAGAGCGGCTCCTTTATATCGGGCTTCAGGGCAGCTATTCGCGCGGGGAGGCCGACGAGAAAAGCGATATCGACGTCATGGTCGTTTTGGATACGCTCTCGGTATCCGATTTGGACCGCTACCGGTCGATCGTGGAGCAGACGGGAGAGGCCGCGCGGTCGTGCGGCTTTCTCTGCGGCAGGGAGGAGCTTTCCAAATGGAATCCCTGCGAGATCTGTCATCTCCTCCATACGACCGAGGACTGGTACGGAAGCCTTTCGGCGCTCGTGCCGTCCTATACGGACGAGGACGTCCGGATTTTTGTCAAAATCAGCCTTGGAAATTTGTATCACGCGCTTTGTCATGGGTATGTCCATGCACAGAGAGAGGCATTTTGCGCTGCTCTTCCGGACGCCTATAAGAACGTATTTTTTATCCTGCAAAACGTGTACTATAGGAAGACAGGCGTCTTTTTCCGGACGAAGGAGGAGCTTCTTATGGAGCTGTCCGCTTCGGACAGAAAAGTCATGGAGCAGGCGCAGGCGATGCGGCGCGGAGAACCGTGGGATTTTCCGTCATCGTTTTCGCTGCTGCTGCAATGGTGCCGGAATATCCTATGCGAGATAGGAGAATCCTAAGGCAGGATATTTTGCGTCCAAAGGGAGAAAGAAAAATGAAATATCAAAAGATTCGTTTCCTGTCGGCAGAGCTTTGGAATTTTAAAAATGTCGCGCACGGCAGAGTCGAGATGCCGTGTGCGCGCCGGCGGGATTTTTCGTGTGAAAAATCGGAGATCCTTGGCATCTATGGGCAGAACGGCTCCGGAAAAACGACGGTGATCGACGCATTGTTTTTTGCCAAGCAGCTTTTGCAGGGACGGCCGCTGCCGTCCGATGCGGCAGGCTATATTGCCCAAAATGCCGAGAAAGCTGCATGCTCTCTTGCCTTCTATCTGGAGAAGGACGAGGTGGGGAGCGTCGTTTCCTATGATTTTACGATGCGCCGCGCGGAGTCGGGCGCTTGTATATCGCTGGAAAAGCTTGCGGTGCGGATGCTCAGGGAGGGAAGACTCTCGCCGGCAAGAGTGCTGTTTTCCTATGACGCGGAGGCGTCGGCGCGTTTTTTGGGGCCAAAGCGCCTTTGGGATTCACTCGTATCCGCCGCGCCGGAGGCTGTCGTTGATCTTGCCGTGGCAAGACGGCTTGCGCTTGGGAATGCCGCTTCGTTCCTTTTTTCATCGGATTTCGGCGCTGCTCTGGCTTCTCCCTCTGACGCGCAGGAGGGACCGGCAGAGCTTTTGTCGTTGCGCGCCGCGCTTTCCGCCTATGCCGGCGAGGGACTTTTTGTCGTAAGCTCCGACCATTCCGGCGTGATCGCGCTGTCGGCTGTGCTCCCGATCGCGCTGCATTTCGACGGCGACGAAAGAACGCCGGATGAAATGCAGCTTTCCCTCACGGAGCCGTCCGTGCAGCCGCTCGATACGTACCGAGTGGTCAAAGCCTCGGTGGCGGCCCTGAATTGTGTGCTGGGCGTGCTGATCCCAGGCATGGCGCTGGAGATCCGGGAATACGGAGGCCAAATGACGCCGGACGGCAGGGACGGCATGCGCTTTGAGATCCTTTCCGTGCGCGGGGAGAGCCGGATCCCTCTCAAATATGAATCCGAGGGCATCAAGAAGCTGATCTCCATCCTCAGCATCCTTATCGCCATGTACAACAATGCTTCGGTGTTTGTGGCCGTCGATGAATTCGACGCGGGCGTCTATGAATATCTGCTCGGGGAAATCCTCGGGATCCTGGAGGAGAGCGGCAGGGGACAGCTGCTTTTTACCTCGCATAATCTGCGCCCGCTGGAAATGATCGACAAGCAGGACATCGTATTTACAACGACCAATCCGGAAAACCGGTATATCCGCGCTTCCGGCACAGGCGGGAATCTGCGCGACCGGTATATCCGCAGCATCAGCCTCGGCGGACAGAAGGAAGAGCTGTATGATTACCGGAATCCGATGGAGATCGCGCGGGCGTTCCGGCTGGCAGGGAGGTGCGGCGATGAATCCCGCTGAAAAAAAGGTGCTTCTGTTTTTGGTCGAAGGGACGACGGACAGCACCTCGCTTGGCCTTGTTCTCTCCCGTATCGTCGAATCGGAGGACGTTCGCTTCCATGTACTCGGCGGCGACCTCTGCTACCGGTATCGGATCAACAGGCAAAACGCGGCCAGAACCATCATGCGTCCGGTGAACAGCTTTTTGCAGCGGTATCGCCTGCGCAGGAAGGATATTCTCAAAATCGTGCATATCATCGATACGGACGGC
Organism: uncultured Clostridia bacterium; assembly: GCA_944381075.1. Lineage (GTDB taxonomy): Bacteria > Bacillota > Clostridia > Oscillospirales > CAG-272 > QALR01. The sequence goes on from CALWJT010000005.1 coordinate 88,622, forward strand.
GCCTTTATTCCGCCCACGCGCGTATTCCACGGCGGAAACGAGCATGCCTATTACGGAAGCGATAAAATCGTGACGCTTTCCGACGATTCCATGCGGGCGCGCAACGAACATAAAACGAATGCGGCGATGGCGCTCTCGGAGCTCGATACGGTAGAGCAGATCCCATATGCGCTCTACTATTTTTCACGCAACATCGAGCATGTCCTGCATGATCGCACGGACACGCTCTCCAGTGCGGAAAAGCGAGAGCTTTCCGAACGGTTTGAGAATGAATACGCGGAAGATCCCGAAGCTTTCGTTTCCTTTATTTGCTCGCGCGCCGTCGCGGTGCGCGGCAGCTACGAGCAGACATGGGACTATATTTTCCGGGGGACGAATTCCCTCAAAAGAGGGACGAATCTCGGACTGTTTTTTTCATCCATGAAAAAGAAATAAAGATCGGGCCGGAACGGACGCTGCCTTTTCCCCTCGCGGCCGCGCACGGTCCGTTTTTTGGAAAGGATATCGAATGAAACAGAAATCCTCGCCGGCGCGTACCGCGTATGCGGTGTCCATGGCGCTTGCCGCGGGCGTTTGCGCCAATTCGTATTTTCTGATTCGGGATATGCCGGTGCTTATCCCTGTTTTTCTTTTTCTCTTCCTTCTTACTGCGATTTTTCCCGTTTGGCCGTCCCGCAGCCCCGCTCGCCGCAGGCTGAGGCATTGCCGGTACGGCGCTGCCTGTCTCAGGATTTTTCTCTTCTCGTGCGTCGTTTCGGCCATCTTTCACGCGGCTGCGGCAGTCCTGCTTTTTCCGGAGGAATGGCGGCTTTGGACGGAAAGCGCCGTCTTTTGCCTTTGCGTGCTCGCCGTGCTCTTCTGGGACGGGATGCTCCGTGTTTATCTTTCTTCCATTCAGCTCGGCGTCCGGCACCGCGCGGCCGGCCTTCTCTGCGGCTGGGTTCCGGTTTTGAATCTTGTCATGCTCCGAAAGATCCTTCGCATCGTGTCGGATGAGGTCGTATTCGAGACGGAAAAGGAAGCTCTGAATGCAGCGCGTGCCGGAGAACAGGTGTGCCGCACCCGATATCCGGTGCTCCTTGTGCACGGCGTTTTCTTCCGCGATCGGAAATTTCCGAATTACTGGGGCAGGATTCCGGAGGAGCTAATCCGAAACGGGGCTGAGATCTATTATGGAAACCACGAGTCTGCGGCCTCCGTACCGGACGCAGGGCGTGAGCTTGCCGCACGGATTCGGGAGATCGCGGTGAGCACCGGCTGCGGAAAGGTAAACGTCATCGCCCACTCCAAGGGCGGGCTGGACTGCCGCTTTGCGGTCAGTCAGCTGTCCGCGGCGCCGTACGTGGCATCCCTTACGACCATCAATACGCCGCACCACGGATGCGAGTTCGCCGATTATCTTTTGAATCGGATCCCGGATACAGTTCAGAAAAAAATCGCACATACCTATAACACCGCGATGAAAAAGCTGGGCGATCAGGCTCCGGATTTCATGGCGGCGGTGAGGGACCTTACCGCCGAGCGGTGCAGGCGGCTGAACGCACAGACGGCCGCCTCGGAGGCGGAGGACGGCATCGTCTGTCTCAGCGTCGGCTCGAAGCTAAGCCGCGCGTCCGGAGGCAGGTTCCCGCTGAATTTTACCTATCCTCTTGTGAAGTATTTCGACGGTCCGAACGACGGGCTGGTTTCCGAGCGGTCGTTCCATTGGGGCGGGGAATACCGGCTGCTGACGGCAAAGGGGAGGCGCGGCATTTCTCATGGCGATGTGATCGATCTGAATCGGGAAAATATCCCAGGCTTCGATGTGCGTGAGTTCTATGTGTCGCTTCTTTCCGACTTAAAAAAGAAAGGATTATAAAGCCCGTTTTCAGGATAAGATAAAAAGGAGCAGGGAATCTGCTCTTTTTTTCCGGAAATTATCAGGAATATTTGATAATTTTAAAAAACTCGTAAATAAATTTATATAAAATGCTTGACAAATTATAGATGACATGCTATAATAGTACCATCCAAACAGAAAGCGGGGGAAAAATCAAAAATGAAGAATGTATATTCCATAGTGCTTTCCAGTGATGTCGTCGACAAAATCGACCGGCTCGCATATGAACGGGGGACCAACCGCTCCAACATGATCAACCAGATTTTGGCGGAATACGTTTCCTATACGACGCCGGAAAAGCGGTTTCAGGAGATTTTCCGTCATATGCAGGATATGTTCGAGGGCAGTGCCTTTAAGACGCTGGAGCCGTCGGATACGATGTTCTCTCTGCGCTCCGCACTGGCCTATAAATATAATCCGACGGTCCGATACAGTGTAGAGCTGTATCGGACAGACGGCGAAGAGATCGGCGAGCTGCGCGTGTCTCTGCGCACGCAGAATGCCGGACTTGTGCTGTATATGACGCAGTTCTACCGTTTGTGGAACAAGATCGAGCAGAGCTATCGGGGGGACGTTGCTTGCAGGGTAGCCGACGGCAAATATTCGAGAAAGCTAATTTTGAAGGGAGCGGATATCGAGAGCTGCGGGGCTGACGTAGGACAGGTGATCGCCGCCTATATCGACGCCTTTGACCGGGCACTGAAAACCTTCTTTTATCATCTGGAAACGCCGTCAAAAGCGGCGGCCGGCGTGGAGGAGGTCTACCGGCGCTACATTTTTGAAAATCAAGTCTTAATTTAATCTAAGCGTTTCACATATGGGGGTGAGGATATGAATCTTCAGAAGTTTACACAAAAAAGCATAGAAGCTCTGCAAAATGCGCAGACGCTGATGGCGTCGAAAGGGAACAGCCAGATCACCGAGGAGCATCTGCTGCTTGCGCTGATTGACGACGAAGGGGGGATCGCCTCCGACCTGATTCGCCGTGCAGGCGCTTCGGTCGAGGTCATGCGCGCGGAGCTGCAGTCTGCGGTGGATGCGATGCCGGGAATGCGGGGCGGCTCGGTGGAGGCGGATAAGATCTACATTTCAAGGGAGCTGGAGGCGGCGCTTGCCGCGGCGGAATCCATCGCTTCAAAAATGAAGGACGAGTACGTTTCCGTCGAGCATCTCATTCTCGGCATGCTGGAGAAGCCCTCCGACGGCATGCGGAAGATCTTCAAAAACGCGGGACTCGAACGCAGCGCGTTCGAGAAGGCTGTGAAGGAGATTCGCGGGAACCAGAGAGTGACAAGCGACAATCCGGAGGATACGTACGACGTGCTGGGCAAGTACGGACAGGACCTGACAGAGCTTGCCAGAAATCAGAAGCTGGATCCTGTGATCGGGCGTGACGAGGAGATCCGGCACGTCATCCGGATCCTTTCGAGAAAAACGAAGAACAATCCGTGTCTGATCGGCGAGCCGGGCGTCGGCAAGACCGCGATCGCCGAGGGACTCGCGATTCGTATCGTGCGCGGCGACGTACCGGAGAATCTGCGCGACCGCACGATCTTTTCCCTTGATATGGGCGCGCTTGTTGCCGGCGCGAAATTCCGCGGCGAATTTGAGGAGCGGCTCAAAGCGGTTCTAAACGAGGTGAAGGAAAGCGACGGAAAGATCATTCTGTTCATCGACGAGCTCCACACCATTGTCGGAGCGGGCAAGACGGACGGCGCCATGGATGCCGGCAATCTCTTAAAGCCGATGCTGGCGCGCGGCGAGCTGCACTGCATCGGCGCGACGACGCTCAATGAATACCGCAAATATATCGAAAAGGATCCGGCGCTGGAAAGACGGTTCCAGCCGGTCCTTGTGGCGGAGCCGACGGTGGAGGATACCATTTCCATCCTGCGCGGACTGAAGGAGCGCTATGAAGTATACCACGGCGTCAAAATTCAGGATCAGGCGCTCATCGCCGCGGCCGTTCTCTCCAATCGATATATTTCCGACCGTTTCCTGCCGGATAAGGCGATCGACCTTGTGGACGAGGCGTGCGCGCTGATTAAAACGGAGATGGAATCCATGCCGACGGAGATGGACGAGATTTCGCATAAGATCATGCAGCTTGAAATCGAGGAGGCGGCTCTTACCAAGGAGACGGATAAGCTCGCGGCGGAGCATCTTTCCGAGATCCGCGCCGAGCTTGCGGAGCTGCGCGAGAAATTCTCCGGCATGAAGGCAAAATGGGAAAACGAAAAGCAGTCCATCGGGAAGGTCCAGAAGATCCGCGAGGAGATCGAGAAGACCAACGCGGAGATCGAGCGGGCCCAGTCCGCCTATGACCTTGCCAAGGCGGCGGAGCTGAAATACGGGAAGCTTCCGGAATTGCAAAAAGAGCTTGCCGAAGAGGAAAAGAAGGCGGAAACGCAGAAGAATACACTGCTGCGTGACCGTGTGACAGAAGAAGAGATCGCAAGGATCGTTTCCCGCTGGACGGGGATTCCGGTATCCAAGCTCATGGAGGGCGAGCGCGATAAGCTGTTAGGCTTGGATAAGATCCTGCACCGTCGTGTGATTGGACAGGACGAGGCGGTGGAAAAGGTGTGCGATGCGATCCTGCGTTCGCGTGCAGGCATTCAGGACCCGAAGCGTCCGATCGGCTCCTTCCTGTTTCTCGGTCCCACCGGCGTCGGCAAAACGGAGCTTGCCAAGGCGCTGGCCGAGGCTCTCTTCGACGATGAGCACAATATGATCCGGATCGATATGAGCGAATATATGGAGAAATATTCCGTTTCGAGACTCATTGGCGCGCCTCCCGGCTATGTCGGCTACGATGAGGGAGGACAGCTCACAGAGGCGGTCCGCCGCCGCCCGTATTCTGTCGTACTGTTCGATGAGATCGAAAAGGCGCATCCCGACGTGTTCAACGTGCTTTTGCAGGTGCTCGACGACGGGCGCATCACGGACAGCCAGGGCAGGACAGTGGATTTTAAGAATACGATCATCATCATGACCTCCAACCTCGGTTCCGACATCATTCTGGAGGGGATCGGCAAAGACGGCGCTATCAGCGGGGAAGCGCGGGAGTCTGTGACGGCGCTTCTTCGCCGTTCGTTCCGTCCGGAATTCCTCAACCGAATCGACGAGATCGTCTTCTACCGTCCGCTTACGAAGGAGAATATTTACGGTATCGTAGATCTTCTTGTTGCCGACCTTGCCGCCCGCCTTGCCGACAAGCGCGTCGGATTGAAGATCACGGATGCGGCCAAGGACTATATCATCGCGTCTGCTTATGATCCGACCTATGGCGCCCGTCCGCTCAAGAGGTTCATTCAGTCTAAGGTGGAGACGCTCATCGCCCGCAAGATCATCGCGGAGGACATTGCGCCCGATACGGTCATCACCATCGATGTGGAAAACGGAGCCCTTGTAGCGAAATAAAAAGGGAATTTCCGCTTGAAAAAATCAAAGCAGCCGCCAAAGCGATATACGGCGGCACGGAGGCGGAGCAGAGAAGGCTTTTCACTGCTCCGCCAAAAAAGAGGAGACGCACCGGCTTTGCCGGTGCGTCTCCCCTTTTTTCTCTTTACAGATATTTCCCTGTGACACTGTTTGGATTGTTTTTCATTTCCTGCGGTGTTCCCACGGCAATGATCTCTCCGCCCTCTTCTCCTCCTCCCGGTCCCATATCGATCATATAGTCCGCGTTGCGGATGATATCCAAGTCATGCTCGATCACCAGTACGGTCGCGCCGTTGTCGATCAGGGTTTGAAATACGTGTAGCAAGACACGGACATCCAGCGGGTGCAGGCCGATGCTTGGCTCATCGAACACAAAGACGGAATCCGTCTGTGTTTTCCCGATTTCGCTGGCAAGCTTGAGTCTTTGCGCTTCTCCGCCGGAGAGACTGGGCGTTTCTTCGCCGAGCGTCAAATATCCAAGACCGAGCTGATGAAGTATCTGCAGCTTTTGCTCCACGGTTTTCATTTCTCTGCAAAATTCGATAGCGGAATCGACGTCCATTTCCATGAGCTCAGGCAAAGAGCAGGACATGCCCGCGCCGTTGGTCAGCCGAATGCCGTATGCCGTCTTTTCATATCGCGAGCCGCGGCAGTCCGGGCAGGGAACCTGGACATCCGGCAGAAACTGGATATCCAGGCTGACGATGCCGGTACCGTCGCAGCCGGGACAGCGCAGGCTGCCGGTGTTATAGGAAAAATCGCCTGCGCCAAGCCCTTTTTCCTTGGCGTCTGCCGATCTTGCATATAGCTTTCTCAGCTCATCGTGTATGCCTGCGTAGGTCGCGACGGTGGAGCGCACATTGATGCCGATCGGCGTTGCATCGATCAATTTGACGTGCTGTATCCCGTCGGCCCTTATCTTACGGATATGGTCCGGCATCCGGCCGCCGTTTATCATGGCTTCCAACGCAGGCACCAGGCTTTCCAGAACCATTGTTGTTTTCCCGGATCCGGATACGCCGGTCACAACAGTGAGCCGGCCTTTGGGGATATCGACCTCCAAGGGCTTTACGGTGTGGAGCCGGCTTGTGGACAGATGAAGCGTTCCGTTTGCGAAGATCTTTTCGGGGGCGGGAAAATGCCGCAGAACGGTCTCCGCCTTTCCCGACAGAAAGGCTCCGATCTGCGAGCAGGTATTCTTTTGGATGGAGGCGACGGTTCCCTCGGCGATCACATATCCGCCCTTTGCGCCTGCCTGTGGACCCATTTCGATGATCCAGTCGGCCTGCTTCAAGATTTGAGTATCATGATCGACCAGAATGACGGAATTCCCATCCGCCGTAAGATCACGCATGACGCCGGTAAGTCCGACGATATTGGACGGATGCAGGCCGATGGACGGCTCATCCAGCACATATAGAACGCCGGTCGTGCGGTTGCGGACCGCGCGCGCAAGCTGCATCCGCTGCCGTTCCCCTGTGGAAAGGGTAGAGGACGCGCGGTCGAGCGAAAGATAGCCAAGGCCCAGGTCGATCAGCCTGCGGGCGGTATCCGCAAAGGACTCGCAAATGCTCTCTGCCATCGGACGCATTTCCTCGACTAAGGATGCGGGCACATCCTGCACCCAGCGGACCAGCTCGGAGAGCGTCATCGTGCAGACCTCGTCAAGAGCGATCCCGCGCAGCTTAGGATAGCGGGCCGCCTCGGAAAGGCGCGTCCCGCCGCACGCCGGACAGATGTCCTCCTTCAGGAATTTTTCTACCCGCTTCATCCCTTTTTCATCCTTGACCTTGGCAAGCGCATTTTCTACCGTATAAACGGCGTTGTAATAGGTGAAATCCAGCTCTCCCGCCTGATTGGAGTTTTTGGCTTTGTAAAGGATATGCTTTTTGACTGCCGGACCGTGATATACGATCTCCTTTTCCCGTTCGGTCAGCTCACGGAACGGAATGTTGGTGCGGACCCCCATTTCCCGGCAGACATCGGTCATCAGCGACCACATCAGGCTGTTCCAGGGGGCGACGGCGCCCTCGTCGATCGTGAGCGAGTCGTCCGGCACAAGGGAATCCATATCGACCGTGCGGATGCTCCCTGTCCCGCCGCATTTCGGACAGGCTCCCTGCGAATTGAACGCCAGCTCCTCTGCCGACGGAGCATAAAAATGGACGCCGCATTCGGGGCAGATGAGCTCCTTGCCGGCTGCAACTGCCAGCGACGGCTTCAGATAGTGCCCGTTCGGGCAGCGATGGCTGGCCAGACGCGAATACATCAGGCGCAGGCCGTTCAGCAGCTCCGTCCCGGTGCCGAAGGTGCTGCGGATGCCGGGCACGGCGGGCCTTTGATGCAGTGCCAGCGCCGCCGGTACATACAGGACCTCCTCTGCCGCCGCCTTGGATGCCTGCGTCATCCTTCTTCGCGTGTAGGTGGACAGCGCCTCCAAATATCGTCTCGAGCCCTCCGCATACAGAACGCCCAGTGCCAGCGAGGATTTTCCGGAGCCGGAAACGCCGGCGATCCCCACGATCCGATGGAGGGGGATGTCGACGTCTATGTTTTTCAGATTATGGACCTTTGCGCCTCTGATGAGCATTTTATCGATCATTGTACTTAACCTTATCCGTTCAATATTTTGAATATGTCGGGCCGTTTTGTAAAATGGGAAGAAGCGGTCCCCGTCGAGAGAAAGGGCATCCCGCGCGCATAGGGGCCCGGCAAGATGGCCTGCGCCGCGTCGGCCGATTCCGCAGCGCGGATATCGCATCCGGCGGGCAAGGCTGCGGCGTCAAGGAAGTCCGATGCAAGCCGGATTTTGGGGAAGCTTTCGTCCTTTCCCGAAGCGGCTTTGGCAGCGGTCCCCCCGGGCGGATTTGCACGGGTCACCGGTGCTTCGGTATAGCGCCGGAGGACGGCCGCAGCCTTGCCGCTATTTGAGCACGACCGAATCTTCTCCGAGGAGAGCTTTTAGAAGCTTCATCATATTGGGCTGAATATCGGCGAGCCTGTTGACGGCGCGTACATATTTTTTTTCGTCCATCATATAAAAAACGACGGGAACGGTGCCCTGGAAGATGTCGAGCAGACTCTGTACGCGGCGGAAAAGCGCGCACTGCTGGTTTTCTACGCGCAGGTAAAGCGTTTTGGGCTTCTGCGGCATCTCTGCGGACGCGGCGTGCATTGCCGCTCGCGGAAGGTCCCGCTTGTCGCGCAGAGGGGTGACAGGCTCGTCGCCGATATCGGCAAGGAGCATCTCCAGCCTGGATACCAAAAGCTTCGGCGCCGCGTCCTCCGACGCGGAGATCTCGCCGAATGCGGCGATGGCGGCGTTGGGTGCCAGGAAATATGAATATTTTTCAAGGACCTTCGGAAATACGACAAGCTCCATTTCTCCGAACCGGTCCTCGATGCGCAGGAATGCCATAGGCGCGCCCTGCCGCGTCTGCTTGTTGGTGCGCGAGGTGAGAAGCCCTGCAACGGTGACGGATTCCTTATCATGATAGATCTGCTCCTCTCCTTCCTCGAAGGAGGTGAGGATGTCAGAGATCGGCACGGCGCCGAGAAGCGACGCATGCCGCTCGTATTCGTCGAACGGATGGCCGGAAAAGTACATGCCCATGCTCTCCTTTTCCTGATACAGGCGCTCCTTGACGGAAAGCTCCGGAATGTCGGGATAGGCGTAATCGAGAGTCGGGGCATCGTCCGGCGCGGCGTTCCCGATGGTGAAAAGGTCGAACTGTCCTTCCAGACGCGAGCGGCTTTTCTTCATATAAATATCGATGATTTTTTCGTATTCGGAGAGGAGCGCCGCGCGGGAGGTCCCCAGCGAATCAAACGCGCCGCTTTTGATTAGACTTTCGACCTGTCTCTTGTTGAGCTCGCGTCCGCTCATGCGGGAGATAAAATTTTCAAAGGAGGTGAATTTTCCCGTGCTGCGTTCCCGTGTCACCTCGGCAAGGAAGCTGCGGCCGACGTTTTTGATGCCGAGAAGTCCGAATCGGATCGCCTTTTTCCCGTTTTGCGCGACCACGCTGTAGGTATCCAAACTTTCGTTGATGTCGGGCCCTAAGACGGCGATCTTCATTTTCTGCGCCTGATCCACATAGACGGCGGTCTTGGTCATGTTGCCGAGCACGGAGGTGAGCAGGGAGGCGAGGTATTCGCACGGATAATGCGCCTTGAGGTAGGCGGTCCGGAACGAAATATAGGCGTAAGCCGTGGCGTGGCTTTTGTTGAAGGCATATTCCGCAAAGGCAGACATGGTGTCGAAGATTTCGCTTGCGACTTCCTCGGAAAGGCCTGCGGCGAGCGCGCCGTGACAGATTTCATTCCCGTTTTCATCCTTTTCGCCGTAGATGAACGCATGGCGCTCCGCCTCCATTTCCTTCGCTTTTTTCTTGGACATGGCGCGGCGGATGATATCCGCGCGCCCGTAGGAAAAGCCGGCGATCTCACGGCAGATGGTCATGACCTGCTCCTGATAGAGGATGCAGCCGGAGGTCTCGTCGAGGATCTTTTTCAGCTGCGGACAAGAATACTGGATCTTTTCCGGATGCTGCCGGTATTCGAGAAATTTCGGGATGGATTCCATCGGTCCCGGCCGGTAAAGCGAGATGGCGAGGATGATGTCCTCGATGCAGGCGGGCTGCATCTGGACAAGCAATTTTCGCATGCCGCCGGATTCCAGCTGAAAGACGCCGTCGGTCCTGCCGGAGGAGATGAGCTCATAGGTTTTTTTGTCGTCAAAGGGGACGCTCCGAAGCTCGAAGGAAGGCTCGCTCCTTCGGATCTGCTTTTCCGTATCCGAGAGGATGGTGAGATACCGCAGCCCTAAAAAGTCGAACTTGAGCAGTCCGAGACTGGCGATGGTGTCCATCGGGAACTGCGTCAGCGTCATTTCGTCGTTGACGGCGACGGGGACATAGTCATAGACAGGCTTGTCCGTGATGACGATGCCGGCGGCATGCGCCGAGGCATGGCGCGGCATGCCCTCGAGCGCCTTGGAAAGCTCGATGAGCCGGCGGACCTCGTCGCTGCTTTGGACCATCTGTCCGAGCGGGCCTTTCAGCGCTTCGTCAATGGTGATATGCAGGTCGTTCGGGACCGCCTTTGCCACGACATCTACGTCGGCATAGCTCATGCCGAGCACGCGCCCGACGTCGCGTATGACGGCTTTGGCGGCGAGCGTTCCGAACGTGGTGATGCCGCAGACGTGGTCGTGCCCGTATTTGTCTGCCACATATTCGATGACCTCGCCGCGTCTGTCATAGCAGAAGTCCGTGTCGAAATCGGGCATGCTGACGCGCTCCGGATTGAGGAAGCGCTCGAACATCAGATGATACCGGATGGAGTCCACATCGGTGATGCCGACGAGATATGCGACAAGGCTTCCGGCGCCGGAGCCGCGTCCCGGCCCCACCGGAATCCCGCGGGATTTGGCATGGCGGATAAAATCCGCCACGATGAGATAGTACTCTGCGTATCCCATTTGGATGATGACGGACAGCTCATAGCGGGTCCGCTCACGGTAGACCGCCTCCGTATGTTCTTCCGTGAAGGCGATCTCCCCCGCCTTGACCTTCGCCGCGAAGCCCTCCTCAGCGAGCCTGCGCAGGTAAGCCTCCGGTGTTTCTCCGGTATCGGGCTGGAAGCGCGGCAGATAGATATGAGAAAAATCGAAGTCAAATTGACACATGTCGGCGATTTTTACGGTATTTTGGATGGCGCCCTCGTAATCGGCGAACAGCGCCTCCATTTCCTCGGTGCTTTTCATGTAAAACTCGTCCGTTTCAAAGCCGAACGGACGGCCGTCCGCGATTTTGCTGTTCGTCTGGATGCACATGAGTACCGCCTGCGTATCCGCATCTCCGCGGCGCAGATAGTGCGCATCATTGGTGGCGACCATCGGAATCCCGGTTTCGCGGGAAAGGCGGAGGATCCCGGCATTGACTTCCTTCTGCGTTTCTATGCCGTGGTCCTGAAGCTCAAGATAATAGTTTTCCTCGCCGAAAAGCCGTCGCATGGCAAGCGCATGCTCCTTCGCCTTGTCGTATTCGCCGGCGGCAAGCATGCGCGGGATGTATCCCGCAAGGCATGCGGAAAGGCAGATAAGTCCCTCGCTGTGCTCCGAGAGCAGGTCAAGGTCGATGCGCGGCTTGGTATAGAAGCCCTCTGTAAAGGCTTTCGACACCATATAGCTGAGGTTTTTGTATCCGGTCTCGTTTTTGACGAGCAGGACGAGATGATAGCGGGTGCCGTCCGTTTCGTGGCGCTTGTCGAAGCGGGAGCCCGCCGCGACATAGACCTCGCAGCCGATGATGGGCTGGATGCCGGCATCCTTGCAGGCGCGGTAAAAATCGACAACGCCGTACATCACGCCATGGTCGGTGATGGCGACGGCGGTCTGTCCCAGCTCCGCCGCCCGCTTGGGAATATCCCGGATCCGGCAGGCGCCGTCAAGCAGGCTGTATTCGCTGTGCAGATGAAGATGAACGAACGGCATGTCAGGATCCTCCTTTCCGGTTCTGCTTGCAGGATTCTTCATAATAAGCATGGATTTTTTGCAGGCGCTTGCTGATCTGGGACTTGGACACCGGTGGGTCCTCCAGCGCCGCAAGCTCGGTAAGCGTCGCCGTATCGTTTTCCAGCCGGAGCTTCGCGGTATGGCGCAGCTCCGGCGGGAGCTTTTCAAAATCGCCGGATTTTATCAGCGCACGGATCGCTTCCGTATGAGCGGCAGCGGCGCTTACGGTTTTGGTAAGGTTGGCAATTTCAAAATTGGCCTTCCGGTTGATTTCACTTCGTTTTTCCTTGAACATTTGGGCGTTGATCATGTCGAACGCCGCCTTGTTCGCGCCGATATAGGAGAGAAAATATTCGACGCTTTCCGCATCGCGGTAATATAAAATTTGTTTTCCGCGCCGCACGGAAAGCTTTGGCAGCCGGAAATGGCTTGTAAGCGCCGCCGCAGCATCACACGCAAGGTCGGCGTCAGGCGTGGAGAGTTCGAGCCTTGCCGGTTTTTCCGGCGGATTTACAAAGCCTGAAGCGAGAAAGGCGCCGCGGAAAAAGGCCGCGCCGCAGCCGGCGCAGGCAAAAAGCGTCCGGATGCTTTTTCCGGAGAAAAGCGCCGGCATGCGTTCTCGGACCGCTTGGGCGGAGAGCCGCGTCTTGTAAAGACCGCCGGATTTCCGGATGCAGACCTCCGTTTCTGTACAGCGGGCGAGAAGCGCCTCCCAGGCGCCGGCGACCTGCCGCACCTCTGTTTGCAGCAGGAGCGTTCCGTCCTTTTCCGCGGAAAAGAGCAGCATGCCTGACAGCATGGAAAGGCGGCAGCAGCCGCGCTCCGGGATTTCCCGCGCGAGCGCGATTTTGGTTTCACTCGAAAACGACATAAAAAAACTTCCTTTGCTTGCTTAATAGGGGATGCGGATGACCTCCGGCTCGAGCAGGATGCCGGTCTTTCTGAATACGTCCTCGCGCACGAGCTCGATGAGCCGCAGAATGTCCTCCGTCGTGGCGCCGCCGCGGTTGACGATGAAGCCTGCGTGCTTTTCGGAGACTTCCGCGCCGCCGACCCGCTTGCCCTTGAGTCCCGCCTGCTCGATCAGGGCGCCGGCATATGCGCAGGGGGGACGCTTGAAGATGCTGCCTGCGTTCGGATATTCAAGCGGCTGGCTCTCTCTGCGGGAGCTCATATGCTTTTTGGAGCGCGCGCGGATCTCCGAAGGGTCGCCGGGAACAAGGGAAAAGACCGCGCGCAGGATCACCTCTCCCGTTTTTCGATAGATGCTCGAACGGTAGGCAAAGGCGTGGGCGCAGTATCCGCGCGTAAATACATCGCATCCCCGCAGATAGTCGCTGGAAACGAGAACGTCTGCGATTTCCGAGCCGTAAGCGCCCGCATTCATATAAACGGCGCCCCCGACGGTGCCGGGGATGCCGTATGCGAATTCCAGTCCGGAGAGTCCGCGCGCGGCAGCCTCTCTGGCAAGAGCGGTGACGGAGACCCCGCATTCCGCTGTGACGGTATTCGCGTTCCAGAGCACGCCGCGCAGTCCGCCGGTAAAAATGATAAGCCCGTCGAAGCCGCGGTCATCGAAAAGAAGGTTGGTGGCGTTTCCGACGATGAGATATCGGATATTTTGCTCGTTTGCCGTCCGGACAAGCTCCGTCAGAGAGGGAATGGTTTTGGGAAAGGCGGCCGCTGCGGCAGGACCGCCCGTTCTCATCGAACAGTGACGGGAAAGCGGTTCATTTTTCAGGATCTTTATGTTTTCCGGTATCCAAAAGTCTTGCATGGCGCCCTCCCGTGAGCAGAAAATTTTACTTACTCTTATTATAGCAGAAAAATATGAAAAAAGATATAGATTTTCCTCTTTTTTCCGAAATCTTTCTTGACTTTCGGCGACGGGTATGCTACAATCAAAAATGTTCCAAACGGAACACTTTTGAAAGGACGTGGTTGTATGGCGGAGAGACCTTCTTCGCAGGAGGTCATAGAGGTCCTGCGCGGCTGCCGTATCTTTTCCGGAATGTCGGAGCAGACGGCGCATACGCTTGGCGGACTTCCGACAGCGTCGTTTGGCGCAGGAGATATCCTTGCGGGCGGCGAGGCGTTTTCGCCGCGGCTCGGCGTGCTGCTTTCCGGAAAGGCGAATATTTACGGACGCGGCAGCGGACGCCGCGTGCTTCTCAACCGGATCGGCAGGGGCGATGTGTTCGGCGCGGCGTGTGTGTTTTTTGCAGAGCCGAAAAATGTCAGCACCGTCACCGCGGTGTCGAAGGGCCGGATCCTTTTCATAGAGCGCGGCTGTTTGGAAACAATAATGAAAAGCGACTTTTCCGTCGCTGCGGCCTACATCGAGTTCTTATCCGGAAAGATCTGCTTCCTGAATCAGAAGATCATCGCGTTCACCGCGAAAAGCGCCGAATCGGCGCTCGCCGGCTTCCTCTTGGAGCAGGCGGAGCGCGCCGATGTCCTGCATGTCGCCATGACGCGGCTTGCCAGCATCCTTGGGATCGGGCGAACGACGCTTTACCGCGCGCTGGATACGCTGGAGCGGGACGGCTGTATCGCCTGCGAGGGAAAAGAAATCCGCATTTTAGACAAAAATCGATTGGAAACGAGGTATTGAAACATGAAAAGAATCATTGCGATCCTGCTTGCGCTGTGCCTTTGCGCTATGCTTTTCGCCTGTGGGAAGACGGAGGGCGAGGACGTTACCGTCCGTGTCGTCGCGCTGAAGGGGCCGACCGGAATGGGAATGGTACAGCTGATGAGCAAGGATGCGGACGGTACCGCCGCGAACGATTATGAGTTCACGCTTGCCTCCTCTCCCGAGGAAGCGCAGGCAGCGATTGCGAATGTCGATATCGCAGCCCTGCCCGTCAATCTTGCGGCGGCGCTCTACAACAAGGGCGAGGATATCAGCTTTGCTGCGATCAACACGCTCGGCGTGCTCTCCATTCTGGAAAACGGGAATACGATAGAGAGCATCGCCGACCTGAAGGGCAAAACGATTTATGCGACAGGACAGGGCTCCACGCCGGAATATATCCTCAATTACCTGCTGGAAAAGAACGGGATCGATCCCGAGACGGACGTCACCATCGAGTATCTGACGGAGCATACGGAGCTTGCGACAAAGCTGGCGTCCGGCGATGCGGCGATCGGCCTTCTGCCGGAGCCGAACGTCACAGTGGCGCTGACAAGCGCCGCTGCGAACGGCAATACGGACCTTCGCATCGCGCTGGATGTGACGGAGGAATGGTCGAAGCTCGGTGAGGGAGAGCTTGTACAGGGCTGCATTGTGGTATCCAATAAATTCAAGACCGAGCATCCCGAACAGTACGAGGCGTTTCTGGAGGAATACAAGGCGTCGGTAGAGTATGTCAATACCGACATCGAGGCGGCCGCCGCGGATATCGCGGAGTTTGGCATCGTGCCGAAGGCGGAGGTAGCGAAAAAGGCGATCCCGAACTGCAACATCTGCTGTTATGACGGGAAAGAGGGGACCGACTACATGAAGGCGATGCTGACGGTCCTCTATGAGGCGAATCCGAAGTCCGTCGGCGGCAAGATGCCCGACGATGCGTTCTATGGGGAATAAGCTGCCGGCTCGGATCCTCAGAGGCATCCTTTGCCTTGCATTTTGGATTTTTGTGTGGCAGCTTCTGGCGCTCGCCGTAAGACGGGCGCTGGTCCTGCCGACGCCGCTCGCCGTGGCGAAGACGCTCCTTGCGCTGCTGGGGGAGGGCGAGTTTTATCTCGTTTGCCTTTGGTCGCTCGGACGCATTTTCGCGGGACTTCTGATCGGCCTGCTTGCCGGCGTCCTGCTTGCGGCGTGCTGCGCGGCAAGCAGACTGGCGGACGCCTTGGTATCGCCTGTGATTTCCGTGATCAAAGCGACCCCCATCGCTTCCGTGATCATCCTGATGCTGTACGTCATCGGGAAAAGCGCGGTGCCGATGGTCGCCACGCTTCTCATGGTGATCCCTATCGTATTTATGAACGTGCGCCGCGGCATCGGGGCGGTTCCGGAGTCCATGCGCGAGGTCGCCGCGGTCTACGGCTTCGGGCGGGGCAGGCGCATGCGTTATCTGATTCTGCCGTCCGTGCTTCCGTATTTTGCCGCGGCCTGCCGTTCGGCGCTGGGCCTTGCATGGAAGGCGGGCATCGCCGCGGAGGTCATCTGCACGCCGGCGCTTTCTATCGGAAATGCGCTTCATGACGCGAAGATCTATTTGGAGTCCGAGGCGCTCTACGCATGGACCATCGTGGTGGTGCTGCTCAGCGTGCTGATCGAAAAGGGCGTCGTTCTGCTGCTGTCCCACCTGTCGGAAAAGGGAGGTGTCAGCGTTGCTGAAGCTTGAGCATATTGAAAAATCCTTCGGGGAAAAGCGCGTCCTCTCGGATGTTTCGCTTTGGGTCCCGGATGGGACGGCGGCGTCTCTTTCCGGCATGTCCGGCAGCGGCAAGACCACGCTTCTGCGTATCGCGGCGGGCCTTGCGCGTCCGGATGCCGGCTCGGTGCGGGCGGACGGCCGGACGGCCGTCGTCTTCGCGGAGCCGCGCCTTTTCGACGGCGTGAGCGTTTTGGAAAATGTGACCTGCGTGATGTCCGGCACGAAAAAGGAGAACGAAAAACGGGCGGAAGCGCTGCTGGACGCCCTGGAGCTTGCGGGCACGGCGCGTCTTCGCCCGCGGGAGCTTTCCACCGGAATGGCGGCGAGGGTTTCTCTTGCGAGGGCCCTTGCCTATGAGGCGGACCTCTATCTGCTGGACGAGCCGTTCAAAAGCCTGGACGAGACGCTCAAAAGGCGGGTCATGGCATATCTTTCATCCTGTTTTCAAGGAAAAACGGTGCTGTTCATCACGCATGAAGCATCGGAGCAGGCGTTTCTCTCTGCCCGCCGGTTCCATCTCTCGGACGGCGTGCTCTCGGAGCTTTCCTGAAAAAAGAAAATGGGGAAAACCGCATGTTCTATGCGGTTTTTTTGCGCCTTTTCGACCGAAACATATTTGTCCGGGACAGTGAATATACTAAAGGCGGAGGTGATCGTATGAAAATCCAATGGAAGACGCTTCTTATCTGCATCGCTGTTCCGCTTGCCGTGGGCGGACTGGCAGCGCTTTTCACGGGAGGCAGCATGTCTGTGTTTTCCGAGCTGGAAAAGCCTCCGCTCTCACCGCCGGGCTGGCTGTTTCCCGTGGTTTGGAGCATTCTGTATATCCTGATGGGCATCGCTTCCTATCTAATCCTGACCTCCGGCGCAGACAAGAGCAGGATAAGCGGCGCGCTTTGGGTGTACGGCTTTCAGCTTTTTGTCAATTTCTTCTGGCCGATTCTGTTTTTCCGGCTTGGGATGTATGGCGTATCCTTCGTATGGCTGCTTTTCCTTTGGGTCTTGATCCTTGTGACGTTTGTCCGCTTCTGGCGGATATCCGTTCCGGCTGCGTACCTTCTCATCCCCTATCTTGCCTGGGTCACGTTTGCCGGCTATTTAAATCTCGGCGTGGCGCTGTTAAACTAAGGCACAGGGACGCTTCGGGACATTTTCTTGGGATTTCAGAAAATGTCCCGTTTTGACCTGCGGCCGAAAAGATTTTCCGGAAATACCGGATTTTCCATCGATTTTACTTGCGTTTTGAAAAATTCTATTATATAATGAAAATAACAAAGCGAATTCAGACGGTTCCGGCGGATTTTGATAGGAAACGGGGGCTTCGGCTGTGAAAAAACACGGATGCGGCGACGATTATGCGGCGTACCTCTTCTGCGAGGGCACCAACTTTTATGCGTATGACCTGCTCGGCGCGCACCTGACACGGCAGGGAGGCTCCTTTCTTTATACCTTCCGCGTATGGGCACCGAACGCCGCGGCGGTTTTCGTATGCGGCGATTTCAACGGCTGGGACGAAAGCCTTCCGATGGAAAAGGACGCGCAGTCCGGCATCTGGCGGGCGGTCCTTGACTCCCCTGTCTCTCTTTCCGGCGCGCGGTATAAATATAAGGTGGTTTCCGCGAAGGGCGCGGTGCTCAAGGCGGACCCGTATGCAAGGGCCTCCGAGACGCGCTCGCATACGGCGTCCATCCTCACGGATGGGGAGGATTTTCACTGGACGGATGAGGCATGGCAGGCAAAAAAGCGGTCTTTCTTTGCCGCAAAGGACCCGCGCCGTCCGCATTTCTACAGCGCGCCGATGAATATCTATGAAGTGCATCTCGGCTCTTGGCGGACAAAAGAGGGCGCAGGTACGGCGGACGGGGCGCACGATATGAATTACAGGGAGCTTGCCGACGAACTCTCCCGCTATCTTTCGGACATGCACTATACGCATGTGGAGCTGCTGCCCATCATGGAGCATCCGTACGACGGCTCGTGGGGCTATCAGGTGTGCGGCTATTTCGCGCCGACCTCGCGCTTCGGCGCGCCGGAGGATTTCAAATATTTCGTCAACAAAATGCACGAGCTGGGGCTCGGTGTGATCCTCGACTGGGTGCCGGCGCACTTTCCGAAGGACGAGCATGGTCTTTATGAATTTGACGGCTCCCTGCTTTATGAATATCAGGGACGCGACCGTATGGAAAGCCGCGGCTGGGGCACGCGCTATTTCGATGTGGGACGCCCGGAGGTGCAGTCGTTCCTCATCTCCTGCGCGCTCTTCTGGATGCGTGAATACCATGCGGACGGCCTGCGCACGGATGCGGTAGCGTCGATGCTGTACCTCGACTACGACAGGGAACCGGGGGAATGGATCCCCAACCAATATGGCGGCAATCAGAATCTGGAGGCCATTGCCTTTTTCAAGAAACTCAATACGGCGGTGTTCGCGGAATTCCCCGACGCGCTCATGATCGCGGAGGAATCGACGGCATGGCCGATGATCACAAAGCCGGTATGCGACGGCGGGCTCGGCTTCAACTTCAAATGGAACATGGGCTTTGCCAATGATATGTTTGAATATATGGCGGTCGACCCGATTTACCGGCAGTACTGCCACGGGAAGCTGACCTTCCCGATGATGTACGCGTTTTCCGAAAATTACATTCTTCCCGTGTCGCACGACGAGGTGGTGCACGGGAAAAAATCGCTTGTGGACAAGATGTTCGGGGACTATGACGAGAAGTTCGCCGCCATGCGCGTTTTTCTCACGTTTATGATGACGCATCCCGGAAAGAAGCTGCTTTTTATGGGGACGGAATTCGCGCAGTTCCGGGAATGGGACTATGAAAACGAATTAGAATGGTTTATGCTGAAGTATCCGCGCCATGTGGAGATGCAGCGGTGCGTGCGGCGTCTCAATGAGCTTTATCTTACCGAGCCGGCGCTTCATGAGATCGACGACGGCTGGGACGGCTTTGCCTGGATCGAGCCGAACGACAAGGCGCACAATGCGCTTTCCTACCGACGGCGGTCGATTTCCGGCGAGGAGCTTGTCGTCGTGCTGAATTTTTCTCCTGTGAGATGGGAGAGCTATCCTGTTCGTGTGCCGATGCGAGGGGAATACGAGGAGATTTTTACAACGGACGTTTACGAATTCGGCGGCTCCGGCCTTCAAAACGGCGTCCTCAAAACAAAGGAGCATAAGGAACAGGGGAAAATGAAAAGCGAGCTTGCCGTGACGCTGCCCTCCTATGGGGGGCTGATCTTCCGGCGTCGCGGGATAAAAAAGAGGAATCCAACATAGGTATTTTATAGAACCGAAAGGCAGGGAATCTCTTATGTTCAGGAAAAAGGAATGTATCGCCATGCTTCTTGCCGGCGGACAGGGCAGCCGCCTCTATACCCTTACCGAAAGGACGGCGAAGCCCGCCGTTCCGTTCGGCGGCAAGTACCGGATCATCGATTTCCCGATGTCGAACTGCGTCAACTCCGGCATCGATACCGTCGGGGTGCTGACCCAGTATCAGCCGCTTGTGCTCAACGAATACATCGGCAACGGCGAGCCGTGGGATCTCGACCGCACGCACGGCGGCGTGACGGTGCTGCCTCCGTATCAGGGCAAGCGCGGCGCCGCATGGTACAAGGGGACCGCCAACGCGATCTATCAGAATTTGACCTTCATCGAGCGGTATGATCCGGACTATACCCTGATCCTTTCCGGCGACCATATCTATAAGATGGATTACAGCCGCATGCTTGCCGAGCATAAGAAAAACGAGGCGGACTGTACGATCGCCGTCTTAGAGGTTCCCCTGAGTCAGGCGAGCCGCTTCGGCATTCTGAATACGGATGCGGACGGACGCATCACGGAATTTGAGGAAAAGCCGAAAAATCCGAAGAGCAACAAGGCCTCTATGGGGATCTACATATTTACGACTTCAAAACTGAAGGAATTTTTGGAGGCGGACAACGAAGACCCCGAATCCTCCAACGATTTCGGCAAGAACGTCATCCCCGCGATGCTCGCGGCGGGCTGCCGCATGTATGCCTATACCTTTGAGGGCTATTGGAAGGACGTCGGGACGCTCACGAGCCTTTGGGAGGCAAACATGGACCTGCTCGGCAATCCTCCGAAATTTGACCTTTACGACAGGAAGTGGCGGATCTTCTATCGCCACAACGCCTATCCGCCCCATCGGATCGGCGCTTCGGCGCGCCTTTCCAATTCGATGGTGACGGAGGGCTGCGTCATCGACGGGACGGTGGAAAATTCCATTCTTTCCAACGATGTGCATGTGGAGGCCGGCGCCGTCGTGCGCGACAGCGTCATCATGAGCGGCGTCACAATAAGGGCGGGCGCGCAGATTTCCTATTCCATCATCGACAGCGATACCGTCGTCGGGGAAAACGCCAGTCTCGGCGACGCGCGCGAGGGCGGGAGCCTGCTTGTCCTCGCGTCGGGACTGTCGCTTCCGGCAGGAGCTGTGATTCATGGCGGCGAGCTTGTGGACAAAGACAATCTTGCGCGGTTTATCGGGAAGGAGGACACCTGACATGTCGGTAGAAGGCATCATTTTCTCCAATATTCATGACAGCGACATTTCAGAGCTGACAAGGCAGCGCACGCTGGCGTCGGTCCCGTTCGGATGTCGGTACAGGCTCATCGATTTTCCGCTGTCCAACATGGTAAACTCCAATATTTACAACATCAGCGTCATCACCCATTACAATTATCATTCCCTCATGGACCATATCGGCTCCGGCAAGGACTGGGACCTCGCGCGCCGCTCGGGCGGCGTCAAGATCCTGCCGCCGTATATCACGGCATACGCCAACAATGCGAACAGCCTCTATCGCTCGCGGCTGGAGGCGCTCAAGAGCGTCAATTATTCTCTCGCGCAGATGAGCTCGGATTACGTCGTCATGTCGGACTGCAACGTCATCTGCAATATCGATCTCAACGATATGATAAGCGATCATATTGAAAGCGGCGCGGACATTACCATCGCTGTCAAGTATATGCGCCTTTCCAGGACGGCAGCGAAAAATAACACGCTCGTATTTTCCGACGAGACAGGCAGGATCACCGATCTGCTTCCGTATCCGACCAATTTCGAGGGCTATGCGGACGTCAATCTCAATATCCTTGTCATCGGACGAAAATATTTGCAGCAGCTGGTGCTGGACGCCATCGCGCACGGATACGGAAGCTTAACCCGCGACGTGCTGCTCCGTTCGCTCGGCTACCGCAACTTCCGCGTCTATCAGTACGACGGATATTTCGCCTGTATTTCTTCGTTCGAGGATTATTTTGCGAACAATATGCAGCTGATCGAAAACACGGAGATGTTCGACTCGCTCTTCGGTGTGGAATCGAGGCCGATTTATACGAAGGTCCGCAATTCCGCGCCGACCTATTACAGCGACAGCTCAAGGGTGGAGAATTCTCTGATTGCGGACGGCTGCGTCATCGAGGGAACGGTGGAAAACAGCATCCTCTTCCGCGGCGTCAAGGTGGGACGCGGCTCGGTGGTGAAAAACAGCATCCTGTTCCAGGACACGTTCGTCGGAGAAAATGCGGCGCTCGGATACACGGTGTCCGACAAGAACGTCGTCATTCGTGACGGCGTCGTCCTGTCCGGACATTCCACCCTCCCGCTCTATATCGAAAAGGGCCGCATGGTATAGGCGCCCGCTCGGGAAAGGTCGATGCGGGACGAAAAAGAGCGGGTCCGCGGGCGGGCGGCGGGCCTGCCGTTTTGTCTGCTGCGGGACTGGGACCTGCGGCGGCTCTTTTCTTTGCTTTCCGGGGTCCGTGCCCGAAGAAATAGGCTTCGGTGCAGCTTTTGGCCCTGCCTTTGTATCCCCGCGCCGGTGCGGTCGCTGCAAGATGCTCCTTTGTTCGCCGCGGCGGAGCCTCTCATTGCTGCCTTTGGCCTTTCCGCCGCGCGGACCTGCTGTCTTGGCGCTGGCGGTCGAGCGGGATATATTCCTTCTCCTGCCGGATGCGTCCCCGCTCCTTGGCGGGGAAAAGGGAAGACAGGCGGCGGATTTTCTCTTGTGCGCGGACTTTTTGCGCGCGTGCTTTGATGTTTGTGTTTGTCCCGGCTGTGTATCCGAGGGCGGATGCCGCAGACCGGCGCTCTTTGCCGATCGATAAGGCGGAGAAAATAAATCTGTAGGGAGGGTTGCCTGTGAAAAAGATTTTGTATGCCGGAAGCGAGATCATGCCGTTCGCCGCGACAGGCGGGCTCGGCGATGTGATGGGCTCGCTGCCCGCGGCGGTAAAACGCAGAAATCCCGAGGACGATATCCGTGCGGTCATGCCGCTTTATAGCAGGATACCGGAAAAATATCGGGAAAGGATGACCTTTCTCGGTCAGATGACGGTGCCGCTCGCGTGGCGGCGGCAGTACTGCGGGATCTTCTCCTTAGAAAAGGACGGCGTGACGTACTATTTTCTCGACAATGAATATTATTTCAAGCGTGGGGCGCTTTACGGGGAATATGACGACGCCGAACGGTTCGCCTTTTTCTCCGTCGCGGTGCTGGAGCTGATGCGGGCGCAGAATTTCTATCCGGATATCCTGCATGCCAACGACTGGCAGACGGCGCTCTGCGTCATCAAGCTGAAGCGCAGCTATGCGGGGATCCCGGAATATGCCGGGATCCGCGCGGTATATACCATCCACAATATCGAATATCAGGGTGTTTACGGAAAAGAGATCCTCGGCGACGTTTTCTCGCTTGAGGGAGAGGATGGCGAAATTGTCGATTACGGCGGCGCTATTAATCTGACTAAGGGCGCCGTCGTCTGCGCGGACTTTATAACGACGGTCAGTCCGACCTACGCGAAGGAGATCCAGTCCGAGGAATATTCATGCGGGCTTCACTATATTTTGCGGCAGTACAGCTATAAGCTCGACGGCATTGTCAACGGCATCGATACGGACTACTATGATCCGCAGACGGACGAGGAGCTGCCGTATCATTACAGCGCGAGGGGACTGCTCGGCAAGAAAAAAAACAAGGATGAGCTGCAAACCCGCTTCGGGCTTGCGCTTCGGCCTGATACGCCTATCATCGCTATGGTCTCCCGCCTCGCCTCTCACAAGGGCTTTGATCTTGTGACGGCCGTATTCGACGAAATGATGCGGGACGATATCCAGTTCGTTCTGCTGGGAACAGGGGAGCGCGGCTTTGAGGATTTCTTCCGCCAGGCGGCGGCGCGGTATCCCGGCAGAGTCTGCGCCAACATCACCTATGACCGTGCGCTCTCCAAGCTCATATATGCCGGCGCGGATCTTTTCCTGATGCCGTCGAGAAGCGAGGCGTGCGGGCTTTCCCAAATGATCGCTTCGCGCTATGGAACGGTTCCGGTTGTGCGCGAAACGGGCGGGCTTTATGATACCATCAAGCCCTACGGCCCGGACAGAAGCGGCAACGGCTTCACGTTTGCTTCCTATAATGCTCACGATATGCTGCATGTTATAAGAGAAGCGGAGGGGCTTTACCGCGATACGGAAAACTTTCGGGCGCTAGTGAAGAAAATCATGAAGATCGATTTTTCATGGAACGCTTCGGCGGAGAAATACGACGCGCTCTACCGGCGTCTTATCTGAGGCTGCCGGTCCAAATCCAAAACCAAAGGAATGAAAGCAATATGGAATCCATGATCAACGAAAAAACCATAAAGGAAGCGCTGGAAAGCAAGATTTCACGCTATTTCGGCGTGCGCGCAGAGGACGCGAACAAAACGCAGGTATACAAGGCCGTCATCCTGACGGTAAAAGATATCCTGACCGATAAACGGTCCGCCTTCCGGCGCGTGGTCAAGCAGAAAAAGGCAAAACGGGTCTATTATCTCTGCATGGAATTTTTGATTGGCCCGTCGCTGAAAAACAACCTGCGCAATCTCGGACTGGAGTCCGAATATGCCGCCGCTGTGAAGTCTCTCGGCTTTGAGCTGAACGACCTTTATGAAGCGGAGCCGGATCCGGGACTTGGAAACGGCGGCCTCGGCAGGCTCGCCGCCTGCTTTATGGATTCGCTGACGACGCTCGACTATCCTGCAACGGGCTTTTCGCTGTTATATGAATATGGACTGTTCAAGCAGAAGATCGTCGACGGCAATCAGGTCGAGCTGCCCGACATCTGGATGCCGGGCGCCGAGGGCTGGTTCGTCGCCAGAACGGACAAAACCTTTCCGGTGCGCTTCGGCGGAAAAGTGACGGAGACATGGGAAAACGGACACCTGCGGGTGACCTATACGGATTATGACGAGGTACAGGCGGTGCCGTATGATATGATGATCTCCGGCTACCGCAGCTTCGCCGCAAACAATCTGCGTCTGTGGCGGGCACAGGACATCCAGAATTTCAACATGAAGCTGTTCACGCAGGGACAGTACATGCAGGCGGTGGAGCAGAACACGACCGCCGAAATGCTGACCAAGGTTTTGTATCCCGCTGATGATCATCCGGAGGGAAAAATCCTGCGGCTTTCCCAGCAGTATTTCCTTGTTTCCGCGTCTTTGCAGAATATCGTCGCCGATCATCTGCGCCAATACGGGACGCTGTCGAATTTTGCGGAGAAAAATGCGATCCATATCAACGATACCCATCCGGCGCTCTGCATCCCGGAGCTGATGCGGATTTTGATGGACACGTACTCGTTCTCATGGGAAACGGCGTGGGATACGGTAGTAAAGTCGGTTTCCTATACCAATCATACCGTGATGCCGGAGGCGCTCGAGCGCTGGAACGAGGATCAGTTCCGGATCCGCCTGCCGCGGATCCATTCCATCGTATGTGAAATCAACCGGCGTCTTTGCGCGGACCTTTGGAACCTGTATCCCGGCGACTGGGAGCGGATCTCCCGCATGGCCGTCGTGGCGTATTCCGAGGTCCGCATGGCGAACCTCAGCGTGGTCGGCTCCCACACCGTCAACGGCGTGTCCAAGCTGCATTCCCAGATTTTGAAGGATTCGGTCTTCCATGATTTTTACAAGGTCTCGCCGGAGAAATTCACCAATGTGACGAATGGGATCGCGCACCGCCGCTGGCTCTGCTATTCCAATCCGAAGCTTGCGTCGCTGCTCGACCATACCATCGGTCCGGATTATCGGACGAATCCTGAAGCCTTGTCGGACTTTAAGCGATACGCAGGGGACAAATACGTCATCGAGGCAGTGCGGGATATCAAGCACCGCAACAAGGAGTCCTTCGCGGCATGGTATCACCGCAGAACGGGCGGGACGCTCGATACGCATTCGGTTTTCGACGTTCAGGCGAAGCGCATCCACGAATACAAGAGACAGCTTTTGAATGTGCTGAAGATCGTGGCGCTGTATGACGAGATCAAGACAAGTCCGAACGTCGATATCGTGCCGCAGACGTTTTTCTTCGGCGGAAAGGCGGCGCCGGGCTATTATATGGCAAAGGACATCATACGGCTGATTTGGTGTCTTGGAAAAGAGATCGACGCCGATCCTAAGGCGAGGGAACACATCCGCGTGGTGTATCTGGAGGACTACAATGTCAGCATGGCGGAGGTCCTGATGCCCGCAACAGATATTTCAGAGCAGATCTCTCTTGCGGGAAAGGAAGCGAGCGGCACGGGCTGCATGAAATTTATGATCAACGGCGCGATGACGGTCGGTACGCTCGACGGCGCCAACGTCGAGATGGCGGATGCCGTCGGACGCGGCAATATCTATATCTTCGGGCTTACGGCAAAGGAGGTCGACGAGCTTTGGAGGAGCGGATATTCCGCGATGAACTATTATTCCGCGAGTGAAAGGCTCAAAGCGGCGGTAGACCGAATTTCGGCCGGCTTTGCCGGCGAGGATTTCTCCGGGATCGCAAGTTATTTTCTGACGGGAAACCACAATGTGGCGGACCCGTATCTTTGCCTTGCCGATTTTGAATCCTATTTCCGGACGTACGGCGCCGCTCTTTCAGATTATGCGGACCGCGAGGCCTGGACGTCGAAAGCGATCTGCAACATTGCGGCGGCGGGATATTTTGCCGCGGACAGGAGCATTTCAGAATATGCGGCCGGTATTTGGCATATTGGCCGGGTAACGGAGTAGGCGATGGCTGGATTTTCACGTTCAGGCTCCGTCGCGCGGCAGCTGGAATCGAAGCTTTTGAATGGAAAGCCGGTGGGGATACGCGGCGCATTCGAGGTGTCGGATACGGTCGAATTCCGGATATCGGTCCCGGAATCGACGGTGGGCGCGGAGATGCTCCTTCTTTCGGACGACAGCGGCGAGCGGTTCCGCTTTCCGCTTTCCGAAACGGCGCAGGCGTATTCCGTTTCGGTACCCATGAAGAAGCTTTGCAAAGGGCGCAGCGGGCTTTTCTATTATAAATACCGTGTATATACCTCGTTCGGCACCTTTGATATGATGCGCCGCGAGCATGATTTTTCCGAATGCTATGTCGGCGCCGATACCAAACGCGGCGATTTTCAGCTTTTGGTATACGAAAAGCG
This sequence comes from uncultured Clostridia bacterium, assembly GCA_944381075.1. Taxonomy (GTDB): domain Bacteria; phylum Bacillota; class Clostridia; order Oscillospirales; family CAG-272; genus QALR01. Next base: position 115,326 of record CALWJT010000005.1, read on the forward strand.
CGCCTATCCTCCCGAATGGCTGTACGGGGGCGTCATGTATCAGATATTTCCCGACCGCTTTTTTTCTGCGGGGGACCATCCGCCGAAGAAGGGCGCCGTCCTGTGCCGCGACGGGAAGGCATTTCCCGCTCTCTTTCAGAATCGGATGGAGAATGAGAAAAACAACGTCTTTTTCGGCGGGGACCTTGAGGGGATTGCCGCGAAGCTGGATTATCTTGTCTCTCTCGGCGTGACCTGCCTTTATCTCAATCCGATCTTCGAGGCGGCGTCCAATCACCGGTACGATACGGCGGACTATCGGCATGTCGATCCGATGCTCGGCGGAGATGCGGCGCTGGATATGCTGATTGCGGAGGCGGGAAAGCGAGGGATCTCCATTCTGCTCGACGGAGTATTCAACCATACGGGCTCGGACAGCATTTATTTCAACGCGAAGGGCACCTATGCTTCCGTGGGCGCCGCACAGTCGAAGAATTCGCCGTACTATCCCTGGTATACCTTTGAGCGGTATCCCGACCGCTATGACGCCTGGTGGGGCGTGCCGACGCTGCCGCGCGTCAATTCGGACATCCCCTCCTATCGGGAGTTCCTGTTTGGCGAGGACGGCATCGTGCGCCGGTATATGAAAGCGGGAATCGCCGGATGGCGGATCGACGTTGCCGACGAGCTGTCCGATGATTTTTTAGCGGAGCTTACCCGTACTGTGACGTCGGAGAAAGCGGACGCGGCGGTCATCGGCGAGGTTTGGGAGGATGCGACGGACAAGGTCGCCTATGGCGTGCGCAAGAAGTACCTGCGCGGCGGAGAGCTGGATTCCGTGATGAACTATCCTGTGCGCCGCGCGGTGATCGAATACCTGACGGGCGGGGATTATCTGTCGATGCGCGGTACGCTGCAGACGATATACGGGCATTATCCGCCGGAAGCGGCAAACGCGCTCATGAATATCCTTGGGACGCACGATACGGAGCGGATATTGACGGCGCTCGGCGATAAGCGGATAGGAGAGCTGCCGTATGCCGCGCTTGCCGGTCATCGGATGACGGAAGAGGAGCGCGGCTGTGCAAAGACGCTTTTGCGGCTCGCGGTCTGCATCCAAATGACGGTGCCGGGCGTACCGTGCATTTATTATGGAGACGAAGCGGGGATGGAGGGCTATATCGACCCGTTCTGCCGGTGTCCGTTCCCGTGGGGGGAAGAGGATGCCGAAATCACGGCGGTATATCGCGCGTTCGGCGAGCTGCGCCGGCGCGAGCGGATCCTTTGGCGCGGGAGCTTTGACTTTATCTATGCCGATGCGGAAATCCTCTGTTATGAACGCGCGGGAGAGACGGATAAGATCTCCATTGTCGTCAACCGCTCGGAGAGGACCTATGAGTTCCGTTCAGAGTGCGCGGCAGGAAGGCTTATGACGGAGCAGACAGGGGAGACGTTCACGGTTGCGCCGATGTCCTTTGCTCTTTTCAAGCTGCCGGCGTGCGCCGATTACAGCGTGTTTGTCAAGATCGAAAAGGAGGAGAACGAATGAAAAAGCGGTGGATCCCCATTGTTCTTCTTCTCGCGGCTGTCATGCTGGTCTCCTGCGGGAACACGGAGGAGATCGTCATCCATACCGGCTCGTCTCTGCCGTATCCGACGCAGGAGAGTACGGAAGCGGAGAGTACGGCAGCGTCCGCGGCGGACGGAGACGGACTGACGGTCCTGATCAACAAGAATTCCAAGGTCTTTCATCTTGCGTTCGACTGCATCTATGCGTCGCGTATGTCGGAGGAAAACCGCTTGGAGATCGAAGTGGAAAGCATCGAATATCTTCTGGAGCACGGATATACGCCCTGCGGCAGATGCTCCGGCGAATATAAACAAAACGATTCGGAGGAATAAAAAATGGAAAAAACGATTGCCTTTGAAAATAAGCAGGTCCGCCTGACGGCATACGGCGACCGCATCATCCGCATCCGGATAAGCGAGACGCCCGACAGCGAATCGCTGTTCGACCGCTACGGTCTGTACCGCAAGCCGGACGAGGCGGCGGGCACGCTCCTTGCCGACGGCATTTCGGCAGGCGGGCTTGCGGTCACGTTTTCCAATGGGATCTTTACGCTTTCCGGCGACCGCTTTACGCGGAAGCTGGATGTCAGATGCGCGCAGACGGAAGCGGTTAAGGCATATTTCAACGACGTGCTGGACGGCATGCGTCCGCCGCAGAAATTCATCATCGGGGAGGACGGCAAGCGCGGCTTCGGTGCGGTAGATTTTCAAAAGAAGCCCAAATATGCGGCGCTGTCCGGCGTCGGCGGCGAGCGCTTTTACGGACTCGGCGCCGCCAATACGGACCGGATCGTGCTCAACGGGAAAACCTATCTCGAGCGTGTCGTCTATCAGAGCAATGAAATGCCGGTGCCTTTCCTTATGACTAAGGCGGGCTATGGGATCCTTTGCAATTCGACGTGGTGGCACGGCATCGACGTCTGCGCGCGCGACCCGCACGAAATCCTCTGGTATCTGCCGGACGGCGATATGGACTTCACCGTTTTTGCAGGCGAGAGCCTTGCAGACATCCTGGAACGGTATACCTTTTTCACGGGACGTCCGGCGCTGCTGCCGAAGTGGGCTTACGGACTTGCCTTCATCGATCAATATACGGCGGACCAGTATGAAATCATGCGCAACGCTTCGACCTTCCGCGAGAAAAAGCTGCCGTGCGATTCCATCAGCCTTGAACCGGGCTGGATGGAAAAGCGGTACGATTTCTCCGTAAACAAGAAATGGAACCGCGGCCGTTTTCTCATCGAGGAATGGGCACGCTCAAAGGAGCCGGGCCATGTCAATCCGAATTTCTTTTCTGCGGCGCTCGCGCGCTATGGCTTCAAGCTGCATCTCTGGCTTTGCTGCGAGCATGACTTCACTGCCGAGGAGGAGCGCCGCATCGGCAACGAGGTCGCGCCGGAGATCCCCGACTGGTTCGATCACTTAAAGCAGTTTATCTGCGACGGCGCCTCCTCGTTCAAGCTTGACCCCTGCCATACCGTCGACAATGCGGACGAGCGCCGCATGTATGCCAATGGCAGGGGAGAGCCGGAAATGCACAATCTTATCCAGACGCTTTACGTGCGGGACATGTACCGCGGCGCCGCGGAATATACGGGACGGCGTCCGATGCACCATTACTGCGGCGGCTACACCGGGACCGGCGCTTATACGGCGTCCAATACGGGCGACAACGGCGGCAGCCTGCAAACGATGGTATGGGTGCTGAGCTGCGGCATGTCCGGCATCTCCAATCTGACCTGCGACATGGCGATTTTCCGCAAGGAGGGCTTACATTACTGCTTCTTTACGGCGTGGTGCCAGCTCAACAGCTGGTACGGCTTCGCTCACCCGTGGTGGGCAGGCGAGGAGATCGAGCCGATCTTTGCTTTTTATGACAGGCTGCGCTATCGTCTGCTGCCCTATATCTATTCGACGGCGATCAAAGCGAATCTCAGCGGCATGCCTGTGTGCCGCGCCATGCCGCTGATGTTTGAAGACGAGGCGCTGCAAAATGCCGTCTGCGAGTATATGTTCGGAGAAAATCTGCTTGTCGGTGCGTTCTCTGATGAGATCTATCTGCCGGCGGACGGTATCTGGATCGATTACTGGAGCGGAAAGGTCTATGAAGGCGGACAGCGGATAAAGCCGGAGATCCCTGAGGACCGCGGCGGCTTCCTCTTTGTGCGCGGCGGCGCGATCCTGCCGACGGACAAGCCTCGCCAGCATACGGAGCCGGGCGATACGGAAGCCATCATCCTCGAGCTTTACCCGCATGGCGTTTCAGAGTATGATTTTTATGAGGACGACGGCATTTCCCTCGAATACGAAACCGGCAAGCGTGCGCTCACGCAGATTTCCATGGCGCAGGAGGGAGACCGCTGCGAGATCCGCATTGGGGAACGCAAAGGGGATTTTGCCGGGATCGGCAAGCGGACCTACAGCGTGCGCCTGTTTGCGCCAAATGCGCCCAAGACCGTAACGGTGGATGGGAATCCGACGGCTTTTGATTATGACGGACGCTATGCCTCCTTTGAAATGGGAAGCGCAGCCGAGGCTTCTGTCATCCTCGGCTGATCGGACAAAGAACAAAGGGAAGGGAGACGGCTATGATTCAAATCGACAGGACCTGCGTCATGAATTTGGAAAATGCGATTCGCGGCGCGCGCAATCCCCTGAACAGCTGGGGGAAAAGCGACAGCTATTACGACGAAAACGGGAATTATGTTCTCGGGGAAAACGATATCGGGCTCGGCATGCGGCTTTGCCGCGCCGGGTCCGACCACCGGAAATTTATCCGTCAGATTCTTGTTTCGGCGGATATTACGGCGCCGATGTATTGGTGGAAGGAATTCGATACCTATAAGGTGGGGACGGTCGCCAATTCCACGAGCACGATGCATAAGATCCAGGCAAAGGCGTTTTGCCGCGGGGATTTTTCCCATGATCATATGAGCGAGACGGCACTTGCGTGTCTGGATTCCGTGATTGCCTGCCTGGAGGAGCGGCGGCTGCGTTTTCTTGAAACGGGGGACAAGGCCTATTGGTATGATATGATCCAGCTCCTTCCGTCGAGCTATAACCAGCTTCGCACGGTGACGCTCAATTATGAGGTGCTGGTCAATATCTACTATGCGAGACGCTCGCATAAGCTCGCGGAATGGCATGAGGTGTGCCGCTGGATCGAATCGCTCCCATATGCAAGGGAATTCATTCTTTCCATCGGGAAAAAGGAGGATACGGAAGGCAGCTCCGCAGAACGTGCGGGGCAGAAGGGATAAAGATATGGAACATTCAATTTCAAGTGAAGCGTATGCGGCGTTCTGTGCCGAAACCAAGGAGCAAAGGATCGCATGGTTCCGCGAGGCGCGTTTCGGCATGTTTATCCATTACGGACTGTTTTCCTCTCACGGTATGGGAGAATGGGCGCAGGTATGGGAGAACATCAAGATTTCCGACTATGAGAAGCTCGCCTCCGCGTTCTGCCCGAAGGAGGGCTGCGCGGAGGAATGGTGCCGGCTCGCAAAGGAGGCGGGCGCAAGGTATGCGGTGCTGACGACGCGCCATCACGAGGGCTTTTCGCTCTGGGACTCGAAGGTCAATCCCTTCAATTCGGTCAATTACGGTCCGCACCGCGACATCGTCCGCGAGTTCGTCGACGCCTGCCGGAAATACGGCCTCAGGATAGGGCTTTATTCCTCGCTGATGGACTGGCGCCATCCCGACGCATGGCGCTGCATGACCGATGCGGGCGCGCGCGCGCGGTTTACAAAGTATATCGAGGATCTGAATACGGAGCTTTTCTCGAATTACGGCAAGATCGACATCCTTTGGTATGACATGCCGTGGCCGCGCATGAGCACCAAGGACTGGGATTCCGTGAACCGGAATTATAAAATCCGGCAGCTCCAGCCGGATATCCTCATCAACAACCGCAGCCGGATGCCGGAGGACTTTTTTACGCCGGAGGACGCCATCAAGGCGCAGGACGGCAGCGATTGGGAGGCCTGCATGACCTTCAACGGCCTCTCGTGGGGCTATGTGGATGAAAACCAGGTTGCCCCTTATTCCTATTCGGGCAACCAGATCGTCCGGATGCTCCAGCGGTGCTCGGCCGCGGGCGGCAATCTGCTGCTCAACATCGGCCCTCATGCGGACGGCTCGGTCCCAGCGGAAGCGGTGGAGCCGATGAAAAAGGTCGGCGCATGGCTGCGTGAAAACGGGGAGGCGGCATACGGACGGAAAAAAGCCTTTTCCGGATGGGAGTGCGGCGCGAACAACGTTTCCAATTGTACGATTTCTCCGGACGCGAAAACCGTTTATGTATGGAACTATATCTGGCCGGTCACGGGCGAGATGACGTTCGGCGGCTATCGAAAGGCGCCGCGCCGCATCTCGCTGCTTTCTACGGGGGAAAGCATCGATTTTGAAATGGACGGACATCGTATCCTGCTAAAGAACCTGCCGAAAGCATCCCCGGACCGGCAGCTTGGAATTGCCGTTTTGAAAATGGAATTTGACGAGCCGTTCGATTATTGCTACGGCAGCTATTATCCTCAGGTACATGAAGGCGAGGATCTTTCCGAGGGGCTTGGAAACTGAGGAGGGAAGCGATGAAATATGATTTTGAAACGCTGATCCCGCGTTATGGCGTAGGCTCCGAAAAATGGGATGAAATGCGGGAGGCGGTTCCGGATTTGCCGGAGGATATTGTGCCGCTTTCCGTCGAGGACATGGAATTCAAAAATGCGCCGGAGATTGTGGAGGGGCTGAAGGAATATCTGGATACGTCGATCCTCGGCTATACGCATGCGACAGACGCCTATTATGAGGCCGTCATCCGCTGGATGGAGCGGCGCCACGGCTTTTCGCCGAAGCGGGAATGGTTCGTCGAATACGCAGGCGTGGTTCCCGCGCTTCGGCATATGGTCGGCGTATTTGCAAAGCCTGGCGACAGCGTGATGATTACGACGCCCGTTTATTATCCATTTCGCAGCTCCATCGAATTCAATCGGTGTCAGGTTGTGGAAAGCGAGCTTGTCGAAACGGACGGGCGGTATGAGATCGATTTCGACGATTTCGAGAAAAAGGCGAGCCGAGAGGACGTCAAGCTTTATATTCTGTGCAGTCCTCACAATCCGGTGGGCCGCGTCTGGACGGAGGCAGAGCTCCGCCGGATCGCGGAGATCTGTCTTGCGCACGGCGTTTTTATTCTTTCCGATGAAATCCATTTTGATCTGATCATGCCCGGATACCGTCATTTTTCGATGATGAATCTGGAGGGGGAGTACCGGGCGAACTGCGCGGTCTGCACATCGCCGGGCAAGACGTTCAATCTGGCGGGACTTCAGGCGTCCAACATTTTGATTCCCGACAAGGAACGCAGAGAGGCCGTCGTCAAATCTCGCGGCTGGTTTTCGCTGAACGCGCTCAGCTATCGGGCGGTGGAGCTTGCCTATGACAGAGCGGAGGACTGGATGCTTGAGATGCTTCGGTATATCGACGGCAACAAGAAATTTGTCGTGGCATTCCTGCGGGAGCATCTTCCGTTTGTCCGGGCGGCGGAGCTGGAGGGGACCTATCTTCTTTGGCTGGATTTCCGCGCGCTGGGACTTCCGGCGCGGGAGCTGGAAGCCTTCATGCGGGAAAAAGCTTATCTTTTCTTCGACGAGGGCTATATTTTCGGAAAGGGCGGAGAGGGCTTCGAGCGACTGAATCTCGCGTGTCCGCGCCATGTCCTTGCCGCGGCGATGGAGCGGCTGGAGCAGGCGGTAAAAATGGCGTATCCGGCAAAATAATTGCCTGTAGACTTTATAAAAAACGATGAATATCATGTGCATAGGCTGCTTTTGACAGCTGGGAGGGTGTTATGAAAAGAATAAGCAAAGCGATTCTCTTACTTACGATAGCTGCCATCTTGATGGCAGGGCTTGCTTCCTGCTCTCTGACAGATACACTGCAAAGGCTATTTGTCGGGGCAATGGATGACGGTACGGAAAATTTTGACATGGGCGTCATCGAGTCCGGCGTATATACAAGCGATTTCGCCGGAATGCAGTTTACGCTTCCTCAAGGCTGGGTATTTTATGACAGGGAAGAGCTGCTGGCGCTTTCCGGCCTTGACGAAAATGACGACGCGGACGCGCTGAAAAAGGAGATCCTTGAAAAAACCACGGTGTATGATATGTATGCGGTGAATCCCAGCACCGGCTCCAATATCATAATTATGTTTGAAAACATTAGGGTACAAGGGCTGGACCCGGAAGCATTCGACGTTCAGGACTATTCTGAGGCGCTGACCAAAAATTTAAGCGGCCAAACGGAAATCGCATATGAAAAAACGAAGGAGAGGACCGTTGTACTTGGCGGGTATGAGTTTTTGTCAATTGAATTTAACGCGAATGCGGCTGCGTATTCCTATTCTATCTGTCAAAAGTATTTTATCCGACAGATAGGAGACTTTATGATGAGCATCATCGTGACAGGAAACGTGTCGCCGGAATCCTATTTTTCGGCTTTGGATGCGGCATAAAGAGAAGCGCTCCCATCAAGGGAGCGCTTCTCTTTATGCCAATATAGCCTGTGGATTGCCGTAATGGAAAATATTTTGCCTTTTTTATGAGCTGTGCCCTGTACAGATCCTTACGGCGCGCCTTCATCAAAAAATTTGCCTTTAAAAAAATTTTCATTGCCGAGCTTTTTTGCTGTGAGCCGAAACATCACACAGCCGTCGGGACATACGATATCCTTGCTGTATTGGCTGCTGCCTCCGATATTCGTGAGATCTCCGCCGCTTCTGACGGCTTCCATAATAGGGAAGAGCACCATCATAAGCTTCGAGCAGATGCCGTGTCCGTCCTGATTGACAGGGCAGCCGTAGGTGCAGATGTACTTGTCCCCGATTTCCTCGCCGTTGCGGCAGTAGCGTTCCGTATGGGTGCCGCGGAGAAAGCCTGTCACTTCGATTGTGAAATATAGTGGGCTATACCTAATTAATTTTTAATCTTCATTAGGTAAAGGTTCTCCAACTTGTATCTTTAATTTATAACATCTACGTCTATATTCGTTATAAATTTGATCAAATAGGTGGGCTAAACGATATTCTCTGTCATTTTTTGTTTTTGCATCACGGAATAATGATAAGTATTTTTTGTTTTGCTCTAATTTAATGAAGTCTCTCATATAAATTCTTCGTATTTCTTTGTTAGTGCAAAGTCTGAAGTCTTTATCAGCGAGAAGTCTTTCTTCCAATTCATCATATGGATTTACAAAGGAATCATCTTCTTCGAAGTCATAAAACTCAATTAATTCTTTCTCGTGTGTTTCTTGAAATTCTATCAAAGCAGAGATAGCATCTTTGAAGTCTTCGCCTAACCACACATCCTCAATAGTAGAGGCAATAATAAAATTTTCAAAAGTAGCTACAAGAAATAAGCCTAACGGACGTAAAAAGTCGAATGCCTGCATTTTAGCATTATATGTATTCGCCCATTGTTTGCAGAAACAATATGCTTTTTCATTTTCAGTGTTTTCTTTAAGCATATCATCTGTAATTAAATATTCTTCTTTTTCATAAAATTTGTAGGAATAAAATATAGTTGAAATTTTATGCTGTTGACAAAATTCAACAAATTCTTCAACGGTGCAATCTAAAATCGCGTAATTGTTTGAAATGTTTAATTTTGCTTTGACAAAGTTAATAGAATCGCAAATTTTCAATAACTCCTTATCTCTAATAATACCTTCCATAATTTTTAACTCCTATCTTACATTTATATTTATTATATCACAATCATATGAGGTTAACAAGTGGATAAATCATAAAAAACAAATAATCCGAACGCTCCGCCGACTAAAGTCGGTTTGAGGTTCGGATTATACTCGTTTGGCGCGCCGGACAGGATTCGAACCCGCGACCCCCAGAATCGGAATCTGATGCTCTATCCAGCTGAGCTACCAGCGCGTATACACGGAAGGGACCGTGCTCTTTACATAGAAATAAAACGAAGGGCATTCTCGCCGTAAATCAGGCGTTTCTGCTCGTCGGAAAGGGAAAGCTGCTCTAAAAACCGCTTCGTTTCCGAAGGAGCCTCCCATGGCATGTCGCTGCCGAACATGATCTTATGAATGTCGTGGTTTGCGATGATCTTCTGTACGCCGGAGACAGACATCCCAAGCGCCGAAAAACCGGTATCAAACCAGATGTTTTTGCCGCACAGACGGTGCAGCACGCCTTCCCAATCGCAGGCATCGCCGAAGTGCGCAGCACACAGCCGCAAGGAGGGAAAGCGCTCCAGAATCCTTGCGACGTCCTCCGGCTTCGCATGGATGTGACTGCGTGAGGTGGGATCGATTCCCGCGTGAATGACGACCGGAAGCGCATATTCGCAGCAAGCGGCGAATATCGGCGTGAACTTGTCGTCGCCAATGTCATATCCCATAAAATCCGGATGCAGCTTGACGCCGTATAGACCGGCCTCCTTGATTTGTTTTGCCGCCCCGCGGATATCCGGATAGTCGGGATGGATCGAACCGAACGAATAGATCCGATTCTGATAGCGGTTGATCTGTGTTGCAAATTCATTGACCTTATCCTGCTGATGGGCGTTTGTAGCGATGTTCAAAACAAAGCATTGGTCGACGCCGTCGCGGTCGAGTACGGCAAGCAGCCCGTCACGGGTACCGTCGCACCTTGGGGTCAATGCCTCATTGGATTCCAGCTTGGAAAGCGCACGGGGCGCGAGCGCGTCGGGGAAGCAGTGAGTATGGGAATCAATTACGGTCATCGGTCTTTATCGCCTCTTCGATGGCGCGTGCCAGTTGGTCGGGACAGGAGGTCCCGCGTCCGCCGCAGTCTGTTCCTTTCAAGCGCTTCACGACCTCTTCTGCTTTCATGCCGCGGACGAGCGCCGAAATTCCCTTCGTATTGCCGTTGCAGCCCCCGACAAATTGCACGGACTGAATGATCCCGTCTTCGATCTGAACTTGGATCTGTCGGGAACAGGTGCCGTGTGTCGTATAAACAATGCTTTTTGTCATGGCTGTTTCCCCTCTGCTCTCCGAAGATTTGCCGCTTGGATTATTGCCGCTGAAAGAGCAGTCCTGCGGCATAGGCGCGTTTTAAAATTTCCGCCGCTTTTTTTATGCCGTGATGATATTATAGCATAGAAACGGGAAAAAAGCGCTGTTTTTTGAAAAAAAGATGAAATTTGTGAATATTATACAAAAAACAGGGGAAAATTTCTCTAAAGTTTTCTGCGGATATTTTGAAAAAGTTTGAAAAAATCTTGATTTTATCGCGAAAATACGATAAAATAGAAAAGCTTGATATGCGAGGAAGCGGGAGGTTGCCGTAAAACGGGGAATTTCCGCAGAGTATGTCCGATAAACGGGCGACGGTTTCGTTCTGTGAACAGTGGCGTTCTGGATATTGCGCCGCGTGCGGCGTCAATCCGAAAAAGGGAATGCGACAGCCGGATCTTTCCGGTTTTTTCTTAGGGGCTTTGGAAACGCCCGGGATGGTGTTCACATCGAAACATGCGCTGTGAGCAGATTTCTCCGTCAAGATTTTAAATCTTATCTGTTGGAAGAATCCTCATGGCGCCGCCGACACTAAAAAAATTATATTCAAGGAGGCAAAATCAAGTGGCAGTCAGCGAAAAAATCAGAATCAGACTGAAAAGCTACGACCATACGCTGGTCGATGCGGCAGCGGAAAAAATTGTAGAAACCGCCAAAAGAAACGGCGCGGCCGTTTCCGGTCCTATCCCGCTTCCCACGGAAAAGGAGATCATCACGATCCTCCGCGCGGTCCACAAATATAAGGACAGCCGTGAGCAGTTTGAGTACAGAACCCACAAGAGACTGATTGATGTCGTCAAACCGTCTCAGAAAGCCATCGAGGCTCTCACATCCCTCGAACTTCCGGCCGGCGTTGAAATTGAAATCAAGCTTTGAGAGAAAAGGCGTGATTGGAATTTCCGGAGGGGCGTGCGCAAAGTTTTGCGCATGATCCGGTTGGTCAAGTTGACCCGCCCGCAGGGCTGCGGTGGTCAACCAATAACCTTATAAGGAGGAAAAACATGAAAAAGGGCATTATCGGAAAGAAGATCGGCATGACACAGGTTTTCGACGAGATTGGAAACGTCATTCCGGTCACCATCATTGAGGCCGGTCCTTGCGTCGTCGCGCAGAAGAAAACGGTAGAAAAGGACGGCTACTCCAGCGTTCAGCTTGGCTTCGAGGATATTGCGGAGAGAAAACTGAACAAGGCAGAAAAAGGTCACTTTACAAAAGCAGGCGTGGCGATGAAAAAGCATCTGAAGGAGTTTAAGCTCGACGATGCGGCCAATATGAACGTGGGCGACATTGTCGCCGCTGACGTGTTCGCGGCGGGTGACAGAGTGGATGTCACGGGCATCACCAAGGGCCGCGGATATTCCGGCGTTATCAAAAGATGGGGCTGCCACAAGCTTCGTATGACGCACGGCGTCGGACCGGTCCATCGTCAGCCGGGCTCTATGGGCGCGAATTCGACTCCGTCCAGAATCTTTAAAAACAAAAAGATGGCGGGACAGTACGGGAACGAACAGGTGACCGTCCTCAATCTCGATGTCGTCCGCGTCGATGCCGATAAAAATCTGATCGCCGTAAAGGGCGCCGTTCCCGGTGCCAAGGGCGGTATCGTGTTCATTCGCAACACAGTCAAAGCGTGAGAAGGAGGAAGAAACGATGCCTAACATGAAAGTTTTGGACATGACCGGCAAAGAGGTCGGAGCCGTCGAGCTTGCGGATTCCGTTTTTGCCGCTGCGGTCAACGCGGCAGTACTTCACGCCGCTGTCAGGGCGTACCTTCTCAACCAGAGACAGGGCACGCAGTCGACGCTTACAAGAACCGAAGTTTCCGGCGGCGGGAAAAAGCCGTGGAGACAAAAGGGCACGGGCCGGGCAAGACAGGGCTCCACACGCGCTCCCCAGTGGACGCACGGCGGCGTAGCGCTCGGGCCGAAGCCCAGATCCTATCGTGTGGATCTCAATAAAAAGGTAAAGAGGATCGCGATGAAGAGCGCATTCTCAAGCAAGGTGGCCGATGAAGCGCTTGTTGTGGTGGACGCCATCACGGCGGCCGAATACAAGACCCGTGTGATGGTGAACATGCTCTCTGCGGTCGGCGCGACGGGAAAAGCGCTTGTCGTTCTTCCTGCGAAGGATGAGAAGGTCACAAAGAGCTTTGCCAACATCCCGGGCGTAAAAACCGCCTATGTCAATACGCTCAACGTTTACGACATCTTAAACTGCGATAAGCTGGTCGTGGCGCTGGATGCGGTGAAGAAAATCGAGGAGGTGTACGCATGAAATTTGCTCACGATATTATCGTAAGACCGGTTGTGACGGAAAAGAGCCTTGAGGCGACGAAATCCAAACGCTACACCTTTGAGGTCCAGAAGGATGCGACCAAGCCTGAGATCGCACATGCGGTCGAGGAAGCGTTCGGCGTTACGGTAGCAAAGGTCAATACGATCAACATGAAGAAAAAACCGAAGAGACTCGGCGTCCATGCCGGCTATACGAAGGCTTGGAAAAAAGCCATCGTCACGCTGAAGGCGGATTCGAAATCCATCGAGTTCTTCGACGGCATGATTTGATGAGGAGGCAAGAGAATGGCTACGATCAAGTATAAACCGACAACCCCCGCAAGACGCAATATGTCGGTGCCGGATTTCGCGGAAATCACGAAATTCTCTCCCGAAAAAAGTCTTGTTGTGATCAAGAAAAAGCATGCCGGCAGAAACAGCTACGGCAGAATCACCGTTCGCCATAAGGGCGGCGGCAATAAGCAGAAATACAGAATCATCGACTTCAAGCGCGCCTATACGGAGGAAGCGGCGACGGTCATCGGCATCGAATACGATCCGAACAGAACCGCTTACATCGCGCTTTTGCAGTATGAAAACGGGACTAAAAAATATATGATCGCGCCGGTCGGCCTTACCGACGGCGACAAGGTGTATTCCGGCGCGAATGCCGATATCAAGCCCGGCAATACGCTTCCGATCGCAAATATCCCGGTCGGCACGTTTATCTACAATATCGAGCTGTATCCCGGCAAGGGCGGTCAGCTTGTCCGTTCGGCAGGCTCGGCAGCGCAGCTGATGGCCAAAGAAAACGGCATGGCGCAGGTCAGACTCCCTTCCGGCGAGGTAAGGCTCATCCGCCTCGACTGCCGCGCTCAGATCGGTCAGGTTTCCAACATCGACCATGAGAACGTCAAGATCGGCAAGGCGGGCAAGACGCGCCATCGCGGCATCCGCCCGACGGTCCGCGGCTCCGTCATGAATCCCTGCGATCACCCGCACGGCGGCGGCGAGGGCCGTTCACCGATCGGACGCCCCTCTCCTGTGACCCCGTGGGGCAAGCCTGCTCTCGGCTATAAGACGAGAGACAAGAAGGCGAGAACCGAACGGTTCATCGTCAAGCACAGAAACGGTAAATAAAGGAGGAGGGCAATAAAATGAGCAGAAGCCTGAAAAAAGGACCTTTCGTCGAAGAGAAGCTCTTCTCAAGAGTGACGGCGATGAACGAAAAGGGCGAAAAAAAGGTGATCAAGACATGGTCCCGCGCATCCGTGATCTTTCCTGAATTCGTAGGACATACCATTGCGGTCCACGACGGCAGAAAGCACGTTCCGGTTTATGTGACGGAGGATATGGTCGGCCACAGACTCGGTGAGTTTGCGCCTACCAGAACGTTCAAGGGCCATGCAGGTTCAAAAACATCCAACAACGGCAAATAATCTCGCACCAAAGCGAAGGGAGGCAAAATGTAATGGAATCAAGAGCATACCTTAAATATGCCAGAATATCCCCGCGCAAAGTACAGATTGTGCTTGACCTCATCAGAGGGAAGGATGCGGGAGAAGCGATGGCAATTCTGAAAAACACTCCTAAATCTGCGAGTGAATACCTCATCAAGCTGCTAAAGAGCGCGGTCGCGAATGCGGAGCACAACTTCAGCATGGATGCGAGCAGACTGTACGTATCCGAATGCTTCGTCTGCCCGGGACCGACGCTGAAGAGAATCATGCCCCGCGCGAGAGGAAGCGCAGACAGAATCCTGAAGAGAACGAGTCATGTGACGATCGCTCTGAAGGAAAAAGAAGAAGCTTGAAAAGGAGGCAGGAAGAATGGGTCAGAAGGTTAATCCGCACGGTCTGCGTGTCGGTGTCATCAAAGATTGGGATTCAAGATGGTTCGCCAAAGATGAAGATTTCGGC
>CALWJT010000006.1 GCA_944381075.1 uncultured Clostridia bacterium
GACCTTCCAAAACCGATTTTGAGGATGTCCATAGTAAAAACCGGCGTCCCGGGATCTTACCGACGGAAGACTTCCTAAAATCAGGATGCGGGAGCTCCGGTCGTATACCGGAGCAAAGGGATGGACAACAAACATAGCTATCTCCATATATAGTCTGTTTTTTCTACGAATATACCGGCAGCTTTTTCCGAATCTCCCATGTACTTGCCATGGAAGTCAAAAACATGCCGATGCTTCTTGAAATGATTATATCATATTTTTAAAAAAATTTCAAAAATTACTTTACTTTTTTTCCTGTTTGTGATATACTGAGGAAGTACGGGGTTGTAGCTCAGCTGGGAGAGCGGTGCGTTCGCAACGCACAGGTCAAGGGTTCGAGTCCCTCCAGCTCCACCATCTTAACCTTATAAAAAATGCAACCAGAGCGAAAGAGCCTTATTTCCTAAGGCTCTTTCGCTTTTTTACCTTTCCTTTTTATCTTTACGTTATCGTGCAACTTTTTTTGGACCAACAGGACTTGAACCTTTGTCTTTAGTTGTATCCTTGCCTAAACGAGGAGATGAGATACCGGATCAGGCTGACAGAATACGAGCTTTGGGGAATGAGTAACGCACGGAACACAGTAAGACGGAAACGAAAAGACGAAGGAAAGGAAACCTTTTGCCTGTGCGATCTTCTGCTGCGTCTGCTTGACGTTTTGGAAGCGTAAAAAGATACGGTGAATGGGGAAGCCGGTCCTAATCCACGAGCCGTGGATTAGGACCGGCTTTTTATCTGAGCAGGTGGGATGTTGTATGAGGGAAAGATAGGGGGATCCTACAGAAGTTTCTTGTCATAATATATAATAATATGATTAAAAAAATATAAAAATATAAATAAATTTAAAATTTTCGACAAATTTTTCGCTTTTTTTTGATTTTATTATGCTACAATACATAAAAATGAAATTCTCTTTGCAAATGATTGGACTTTGTTAATTGCGCCAAAAGTGAGTAACATTTGATAAAAGGTATTTTAGCTTTTATCATACGCTTATTACTGCTTTTTCGGCAGTATTCATAGATTGAGGTGTTTTGCATCAAAACATAGCGTTGAAATCACGAACAGCAGGATAATACCAAATGATCGGAGGTTATGATGGAGTTCTTTGAAATTGAATCTTTAGACGACGTTGCCAGAGCCCAAGCACAGAGTTGTCCCAATAATGGCTGTGTGCAGGCAGGCTGCACTGCGACGGGGTGTACGCAAAACGGCTGTGTACAATATTACCCTTGTAGTTAGGAGTTGAATGATATGGAATTTTTTGAGGTAGATGTAATGGATAAAGCGGCGGCGCAATCTGGATGTTCGCAAGCAAATTGCACACAAAATGGCTGCGCTGTCGGCAGTTGCTCTCAGTCTGGATGTGCGAAAAATAGCTGTACAAAAGTAGGCTGTCCTACATCATAATGATTGACGCCCATTTTTCATCTTGCTGTTTGTGATTTTATATATTATATTATTATATTAAAATGTTGGGGGGAATGAATTGCCAATGAAATTGTCACGATATACGCAAATCGTTGAATATGAGGGAAAAATCCTTGTTTTTAATTTGCTGAACGATAAACGAGCGGTATGTATAGACCCCACCGACTTAAAAATGATAGAAAGACTTCGTCAGGGCGAGTCTATTGATCCGGCAAAATTGAGTAAGGGCGTGCAAACATTTTGCGTTGATGAAAATATAGATGAAAGAAAAGTGTGTTTGGGATTGCTGCAGAGCGCGTATTGGGATAAACGGCAGCTGAACTTTATTGTATTGCCTACAATGGACTGTATGTTTCGGTGTAAATATTGTTATGAAAATAAGGACCATGAAGCAATTGACGAAAATTTTATGGATGACTTTGCCGAAGCGATTAGGACCTATCATTTGAGGAATCGATTGAAAAATTTGTCGATCGAATGGTATGGCGGCGAACCATTGATGGTATATGAGAAGATTGTCGATTTTACAAAGAATCTGAATCATTTTTGCGAGACTGAAAATATAGAGCATACATATAGCATGACGACAAATGGATATCTTTTAAGCTTTGATAAAGCAAAAACGCTCATTGAGATGGGGATTCGTAAATTTCAAATAACGGTTGACGGGGTAAAGGAAACCCATGATAAATTACGTCCGCATAAAAATGGGAATGGCACATGGAATACGATCATTGAAAATTTATTGGCATTGAAAAATAGCACTCTTGATTTTCATGTTATGATTCGAGTGAATTATGATACTGAGGTTGTTGAAAGAATTTCTGAATTTTATAAATTTGTAAAAGACAATTTTGACGACAGATTCACTGTATTTCATCACGTAATCAGTAAATGGGGCGGAGCAAATGATGAGGAAATGGAAGTTATTGACCCATCAACATCCCAATATGTTGATACGTTGTTGGTTGAGGAAGCTGTTGACCATGGTTTAAAGCCTGATATGAATTTTTATTTCACTAAATTTGGGGGACGTGTTTGTTATGCGAATCGCCCATATTTTTATATTTTATCATTGGACCGAAAGCTGAGAAAATGTACTTTTACGGATGAAAAATATGACGCTTTCAATGTAGTAGGTTACTTGAGAGCGGGTGAATTTGAAATAGATGAAAAGAAATTGCTGAATTTTGTTATGCCCGATTATGAAAAAATGAATGAAAAGGGCTGTTATGATTGTCAAATCCTCCCGATTTGTCATGGGTTGTCCTGTGCGTTAAGGCGTGCGAAAAATCAGGTTATTGACTGCGTGGAAGAGAAAATAAATGTAAAAGACAATATAATTCAAGAATATAAATACTATTTATCTTTAAAAAAATAAAAAGGTGAATTTGTATGAAAAAATGGAAACATATTTTAGTAAACAATAAGTTTTTGGTCAAAAAGATCTTTAAATACAATAAACTGCTTTTCTTTGTGCGCCTGGGATTTGCAATTATAACAAGTATTTCCTCTCTCATTACGATATTACTTCCCAAATACTTATTGGAAGCGATGTTTTCAAATGACATAAAGCAGGTTGTTTTTGTTTTGACGGTATACTTTATTATATCGATTTCCATTAAACTGCTTAGCATCCTATATCAAAATTATAATAGAGTTTCCAGTGAAAAAATGTATTTAAATATTATCAATGAGTTTTTGAACAAAGGAATCGGGTTAGATTTATCTTTTTTTGATAAATCGGAATCTTATTCGAAATACAATAGGGCCTTCGGTAATTGTTGCAATGTTATTGAAAGCTGCAATGACACGATACTTTCAATCGTAACTTCAGTCATACAGATCTTGATGATCGGCAGTGTTTTGCTGTGGGTTGATATTTATGTTTTTATTGCTATCGTAATTTTTATTTTGATTAATATAGCAATAAACAATATCATTAAAAAGACGGATTATGATTTTAATGTGGAGTTAAGCCGAAAAAATAAGCAGGTAAATTATCTTTATCGATTGTTTTATACGCCGCAGTTTATAAGGGACATAAAGGTAAATGTAATTGACAATTTTGTTTTTGAAAAAAAACAAGAAATTAACAATGAGATTTTAGATGTTTCCAAAAAACAAATTAAAAAAACGACAAAATTCAGAGTATTGCTGAGTTTTTTGAGCGATTTTGAATATGTATTGGCAGCATTTTATTTTGCGTTTTCCGTTATTATTCATTTGGTTGCGGTTACGGATTATTTTACAAGTTTGAATGCGTATCAGCAAATTAAAAATTCTATCAATGCGCTGTTATCCTCATATACTGCTTTTTATAATAATAGTTTGTTTGCCGAAGATTATATTGATTTTATGAAGTCGGAGGAAAATATAACCACCAATAACGACGGCATTTATCTGAAGTCCTCGGAAATTGAAACTATTGTATTTTCTCATGTTACCTTTTCTTATCCAAATTCCAACAGTTATGCATTAAATGATGTATCTTTTCAAATCAATAAAGGCGATAAACTTGCCATACTGGGAAAAAACGGCGCCGGAAAAACAACCATTATAAAACTGTTGCTGAGATTGTATGACCCGCAAGAAGGAGAGATATCGATAAACGGGATAAATATAAAAGAATATAATACAAAAGCTTTACGTTCTTCATTAAAGACATTGCTTCAGGATTTTGCAGTGTATGCCTTTACTATATTTGATAATATAACCTTAGGAAGAGAAGATGTCGATGTTGATAAAATCCATCAGGCATTGAAAGAAGTAGGGTTAGATGAAAAGATTAATCGATTGGATAAAGGACTTTATACTCCTATAACAAGTCAACTATATGAGGGAGGAATAGAATTAAGCGGTGGTGAAACACAAAAATTAGCTTTGTCCAGAATTTTCTCATCAGACTCGTCCTTTATTATTTTAGACGAACCGACAAGTAGTTTGGATCCATATGCAGAATATAATTTGTATAATAAATTATTGCAAAATAAGAATGGATTAAATACTTTTATAGTAATCTCACATCGATTGACATTGACGCATAAAATGTCGAGAATTCTTGTGATTGAAAATGGTGCAATCATTGAGCAGGGAAATCATACAGAACTCATGAATTTGAATGGTGTTTATGCAGAAATGTATCGAATTCAGGCTGAAAAATACAGTGGAGGTGATCGGCTGGCGTGAACTATACATATTATGGATTCGGCATGAAGCTAAATTCTAATATTTTGCTTACTGGCCTTTCAGAAAGTGTAGGCTCTGTAGAATATCCGATGCTGGAGATTTCTTTATTGGTCATCGTCGATTGGAATTATGCAAGCGGGAGGGAAAATTATGGATTGTATTTGGAGGGGGATAAATTTATTTTAAATCATATGCCGCTTCCTTGCTCTTCTGAGCGTGGATCGCTTTGAGCAGCTGTGTGTGACTTATCGCATTCTGCCTTATCTTTCTGCCGTTAAAAATTCGGATGTAGAAAAGATAATAAACAATATACTGGGAAGGAAGAAAAAACCATATGAAACGCATACTGCCCGTGGAAAATCCGATCATTACGCATGACCCGCCCATCGCGAATCTATTTTCGATCTTGGGAACGGAACCGAATACGGAAAGCTGGGTCATGAATCATTTCGTCAATTTGTATATCCATAAGGACGAGATATTTGATAATTTTTATGACCGAAATGCGTTTTTTTACGGCTGTCCATGGATACAGGTCGTGCAGATCCGCCGAGAGATCGTTTTGCGAATCTGCAGCCGGATCATAGAGTATGTGAAAGCCTTGATCGATGAGGGCTTTTATGTATATTGCATGGGGAATACGGAGTACATATCCGCCTATCATAATGACAGATATTGGGCGCATAATCTCATGGTATACGGATACGATGACGTGAGCCAGACGTTCTATCTCTCGGATTTTTTTGAAAACGGCAAATATACAAGGGCGGCATGCTCCTATGAGGAACTCGAGAAAGCCTTGCAGACGGCGCAGATGAACCGGCATTTCGTCAATCTGATCTACGGCATGAAGCTCAAAGAGATCGAATACAAGTTTGAAGTGGATATGCTGCTGGAAAAGCTGACGGATTATCTTGGCTCCGTGAATTTATTCTGCAAATACAGAACGCGGATGGATGAGGAGTTTTACAGCAATAAGGGAGGGAATGCGTATTACTATTTCAGCTATGCCGAGATGAAGGACCTATTTTATTTCGGGCTATCCTTTTATGATAAGCTTGCGGATATGGCGGAAAAGAAGTCTTTAAGGCTGAAGCGTCCGCTCGACCTGCTGTATGAGCATAAGCTTCTTATGAGCAGACGGCTCGATTTTCTATGGAACAATCGGTATATGCGGGATTCGGATTATGATAAATTAAAAAGGACATGCGACGATATGGTCAGGCTATCCTTGATTGCGAGGAACAAATATTTGAAGGATCAGATCCGCTCATCGGGTCCCTCACAAAAATCCCTGAAGGAGAGGATCTTGGAGGTTCAGGAAAAGGACCGTATTTGGACCGAGGCTTTCATCCGAGCCTTGAATCGACCGGTGTAAAATTATTGTTGGATGCAAAACGAAACCATGGTTTTCTATACAGAAAGCAGAACAAACGCGCTTGTTATTGCTATCGCGGAAGAGCGGCTTGTGAAAATGTATATTGGCGGAGTTGCATTTTTATCAGATAAACACACGTCGCCGCAAGCTTCTTATCGCTTGCGGCGGCTTTTTTTACAAAAGTCACCGGCGCGATCATTCCGCCTTGCTACCAACCTTTTTCGGGGGATGCGAGAGTTTAAATCCCACCGCCGAATTGCCAAAAGTATCTTTTTCATGTGGCTGTCACTCGTCGGAGCAATGTCCGCTTTGCTCCGACGTTCTTTTTTTCTGCGGTATAAAAGAACGTCATCCGTCCGCTCCCTTGCTCCTCCTTTCCAAGCCGCAACCGCTGGCGCTGGGCTGCGGCTTGGTTTCCTAAATGTAAACGGGGATCTTTTTTGTCTACATAACCAAAATCAGCCGAAACCTATATTTTAAGGCTCCGGCTGGTTTTTTCTTTCTTTTTTCATTGTCCCCTTCTTTTTACCTTGGAGAAGGAGAAAAAATGACACCCGACAAAGGATTTTGCACCCCATTTGACACCCAAAGAAGGGCAAAAGCATGAGAAAAACGGACAAATACAGACAAACGCCGCAGTTTTGCGGCGATCGTCCCCTTCTTTTCTTTTTGCGCGCTCCGCACGCCGGCTCGGAAAGGATTGCTCCTTTTATCTGCTCCCTCACGGACTTTTCTCTCGTGAACTTCTTTTCTTCTGCCAATAACCGTATGAAGCTTTTGCTTCCGCGCCTGCGGACGCTCGAAAGCCGGCATCCTGCCGGCTTTGCAAGGGGACAAATTCTTCTGCCGGCATTTTTATCGTCGGGTCGCTTTCTATTTTTTCGCCAAGCCATTGGACATCTCAAAATTCCGAACATCATACCACTATGTAAGGAGTTACCAATGGTGGCCACCGCTTCCTTCTATGGTCAAAAAGATAACCGCGGCTTTGGCAGCGCGGTTATCTTTTCATGCTTATCCCGTTTACAAAAAAGCATCCGTTCCCCCTGCATAGCGGCCTTCTCTTCTTCGAGGGCGCAAAAACGCAAGTCTGCTCAAAAAAGGAAGCAGACGCCGTATCTGTAGCCTTACAAACAGATAAATCTAAAATTGAAAGGAAAATCGCATTTACCCATCAAGCAAAGCTTACTTCTCTTCTGCCGTCAGGCCTTTCAAAATCTCATGAAACGCCGGGAATCGCTTCATCACCATGACCGGACAGCCATTCTGCCCTAAGAAGCAGTGCTCCGACTCTCCTATAAAAACCGTCTCTCCCGTGCGAATATCCGTCATCGTATACCGAAAGGTAAGCCTGATGCCGGTATACCGGACAAGTCTGACATGGATCCGTATCTCATCCTCAAATGTCGTCGAGCGCTTATACTGACATGACAAGGAAAGGACCGGAGATACTACGCCGAATGCCTCAAATTTAGCGTAGCCGCAGCCATTTTGATTCAGAAAGTCCGTTCGGGCCTCCTCCATCCACCGGATATAATTGGAATGATGCGTAATCCCCATTTTATCAGTCTCATAATAATTTACTTTCCGAATGTAATCACGAATCTCATTTTCCACTTTTTTCCCGCATCCTCATTCATGTTTATTCAGCAATTCTCCAAGCGTTTTCTCCGCCCAGCTGTAATTGGTCAGATAACTGCCCTTGAAGGCGGAGGTATTCTTGCCCGAAAGATAATCGAACAGGTCGCACTGCACTCTTTCCGGTATAATACGGCGTTTTCCATCCACCGATTCCATGATACTGGATATACCGTATTCCTCCAAGGTATTTTTTAACCGAAGCGCTTCCTTCCGATATCTTGACAGCGTCACGGAATTTACCGCTTCGTTTTCCCACAGAAATCCGATCGCCTCCTCAGAGGAGACATAGCCGCCCCGCCGGTCGACCAAAAGTGCAAGGAGCTCCTTTGCCTTTTTATTCCGAAAGGCGATCGGATTGTCATTGACAAACACGTCAAAATATCCGAATGTCCGAATCACGATTTTTTTCTGAGACGGATTTGCCGCCTTTCCTACAGGATCCAAATGATACAGCATCACATATCGGGAAGCAAAAGCGTCAGAGGATTTTTTGGAACAAATCGC
Organism: uncultured Clostridia bacterium; assembly: GCA_944381075.1. Taxonomy (GTDB): domain Bacteria; phylum Bacillota; class Clostridia; order Oscillospirales; family CAG-272; genus QALR01. The sequence goes on from CALWJT010000006.1 coordinate 8,183, forward strand.
CTTGACCTGGCGCTCCGTTCCCGTACCGACGTCAAAGTAAGCGAACGATGCTTCGCCATTTTCCAGCAAATCCATGAACTTTTCATAATCCACGCCGCATCTGGAGACAAATTCCCGAATGGACGTGCTTTTTTGCATCATAGAAAGCCATTCGTCTCTTTCAAAGCCAAAAAAGCCGCATAGATTATCGCTTGCATACAAAGGCGTCACGTCATTTCCCTTCACCTCAAACGCTGCGACACCGTCGGTAAAATGCCTTACCATCTCCCGCATATTTTCATTCAAGCCCTTGAGAGAAAGGTTTTCACTGCGCAAGCTGTCCGCTTCCCGTTCATTTTGGATCCTTCTGCAGCAGAACAAACCGATCCCTGTGTCAATTTTCAAAAAAATGCTGCTGTAAGCCTGAGTCCCTCCCGTCTTCGTTTGGACACGATATTCAATCGGAGCAGGACGTCCCGCATTCTCATATGCCTGCTGATCCAAAATATGCCGGAAGAAATTTTTGACAGCACCGCGGTCGTCCGAGCTTACGCTGCGTTCGATCCACCGTGCAGTCGCCTCTTCCATTTCCATCGGGATATCTTGAATTCTTCCCAAGGCATCAGAATGGCTTCCGTATACATATCGCACGGTCTGATTGATAAAGTCATATTCAAAGATTTTATCATATACATTGCCGAGTACCTTGACATACTGATCGGTTTGAGACATCCGCTTGGTAAGATAGCGCTCGGTTACATCGATGCAGACGCTCTGATATTCCCCTTTTCCCTGCGGACCGGGCCCCCTTGTGACCCAGCCGTATAAACGCGCCTTGGTCCCGTCGCAGCGAAGGACCGACAATTCGCCGGATACAGTCTCCCCTTCTCCGCCCACTTTGGCAAGACAGCGGGAAAACCGCCGCCTTTCCTCCATCGGGATCATAAGATAAATGTTGTCCTTATACAGCTCCCAATAATCGATTTCCCCTTCCTTCGCTTTGGGAAATCGCATCATTTTCAGCATCTGTTCATTGATATATGTGATCTTCGGATTTTTTTCACAGGTGTACCTTACGATTCCGCACGGGACCGTCTCATTTAAAAAGCGCAAGCCTTCGCTCTCTGTTTTTATCTGCGTGATATCGGTCAAAACCGAATGACCGACAAGAGTGCCGTCCTCCCATCTCTCCGCCGTCATCGAATCCCGGACATAAAGAACGCTGCCATCCTTGCGCACAATTCTGTAATCCGCAGTTCCGGCACGTTCTCCCGAAGAAAGCCGGACCAAGAGCGATTCATATACCGGCCTGTCGGCCGGATAGACCACAGCGGCATATAAGTCCGTCCCCTCACAAAAAAGCTCTTCCCTTGCATATCCGAGCATATCGCATAGATTCCGGCTGATAAACGTCGGGCAAAACGGCTCTTGCAGCTTATATTGACGATAACCGCCGATATGCTTGTCAAGAATTTCCCTCTGATTTTCCAGTTGAAAATCGACGGCATCCGCAGCATAAAGCATTTCTCTTTCACCCGCCTTTTTCCCTTGGTCCTGAACGCCAAATTATGATATATTATATCATGGAAAAAGGCAAACGTCAAGCGAAAACCTCCAAGCCCCTAAACAAGGGGGGCTTCCCTTTTACACTTCCGCCTGGCTTGCGCCGAAATCCAAGGCGGCCTTCGCGATCTCTTCGCTCACGCCGCTTTCCGCATAGCGGATCGCTTCCAAAATCGCATTTTTAAAAGCCTTGGCGTCAGAGGAACCGTGAGCCTTGATAACCGGCTTCGATATCCCGAGGATCGGAGAGCCTCCATATTCGGAAGGATCCAAGCTATGCTTCATTTCGGCCAGAGAGCCTTGGAACAAAAGCGCGGACAGCTTTGTCATGGCATTTTTGGAATATTCCTTTTTCAAGGTTTTCATCATCCATTTGCAGGTGCCCTCCAGTGCCTTCAAAAATACATTTCCGGTAAAGCCGTCCGTCACAAGGACGTCGCAGGCGCCGAACATCGCCTCGCTTCCCTCCACATTGCCGACATAGCGAATGGCTCTGCATTGCCTCAGTCTATGATTGGCCTCCACATGCAGCGGGGTCCCCTTTCCTTCCTCCGTCCCATTGTTCAGAAGGCCAACGACAGGTGCCGAAATGGAAAACATGCTCTTCATATAGGCAGAGCCCATCACTGCAAATTGTTCCAAATACTCTGCGCTGACGGTAATATTGGCACCGGCATCGAGCAAAAGAAAAGGGGCGGTGCCGGGCAGGACCGTCCCGATCGCGGCGCGTCCGACCCCGCTTAGCCTTTTCACAAGCAGACTCGCGCCGGTGAAAAGAGCGCCTGTATTTCCTGCGCTGACAAAGGCATCTCCTTTTCCGTCGGCAAGCATTTGCAGGCCGGTGATCATAGAGGAGTCCTTTTTCCCCCGCAAAACTGCGATCGGATCGTCCTCCATGGTAATGACAGAAGAAGTATGCACTATTTCAAAGCCGCTTATATCACAGGCATATTGCCTGGCGATACGCAGGAGCTCCTCTCGGTTGCCAACCAAAACAAAGCTGGCGCTGCATTCTCCGGCGGCAGACACCACGCCTCGCAGGACCTCCAGAGGCGCCTTGTCGCCGCCCATCATATCTACAATTACACGCATATATCCCTCGGCTATTTTACCGCAGCCTTGGCCCGCAGCTCCGTTTTCCGGATCTTTCCGCTGATGGTCTTGGGCATCTCCTCCACAAACTCGATCAGACGGATCCATTTATATTCCGCAAGCTTGCTGTTACAGAAGTCCTTGATCTCCTTTTCCAGCTCCTTAGTAGGCAAATACTGCTCAGAAAGGACGATGAAGGCCTTGATCGCCTGCCCTCGGAGCGCGTCAGGCACTCCGACGACGCTGCATTCCAGAACCGCCGGATGCTCCATCAATACGTTTTCCACCTCATAAGGACCTACGCGGAATCCGCCGGTTTTGATAATATCGTCAAACCGGCCATGGAACCAGTAAAGTCCGTTTTCATCCTGCCACGCAGCGTCTCCAGTATGATAGACGCCGCCGCGCCACACATGCTGATATTGCTTTTCGTCATCCAGATAGCCGCAGAATACCCCCGGCTGTCTCCCCCCTGCCGGCGGGACGATCACGACCTCGCCGATCTTTCCCGGCGGTGTCGGACTTCCGTCCTTATCCTGGAGCTCGATATGATAGAGCGGCGAAATCGTCCCCATGGACCCCTCAACCGGCTCTCTTCCCTTTAAATTGCCCATCAGAAGAGTGGTTTCGGTCTGCCCATAGCCTTCGCACAGCGGAATCCCCGTGCGTTCTGTAAACAGCCGGAACACCTCCGGCGCCAGCATCTCCCCCGCCGTAGAAGCATGGCGGAGCTTCGGCATATCCGGAACGCCCTTGCGCACAAGATATCGATATACCGTAGGAGGAGCGCAAAAGGAGGTGACGCCGTAGCGATTGATGATATTTGTGAGCTGTTTGGGCACGAAATTGTCGAAATCATATACCATAACCGCGCATCCGACAAGCCATTGCCCATAGATCTTGCCCCATGAAGCCTTTGCCCAGCCGGTTTCTGCAACAGTAAAATGCAGTCCGTCCTCCTCTGCCTGCTGCCAGTATTTTGCAGTAACGATATGTGCCAGCGGATAGGAGAAGTCATGGATGACGCCCTTGGGTTCTCCGGTCGTTCCGGACGTAAAATAGAGCAGCATCGGATCGGTCACAAGCGTCGGACGGCGTTCCAGCTTGTCGCTCGCCGCCTTCATCTCTTCCGTCAGATTCCGGAAGCCCTCCCTGTCGGACTGTACGCACCACAGACGTGCGCTGGCTCCTAAATTGGTCAATGCAGACTGGATTTTTTCCGGGACTTCATTCTGCGGCGTGCAGATAACGGCATCCACATGCGTCGCACGGATGCGGTATTCAAGGTCCTTTACCGTCAGCATATGTGTGGCAGGGATCATCGTCGCCCCCAATTTATGAAGGGCCACCGTTACAAACCAATATTCATAATGGCGCTTCAGGATCACCATGACCCGAGAGCCTCTTGTGATCCCTGAGGCCTCCAGTACATTGGCAGCCTGATTGCTGAATTTCTGGATATCGGAAAACGTAAAAATATGTTCTTCATTCTCTGTATTGCACCAAACAAGCGCCTTTTTTTCCGGTTCACTCTCTGCAATCGCATCGACCACATCATAGCCGAAGTTGAAATTCTCAGGGTAGTCAAGCTCAATTTTCGCAAGAGCGCCGGAGGAATCCAGCTGCTCTCTGCAAAATTTCTGGTAAATACTCTTCATAAAATTTTTATCCTTATCTCATACAATCTCATCGGATTCCACCATGCCGATCCTCCGGAACCTGTCGTACCTCTTCTGAAGCAGCTCCGGGTCCTCGGACAGCTCCGCCACTTCATCGATAAGAAGAGAGCGGATGCGCTCGTAATACTCTTTTTTTCCAATATCGGTCTCCGAGAGAATGCGTTCAATCACGCCAAGACTCTTCGCGTCCTCAGCCGTCAGCTTCAGGCTTGCCGCCGCAACCTCAGCTTTAGAGGAATCCTTCCAAAGAATGCTGGCGCAGCCCTCGGGAGAAATGACGGAATATACCGCATTTTGCAGCATCCATACACGATCGGCCACCGCCAGCGCCAGCGCGCCGCCGCTTCCGCCTTCTCCGACCAGGATCGAGACGATAGGAACGCACAGCGTGCTCATTTCCATCAAATTTTCGGATATCGCCTGTCCCTGCCCGCGCTCTTCAGCACCGATCCCGCAGTATGCGCCCGAAGTGTCCACAAAGCATATGATGGGACGTCCAAATTTCTCTGCCTGCTTCATCAAGCGCAGGGCTTTCCGATATCCCTCCGGATGCGGCGCACCGAAATTGCGCGCGACGCGCTCCTTCGCTGTATGTCCCTTTTCAATGGCAATCACAGTAACGGGATTTCCGTTAAGACGCGCAATCCCTCCAATAATCGCAGGATCGTCGCCAAAGCTGCGGTCGCCGTGAAACTCAAGGAAGCCCTTGAAAATATTTTTGATATAGTCCAGTCCCGTGGGGCGGCTGCTGTCACGGGCAAGCTTTACTCGGTCATAAGGAGCCTGGTTCATTTCGTTATCCTCCTGTATGCATTTTCAAAAGCTCGGCAAGAAGCTTTTTTTGGTCCTTGCGCGGCACAATGCGGTCGATAAATCCATGCTGCAGCACAAATTCCGATTTTTGGAATTCCTTAGGCAGGGCTTTTCGCGTCGTCTGCTCGACGACGCGCGCGCCGGCAAAGCCGACCGTTGCGCCCGGCTCCGCCAGAATGATATCGGCTTCCATGGCAAAGCTCGCCGTAACCCCTCCCGTTGTCGGATCGGTCAACACCGCTATATACAGAAGTCCCACATCGCTGTGTCTCTTGACGGCAGCGCTCGTCTTCGCCATTTGCATTAGGGACAAGAGCCCCTCCTGCATTCTGGCGCCGCCCGAAACCGTGAATCCGATAACCGGCAGACGGTGCGCCGCCGCATACTCAAAGAGAGCCGTTATCTTTTCTCCTACGGCGCTGCCCATGCTTCCCATCATAAAATGAGACTCCATGACAAAAAGACAGCACTTCTGCTTTCCGACAGCCGCCGTACCGCAAATCACAGCCTCTTCCTCGCCGCTCGCGTTCTTCACCGTCTCCAGCTTCTCCGTATAACCGGGAAAAGCCAGAGGATTGCAGGATTTTACATCCCCAAACAGCTCCTGAAAGCTATTTTTGTCCGTTATCATCCCGATCCGCTGTCTTGCCTTCATCCGGAAATGATAGCCGCATGGGCATACGAGCTGATTGGCCCACAAATGGCTGATGGGAATGTTTTTATGACAGTTCGGACAAGTTTTTTCCGGCTCGCCCGCGTCTTCCTGGATGGGAGCGGAGGTCCTGCCTCCCTCCTCCAATACGTTTTTCGGTTTTAGAAAATTCAGTAACGCCATTTCATCACCTGCTACCCATAAAGGTCAAATCATAATCCCCGGAGGCAAAGCGCTTATCGGAAACGATTCGCAGCTGTTCCTCAACATTGGTGGGGATGCCTTCAATCACAAGCTCGCACAAAGCCGCGCGCAGCTTGCGCAGCGCTTCCTCTCTGGTCTTCGCATGCACGACAAGCTTTCCGAGCAAAGAATCATAATAAGGAGTGACCACGGTCCCCGCAACAAGACAGGTGTCAAAGCGAACAAAGGGCCCCCCCGGTACATGAAGCATTTTCAGGGTCCCGCAGCCCGTGGCATTGATCCTGCATTCGATCGCAGAACCGACAAGAGGGACATCCGCCTGACAAAAGCTTAAGGGGATCCCCGCCGCAATGCGGATCTGCCATTTGACAAGATCGATTCCGGTCAGCATTTCGGTCACGCAGTGCTCCACCTGAAGCCGGACATTCATTTCCATAAACCAGAAGTTTCCCTCTTTGTCATAGAGGAACTCCAGTGTGCCGGCGCCCACATATCCGATTCTCTTCACAGCATTTACCGCCGCGTCCATGATGTCGCGGCGCTGCGCCTCACTGACGGCGGGAGACGGCGTCTCCTCGATCAGCTTCTGATTGCGCCGCTGAAGCGAACAGTCTCTCTCTCCAAGGCAAACGACATCTCCCGCCTCGTCTGCAAGGATTTGAAGCTCGATATGCCGAGCCGGAAAAATATATTTTTCCAAATAGACGGAACCGTCCCCGAACGCGCTTGCCGCCTCCGCCGTCGCCTGCATATAAGCGTCGTCAAGCTCGGCCTCGCTGCGGATCAGCCGGATACCGCGTCCGCCGCCGCCCGCGCATGCCTTCAGCATCACAGGATACCCGATCTTTCCCGCCGCTTTTTTCGCTTCTTCAAGCGACGATACCGCCTGTGTACCCGGAATGACGGAAAGACCGGCATCCCGCATCAGCTCCTTGAGCACGGCTTTGTCGCTGAGCCGCTCCATATTTTCCGGATCTGGTCCGATAAAGACGATGCCGTTTTTTCGGCAAAGCCGTGCGAAGTGGGCATTTTCCGATAAAAATCCATAGCCCGGATGGATGGCCTGCGCACCCGACAGAAGCGCCGTGCTGATGATTCGATTTTCATTCAAATAGCTGTCCGACGCCTCCGGCGCGCCGATGCAGTAGCTTTCGTCGGCAAGCGCCACATGCAGGGCGCCCGCATCCGCCTCGGAATATACGGCGACCGTCGCGACGCCCATTTCCTTGCAGGCGCGGATGATGCGCACGGCGATCTCGCCTCGGTTTGCAATCAAAATTTTTGAAAACATAGCTCTATTCTCCGACGACGGCGAAAGAAAATTCTGCGCTCACACACACAGTACCGCCCACGTTCACAGTTCCCTCGGCAAAATAAAACGGAGGCTTTGCCCGCTTGATGCTGCATTTTGTTTCCACCGTATCTCCGGGACGGACCGGATGGCGGAATTTCACATTGTTCAGCCCCGTATACACGGGCAGCTTTCCGTCCGTCATGACGTCCGCCATCAAAACACAGGCGGACTGCGCGAGGATCTCGCAAAGGATCACACCCGGCACAATCGGATTGCCCGGAAAATTTCCCTGAAGAAAAAATTCATCGCCCTTTATCGTATAATGGCCGACAGCCGTTCCGTCCCGGTTCTCGACATCGTCAAGCAAAAGCATGTTATCTCTGTGAGGCAGAATCTTTTGGATTTCTTCCCGTGTCATCGCTTACCTCCTGATCCGGAACAGCTCGGTTCCATATTCCACGACCTGACCGTTGGTGACACAGATCTTTTCAATGACGCCGCTTTCCTCTGCCGCAATTTCATTCATCAGCTTCATCGCCTCGATGATACAGAGCGTCTGTCCCTTTTCTACCCGGTCTCCGATGGCAACAAAAGGCTCTGCGTTCTCCGCAGGCGCCGCATAAAATACGCCGACAAAAGAGGATCTTACGCTGACGCAGCCGTCGCCGCCCTCCATCACGGGCATCTCAGCTCCCACCGGCGCCGCAGGCGCCGCCTGAATCACCATCGGCTCATGCAAAGCACCTGGCAGCGAACGTTCCAGACGGACCCGCTTGTTGTCCTCAGAAATCTCAAGCGCCGTAAGCTCAAGCTCCTTCATCAGAGCCGCATATTTACGAATATCTGCTTCTTTCATACCGTCACCTTCCTAAAGGCAAGGCACGCATTGTGCCCGCCGAATCCGAGAGAATTGGAGAGCGCAAGATCGACCTGCTGCCGGATGGCCGTCTCCGGAATATAGTTCAGATCGCATTCGGGATCCGGCTCCTGCAAATGGATGGTCGGAGGAAGGATTCCCTCCTTCAGAGCGAGCAGGCACGCAAGCGCCTCCACGGCGCCTGCCGCGCCAAGCATGTGTCCCGTCATCGATTTCGTCGAGCTGATATAAGCGCGTCTGGCTGCTTCTTCGCCAAGCGCCTTTTTGATCGCCAGCGTCTCCACCTTATCGTTCATGGGAGTCCCCGTCCCATGCGCATTGATATAGACCCTGTCGCCCTCGGTATATCCCGCCTCGCGCATCGCGTCCAGCATCGCCTGTGCGCCGCCGCGCGCCTCGGGATGAGGCGCCGTGATATGGTTTGCATCGCAGGTCGAGCCATATCCGCACACTTCGCCGTAGATTTTAGCGCCCCTTGCCACGGCGTGCTCATATTCCTCCAGCACCAGCGAGACCGAACCCTCGCCGATGACAAAGCCGGCGCGCCGCTTGTCAAACGGCAGGGACGCTGCTTCCGGATCCTCCGAGGTGGAAAGCGCCTGCATATTTACAAAGCCCGCGATGGAGGATGCGCAGATCGCCGCTTCCGATCCGCCCGTGATAACAGCGTCTGCATATCCGTGACGAATGAGGCGCATCGCCTCTCCGATCGCATTGGAGCCGGATGCACACGCCGTCACCGCCGGCATCGCGGGACCTCTGCAATCATACTGGATAGCGATCATCCCCGCCGCCATATTGGGGATCATCATCGGAACAAACAGGGAGGATACCCTGCGCGGTCCCCGTTCCATCAGCTTGGTATGTTCGATCTCAAAGGTACGGATACCGCCGATGCCGACACCGATATAGACCGCCATGCGCTCAGGGGCGACAGTTCCGACAACGCCGCTTTCCTTCACCGCCTCCGCCGCCGCGACAAGCGCAAACTGCGTATAGCGGTCGGTGCGAAGCGACTCGGATTTCTCCATATAATCAAGCGGATTGAAGCCCTTGACCTCGGCGCCGAGCTTTGCTTTATAATTTTCTGTATCAAACAAGGTGATCGGCGCGATGCCGTTTGTTCCGGATTTCAGCGCCTGCCACGTTTCTTCTGTATTCTTGCCCAGCGGCGTGATGGCGCCGAGGCCCGTCACCACCACTCTTCTGATGTTCTCATTCATTCTGATTCTCCTTACATGGCGATGCCGCCGTCCACGCGCAGCACCTCGCCCGTTACGTATTTTGCGCCGACAAGATATGCCACCGCATCCGCCACGTCCTCCGGCTCCCCCATTTTTCCGAGCGGGATCATGGAAAGCAACGGATTTTCTTCATGCGATCCGGTCATATCCGTATGAATGAAGCCGGGTGCCACTGCATTGCAGCGGATCCCCTTTGCCGCGTATTCCTTTGCGATGGATTTGGTAAGTCCGATAAGTCCCGCCTTAGACGCGGAATAATTGCACTGCCCTGCATTGCCCATCATCCCCGATACGGAGCTGATATTGACGATGCAGCCCTCGCGTCCGCGTATGAAAAGCGGGAGACAATGGCGGATCATGTTGAATGCGCCCTTCAGATTGACATCCAGCACCCTGTCGAAATCCTCTTCCTTCATCATCGCCGCAAGTCCGTCTCTCGTGATGCCCGCATTGTTGACAAGAATATGCACCGCGCCGAAATCCGTCTTGATCCGCGCCACCGTTTCCTTTACGGTCTGAAAATCGGAAACGTCACAGGCATAGGACCGCGCCGTGACATGGAATTCGTCCTCGCATCTGCGGCAGACCGTCTCCGCCGCCGCGGCATTTCCCGCGTAGATCACAGCGATGTTCGCGCCGAGCTCAGCAAGCCGGCAGGCGGTCGCCGCGCCGATCCCACGGGAGGCGCCGGTTATCACCGCTACCTTATCCTTTAACATTTCGCCACCTCCGAAAGCAGGACGGGCAGCTCGCATACCGCATATACCCGCGCCTGCGCGTCGATCTTCTTCATCATATTGGCAAGCGTTTTCCCGGGGCCCACCTCAACAAACGTGTCGATGCCGGACGCCGTCATATGCCGAATCGTCTCCTCCCAGCGCACAGGACTGCAGATCTGCTCCGCCAGAAGCCGGGCCGCATCTTTCCCATAAGGCTCCGCTGTCTTATTGGAATAAAGGACGACCTCCCCCTTTTGGAAAGAGATCCCCGAAAGTGCCTCGGCAAAGGCGGCGGATGCCTCCTGCATAAAGGGAGAATGGAAGCCTCCCGAAACCTTGAGCGGAATGGCTCTGCCTCCCGCGCCCTTCACATCCGCAGCGAACGCTTCCATTTCCGAGCGCAGTCCCGCGACTGAAACCTGCCCGGGACAATTATAATTGACGGGATAGACGGCCGAATATTTCGAGCAGAGCTCCCGTACCTTTTCGTTATCCAGCTTGACGACCGCCGCCATGGAGGTATCTGCCTTTTCCGCTGCCGCCTGCATCAGCTCTGCGCGCCGGCACACAAGCCGGAATCCGGTCTCCATATCGACCATTCCGGCAAAGGTAAGCGCCGCAAGCTCTCCGAGCGAAAACCCGGCGGCCGCCTGCGGACGGATTCCATGCGCCGAAAGGACCCTTGCCGCGGCAAGCTCCACGGCAAACAGACACGGCTGAGTGTTGCGGGTCTCCCTTAGCTGCTCCTCCGTGCCGGAAAAGCACATCTTTGCCGTTCCCGGGCGGATGGCGTCGCATAGATCGAAAATTTCTTTTGCCTCCGGATGGTTTTCGTATAAATCTTTTCCCATGCCGGGATATTGATCGCCCTGTCCGGAAAATAAAAACGCTATCCGAGCCATGAGTCCGCCCTCCGAAGGACCGCTTCCGCCTCATCCATGACCTCTTTGACAATCTGGGCCGCCGGCTGTTCCTTTTTCACCATCGCCGCGATCTGACCGGATAAAAAGCATCCCTTCTCGATATCGCCCTCCTGGACCGCGATCCGGAAAGCCCCCGTCGCCAGCGCCTCCAGCTCGTCGTCCGGCATGCCGCCGTACTCCGCCTTGGCGTAATTCTGAGAAAACCGGGTCCGCAGGCTGCGTACGGGATGGCCGAGCCGCTTGCCGGTCACCATCGTGCAAAGATCGGTCGCCTTCAGGATCTTTTCCTTATAGGTAGGATGGATGGTACATTCCTCGGCAGAAAGGAAGCGCGTCCCCATCTGGATGCCCACCGCGCCGAGCATGAACGCCGCAGCAGCGCCGCGTCCGTCTGCGATGCCGCCGGCTGCGATCACCGGAAGCTCCGTCGCGTCGCAGACCTGCGGGACAAGCACGATCGTCGTAAGCTCACCGACATGACCGCCGCTTTCCCCGCCCTCCGCAATCAGCGCGGTGGCGCCGAGACGGGTCATCAGCTTGGCAAGGGCAACGGAGGCCACCACAGGGATCACCTTGATCCCCGCCGCCTTCCAGTCCTTCATATATTTGGAAGGATTGCCCGCTCCCGTCGTCACGACCGGAACGCCCTCCTCGACAACGACTGCCGCGACCTCATCGGCATGCGGACTCATGAGCATGATATTGACGCCGAACGGCTTTTTCGTCAGGGATTTGACGATCCGGACCTGTTCGCGCACATAAGAGGCCGGCGCGTTCCCCGCGCCGATGATGCCAAGTCCGCCTCCCTCGGAAACCGCCGCCGCAAGCTTTCCGTCGGCGATCCACGCCATGCCGCCTTGAAATACCGGATACTGGATCCCGAGTATTTCGCAAATTTTGGATTTTATCATAGCTTACTCCTGCGTCTTGCCCTGTGTTTTGCTTTGAATGAATTTATCCAGATCCGCAACCGTCTCGACCTTCTGGTCAAGCTCGATTTCAACGCCGATTTCATCCTCAAGGCTCATCAGAAGCTCCACGGTATCCAGAGAGTCGATCCCAAGCTCTGCAAAGGTGCTTTCCGGCTTGATGGTCGAAATGTCACAATCGGTTCTTTCTGCAATAACTTTTGCAATCGCGTCAAAATACATGGTAAAAATACCTCCAAAATTTTTCGAACAATTTGATCTGTGATATAGGTATTGTCCGTCGTCCTCTATTATACCAAATCCCAGTTCCCGTTCGGTTCCATAAGAGTTCCTTCTCCGTTCCAAATTTCATTTAAACTGTGAATTTTTTGTAAATTCTGAATTTGCTGGTGAAAATTGGCGGCTAAGATGTTTCCATTTTCCCCATTTTGATTATTTTTCAATCATGTCGGCTTTTGCTATCCCTTCGGCACGATATTCCTGTACGAACGATGCCTCCCCGCAGCCAACAGCCCCTCTGTCATGGCGGACGGTCCCGAATATGCAGCGATTCTGCTTTTTTCCTGCAAGGATCTATCCGACTGCCGTCCCTTTGCTTTCCTTTCAAAACATTCGCCTGAAAACGCCGTCTCTCGGACTCGCCGCTTTCCTTTTTTTCCGGCGCCCTAAAAAGGAAAAAGCCGCATGGAGGACCTCTCATGCAGCCTTTTATTTTTATCTGTCACAGACGGAGGAATGTTTTTTCCTCACCGTTCTTGTTAGAATCAGGACCGCCGCGACGCCGGCAAGCGGAAACAGAGAAGCCGCCAGCATACCGAGCTTCAGTCCGATCTGTTCCGCAGACAAGCTCTCCGATAAAGATGCGAAAAACGCGCTTTGTGAAACGGCATCCGTGATCCCGCCGACAAGCTGCGGCGCGATCGATCCCCCAAGATCGCCGCCCGCCGCAAGCAGCGCATATACGGCGACGCTCGCCTTCGGAATGGACTGCGCCGTATAAATCAAAGTCCCCGGCCACAGCATGGATACGCAGAGCCCGGTGAGTGCACAGGCGGCAAGTCCCACGACGGCATTCTGGGAAAGCGCGGCGGTAACATAGCAAAGAAAAGCGCCGGCAAATCCAAGCAATAAAAATCTTGAAATATTTTTGCCGAATTTTGCATAAAGCGTTCTGCCAAGTCCCAGCATGACAGCAAAAACGGCGACGCCGAATACATCTCCCCAAAGCTTCGGGAGCTTCAGTGCCGCTTCAAGATAGCCGGAGCACCATTGTGACATGGTATTCTCAGAGGCTCCTCCTAAAAAGATACAGAGCACACAGAGCAGCAGCACAGGATTCCGAAGCGAGCTGCCGGCGCTTGAGGCTTTTGCCATCTCGAGGGCAGGAAGCTCCGAGCACGAAAAAAGGATAAACGCGGAAAGCGGCAGCACCGCCCAAAGCATCGCAAGAAAATACCACGCTTCCCTGCCGAATATCTGAAGATACAGCGTACTGACAAGAACCACTCCCGCAACGCCCCAGGCATATACGGAATGGGCACGGCTCATGTCCCGCTCCGGATTGTCGGACGGCAGCGCCGCGATGACAGGACTTATCAAGACTTCAGCAAGTCCGGCAGACGCTGAAAAAATCACAGTCCCAAGCACAAGAAACCAATAGGCTTTCTCGGCAAACAGCGCCGGCAAAATGGAATACACAAGAAGCCCGACGACAGTCAGGACCGGCATAACGCGCACGGTTTTCTGGATCGGAAACCGGTGGGAAAAGAAAGAAAAAACAAGGTCCACACAAAGCTGCGTACAAAAATTGATCAAAACCAAAAGTCCGAGCAGCGTATAGGAGATCCCATAGAGCTGATGGAAGGTGATGAACAGAAGCGGCGACAAATTCGCCACCGCCGCCATGGAAACGTTGGACATATAGCAGGCATATCGAACGACTGAGGGACGAGTACACATAGACGAACCGATCCTTTTTTGATTTTCCGCCGTATTTTCCGCGGACGCCCGGCAAAGGCGCCGTATAAAATTTCGGCATATGTTTCAGTATAGCACAGCAGAAGGAACAACGCAACAGAAAAATCGGCGGACCGCAAGACTTTGTCTGCACAAGCCTTAGAAGAGAAAAAACAAAAATTTTTTAAAGGAAGGATTGCGGCAGATAAGCTATCTTCGTCTCTTTGTTCTCTTTTTGCTTTTGCACCGCGAACGGCAAAAAAGCAGATTCTTCAAGCAGGACTTCAAACGCGCCGCCTCAGGATATGGCAGATACCGGCTTCCAAGCTGGGCGCGGAACAGCCGGTTCATATTCCGTTTATGCCGGAAGCTGAAGCTTTCCGGCATTTCGGCAAACGAATTCCATCTTTCCATTTCCCTGTCCTGTGCATTTGTCAGCGCTTCCTTTAAAACTTTTTCAAAGTCCTTCTCTTTTTTTTCCTGCATTTTAACGTTCTTCCCGGCAGATTTTTTTCACCGGTGTTCTCCTATTAACATAATAGATGAACATATCCGCAAAAAATCTGTTCAGAAAAGAAGAATGCGGAGGGAATCAAATTGTTCTTTTCCCAATATTCTTGCCTAACTTTACAAAATATGTAATCTGTGTTAGAATATGTATTGTAAAACTTCCATCTATTATGTTAATAGGCACCATATTCCGTCAAAAAAGCTCGCCAATCCTGTCCATCATTTCTTTTTTATGCTCCATGAGCGAATGGACATATCGATTCAGCGTAATGGCAGGCGACTTATGCCCAAGGATCTCGGAAAGCGTCTTTGCATCCATCCCGCATTCTATGGCACGGGTAGCAAAGGTATGGCGCAGGGTATGGAATTTCCTTTTCGGAATTCCAAGCTTTTTCAAAAGCAGCTCAAAGCTCCGCTGATAGGAGCGGACAGAAACCGTTCCGCCCGCGTCTGAAATGACATAGGAGGAAACACGGCTTTCCCGCATGTCCCGCAAAACCGGAAGGATCGAGCCCGGCAGCGGGATCACACGCCTTGAGCTTGCGGTCTTCGGCGTATCTATGATGCGGCAGAATACGCCCTTCTCATCCCTTCCGTCATAGCAGGACTTTTCCACAAAAAGCTCTGCCCTGTCAAAATCGATGTCATCCCATTCCAGCGCCAGCAGCTCTCCAATGCGAAGACCGGTATATAAACATAACACTATGCCCTTCATCTTGTCCCTTTTGTCTGTCATTGCCGCGCGCTCGAGTATTTTCTGTTCAGCGACCGAAAAGCAGGAAACCTGTCTTTCGGCGGACTTCGGCCTTTTGACTTTATTCATCGTATAGTCCGCCGTCAGTCCCAGCTCATACGCCGCCTTAAGCGAGCTTCGTATCACGGAGAGGATCCCATCCACCGAATTTGCCGACAAGCCCTTCCCCGTCTTTAAATTACCGCTACGCAAAAGCTCCGTCATATAATGCTGGATCCGCAAAGGAGAAAGCGCCTCCATCTCATATTCTCCGAGCTGTGGGATCAAGCGCCGGCAGATAATCTCCTCATATCGGCAAAAAGTTCTATTTTTTGAGGAAGGCTTGATATAAATATCAAGCCATTCTCTCAGCCATTCTTGATATTGCATATGGAGCCTCCTTTCTTTCTATATTTTATCCATGAAAAAAAGCAGAATTCAAAGCCGTTTATTTTTCAGAAAGAAAAAGAGACCGATTGAAGCATCCCGCATTCAGACAAAAAAAGGCAATCCGCACAAAGCGGAAAAGGCGCTGTGATTTTTCACAGCGCCTTTTCCGTCCTTGGAAGAAAATATCTGCCCCTACAAAAAGCACCGGCTTCGTTTTGATAAACGAAGCCGGTGACAGCAGAGAGGTTACTGCAAAGACTTCAGCAGCTGACGGTCATTGCTCCACCCACTTCGCGTAGAGCGAGAAATCCTCTGTGCCGCTTTCAATCACAGTATTCATATCAAACGGTTCGGTAAGTGCCTCGTCGTAATACCAGCCCTCCAGCGTATAGCCGGGCTTCTTATTGCTGATGCTCTTCAGCCAGCCCGACGGGATGGAAAGCGTTTCGCCAAAGTCCACACGGATCCCATAGCCGCTCGCACCCGTATCGGAATACAGCGTGACGGTCGCATATTCCTTCGGCTTCGGCATAGAGGATGTCGGCGTATTGCCGGTAGCCTCCGCATAGCCGTTGTCACTGTTGACAAACACCTTATAATAGTATCGCGTTTCCGGCGTCAATCCGTCGAAGGTCGCGGTAAAGGTATTGTTCTCGCCAAGCTCCGGCACTTTGATGACAACATTCTCCTGAAAATCCGGATCGGTCGCCAGCATAATTCCATATTCGGAAATGACGGACTCGTTTACAGCGTCGACCGTTCCTTTTACCGTAATCGAATCGTAGGACTTTTCCGAGTACTCAGCAGACAGAATCGGCGCATAATCCTTGGTTCCGGTTGTGATTTTAATGGTCATCTCCTGTCCGGGCTCGCTCAAAACCTCGATTTTCAGGTTAAAATTCTGCTTGCCTTCCCACGAAGCAGGATAGGAGTTCAGCGACTGGGTTCCGTTGGTCACAGAACGGAAATCGCCGGAATTGAAAATCGCGGTAGAAATGTCGTCGCTCAGATAATAGAACGGGTCCATCGGATTGGTATTTGTCATAAGCTGTCCCGTCTTGTCATAGGCGCCGCGGAACAGCGGAACGATTCCGGGATCATGGCGCTTACCGGTCGAAGCGTCCGCATAGGAGGACGATGCCATGCCGGAGGCAAAATATTTCCGGTTAATCTCCTCGTCGATGTGCCACACCATGATACCGCCCTTGGAGTCGCCGTCCGTCAGATTCTTTTCAAAGCCCTCCTTCAGGCGGATCTCGATGAGATAGTATTCGTCAGGGTCCGGCGTATTGACGCGAAGGACCGTATATTTATCGGTGCATGTAGAGTAGATGGTGTAAACGCCGTCCTCCACCACATGCTCCTCCGCCCAGCCGAGATAGATTCTCTGGTACGGGTCGAGATAGGACGGCATGGTCCCATAGCCGCAGTTGTTGCCGTTGCACTGAAGCGAGAAATAGTAGGCTCTCGGCCAGCCGGAAATCGTACCGCCGGTCGCGTTGACATTACGATCATAGAGGTCCTCCGCACCAAGATTGTGCGCAAGCTCATGGACCGGAACGCCGATAGGCAGAATGTTGCCGACCGTCTTGTATTCTCCGACGTTCGAGACCTTGGAGAACGAAACGCCGTCGAGATAAGCGTTCAGGCTCTGAGAGGTTCCCCAAACCTCGAAATAGAATCGGGGAGCACCTGAATTGCCGCCTGATTTACCGCTGCTGCTGGAAGCGTCAGCGCCCGGATTCAGAATAATGACGCCAAGCTCCATCTCGTCGATCTTGCCGTTTCCATTCTTATCGAGCTTTGAAAAATCAATGTAAGGATCGCAGGCGCTGAAAATCTTTGTGATCGTTCCCTGCGCGTCGCCGGACGCCGAAGGATGCGGAATATCCACAACGACCTCGATCATGCCGTTCGGGACCGGAGAATTTTCCGGCATCACATCGAACTCAATCGGCACAAAATGAAACGCGCCCATCGAAAGCTCGTCATAATAATTGGTCAGCGAAGCGCCGTCGCCGAAATAAAGCTCATAATGCTCGAGCAAATCGGTGCCCGCCCACTGTTCGCCGTAATAGTCCTTTGTTTTATCACTATAAAGCTTGTCGGGATCGTTCTCATCCCAATCGTTGACGCCATTCCCGTTGGCATCGAAGTTCGCAAGAATAATGAGAAGCGGGATCTCCGTCGTTTCCGTGACGGGAGACGCCTCGATCTTGATGGCATTTTCGATTTCGTCAAGCGGAAGCTCCGTTTGCCCCGTCGTGGTCTCACCCGGCGTCGGAAGCGAAGACGTCGTCCCGTCCGTGGTCGTCTCGCCCGGAGTTGTCTCACCCGAGGTCGTTCCTGTGGAAGAGCTGTCAGTTGGCTGCGTATTGCCGCAGGCGCCTACCGCAATCAGCATCACGGCGCAAAGCAGAGCGGCAAACAAGCGTTTCAGATTCGTACCCATAGATTTCACCTTTCTATTCAAAAAATATGCGCATATTATAGCATACGGCGCAGATATTGTCAACCAACATGAATAAATATTCATCGCAAAAAAGTTATTTACAAACATGTTAATATATGGTATACTTATAGTATAAGAACGGAACTTCATCTCAAAAAAAATTCCGGAATGCTTTCAGGCATGTGATTTTCCATATTTGGAAGCGGAAGGCCGTCAGAAAGGAGGAAGAAAAAGGCCTTATCGTAACTACGCCAAAAACACACAAGAAAGGATAGTACCATGAAAAAAGCACTCAAACGTATCTTTGCATTTCTTCTCTGCGCTTGCTTTTGCATCGCGTTTTCCATCACCGCCGGCGCTGCGGACGCACTATCCGATATCCTTGCGAGCCTTGACACGGTTAAAAAGTATGATATAATTGAATATGATTATATCACCAAAACAAAACGTGTCATCCCATGGGAGAGCATCCCGAATTACAGCAGTACCACCTCCACCACTTATGAGCTTGCCGCCATGGCCTCTGAGCTGCCAAGGCTTGCCCAGATGAAAGCGGCGCAGGCAGAATTTTCGGTGTCTCCGTTTTCCGTGATCGACCCGAGCAAGCCCTATACCCTGACGCCGCCCAAGACGGGCAGCACCTATAACGTGCCGTATTCGGGCGTGGTATATCTCATGTTAGGGATCGACTGGGACAGCGATGGAATAACGGATTTACCCAATTGGAGCCGCGCTACCGGCTTTATGGTCGCACCGGACGTGATGGTGACCGCCGGACATGTCTTCGTAGATGAGAAACAGGAAATATCCGAGGTCCGCGTCTATCCCTATTATCACAGCTCCATACAGCCGAGCATCTATTACGGAGATTATATCCATCCCGAAAGATGGGTATGTGTCGATTTTGCAGCACCATCGGCACCAGTGAGGCCGACAATCACGACTGGTGCGTGGTGAAGCTGCAGGAGCCGCTGCCCGATGCGTTTTATTTTCCCTGCACCTATGAATCGCTCGCGCCGTTCTCACATCCGGTGCTTGTCTCCGGCTATCCCACCTGCACCAATGCCGCCTGCACAATAGAAAACTGTTCGCATCAAGACTTTCATCAGGTCACAAGCGAGGGCTACGCGACGCAGGCAAGCCCGTATCTGCTCCACTATGACAACAATACATACCAGGGTAACAGCGGAAGTCCGGTCTATCTGCCAAGCTATGTCTGCGTGGCGATCCACTCGAAGGGCGGTGTGACCTATAACCAAGGCGTCAAAATCACAGAGGAAATCTATAACGTCATTTCCTATTATATCAATTTAAATTGAGGAGGCCGTTATGTCTAAGAAATCTGCCTTTACGTGTTTTATACTGTGCATCGCTATTATTCTTTCACTCGCCTTTTCTGCCTGCGGAAGCACCAAAGTCGACAACACCACAGGACCATCTAGCAGCACCGAAGCCACGAACAATACCACCTCGGCATCCGAGCCAGCTGAAACTACAAGCAATTCCACCGCGTCCACGCCTCTTGAAACGACAGAGACAACAACACAGGCGCTGTGGCAGCCTAATTTTGATGAGCCATGGAATTTCAATCCGACTTTCACAAGAGGCGGAATCGATTTCGATTATAATGACTACGACATGGAGATCATTCTCGATCAGACTGTATATGAAGAAGCTCCAGACAGCATTTCTGTAAAAATCGTCAACAGAACCGGGAAAAAAAGCATTTGGATGTGCATCGGCGCTTTTCTTGAAGATCTCTATCTTGACCCTACCTATGAGGGACTCGAAGGACGAGTGAATGCTTATATGTGGGTCCGCCTCCCTTATTATGTGGGGATGTCATGGGGAGAAATGTGGGTGTCTGAAATGACATATACGATCGACCTCACCAAAAACGGCTCACATTGGCAAGCCCCTTATGAATTCAAGCCCGGCAAATATCGCATCGTCTTCTTCTTCCCAGATGGACCACATTACGCTTATTTTGAAATAACCGGATCATCCTCCTGAACCTTCCTCCATAAGAAAATCCCATGCTGTGAAATATTCCAAAGCCCTCTATTTCTCAATATCAGCGTATTTGCCGAAAGGAAACCACATATGCGTCTTGACAAATTCCTGTCCGAAACCGGAACGGCCTCCCGCTCGGAAAGCCGTAAGGCCGCAAGGGCCGGCGGCATCTCCGTCAACGGCGATCCCGTTTCCGATCCCTCCTTTCCGATCGACCCTGAACACGACGAGGTCTCTTATTTCGGACGCCGCGTTCATTATCAAAAATATGTCTATCTCATGATGAACAAGCCGGAGGGCGTGATCTCCGCCACCGACGACATATCCGAACGGACCGTACTCGACCTGCTGCCGGACAAGTACCGAAGGCTCGGCCTTTTCCCATGCGGCAGGCTTGACAAAAACACAACGGGACTCCTGATTCTGACCAACAACGGCGCGCTTGCCCACAAGCTGCTTTCTCCCAAGCACCACGTAAAAAAAGCCTACCGCTTCACCTGCGAGAGACCGCTCTCGCAGGCGGACTGTGTTCAGCTGGAGCACGGCGTGGATATCGGCGAAGCCCGTCCGACAGCGCCGGCAAGGCTCTCCCTTTCCGGCGACTGTGCGGGTGAGATCACGGTCACGGAAGGAAAATTTCATCAGATCAAGCGCATGTTTGAAGCGGTGGGCAACCGCATCATCACCCTGGAGCGGACAGCCTTTGCCGGGATCCCGCTCGACCCGACGCTCGCATACGGCAGCTTCCGGACGCTCACACAGGAAGAAGCCGAAATACTGGAGGGCAGATAGTCTTTTTCACCGCCATCTAAAAATTTCACCAATACGGAGGTTCCAATTCAGCATGGACATCATTCAAAAACTCAGCGAAGAGCTCTCGATCCGGCCGTCTCAGGCCGAGGCTGCAGTAAAGCTTCTTGACGAAGGCAACACCGTTCCCTTCATCGCACGCTACCGTAAGGAAGCGACAGGCTCGCTCGACGACGAACAGCTTCGCGCGCTTTGTGAAAGGCTCGCTTACCTGCGCGGGCTGGAAAAGCGCAAAGAGGAGGTCCGCCGCGCCATTTCCGAGCAAGGAAAAATGACGCCGGAAATCGAGCAAGCCCTGCAAAGCGCCGAGATTCTCGCCGAAATCGAAGATATCTACCGTCCGTTCAAGCAAAAAAAGAAAACGAGAGCCTCCGTCGCAAGAGAACGCGGACTCGCGCCGCTGGCGGAACTCCTTTTCTCTCAAAAGCCTCGTTATGACGCGCCGATTCCCGAAATCGCCGCCTCCTACATCAATGAGGAAAAGGGCGTCGCATCGGCGGAAGAGGCGCTTGCCGGCGCAATGGACATCATCGCGGAGGAAATTTCGGACAATGCCGACTATCGCCATGACATCCGGACGCTGACCTTCCAGCACGGCTTTCTTTCCGTCAAGCAGGCGAAGGACGAGGATTCCGTTTACTCGATGTACTACGACTACACGGAAAAGCTCACCGCCATGCCCTCTCACCGCGTCCTCGCCATCAATCGCGGTGAAAAAGAGGATTTTTTGAAGGTCTCCATCGACATATCCAAGGACATCCTGCTCAACGATCTGCTCTATCATGTCGTTACCGACGAAAAAAGTCCGGCATTTCCCTATGTGGTTTCCGCAATGACGGACAGCTATGACCGCCTCATCGCCCCCTCCATCGAGCGCGAGATCCGGGCCGATCTGTTCGACAAGGCGAGCGAAGGCGCCATCAAGCTCTTTTCCCAAAATCTCAAGCATCTGCTGATGCAGGCGCCGATCAAAGGGAAAACCGTTCTGGGCTTCGATCCCGGCTATCGTACCGGCTGTAAGCTCGCCGTCGTGGACAAGACCGGCAAGGTGCTGGATACCGCCGTCATTTATCCGACAAAGCCGCAGGAAAAAATCGAGGAATCCAAGAAGATCATCGGCCGTCTTATCCAAAAATATAACGTCGATATCATCTCCATCGGAAACGGAACGGCCTCCAAGGAAAGCGAGATCTTCGTTGCCGATACGCTGCGTGAGCTCGGCACGGGGACCAAGTATATCGTGACAAGCGAGGCCGGCGCTTCCGTTTATTCCGCCTCCAAGCTCGGGGCGGAGGAATTCCCCGATTTCGACGTTACACAGCGCAGCGCGGTGTCGATCGCGCGCCGCATTCAGGACCCGCTCGCGGAGCTTGTCAAAATCGACCCCAAATCCATCGGCGTCGGACAGTACCAGCACGATATGAAGGAAGCAAGGCTCGACGAGGCGCTTTCCGGCGTTGTGGAGGACTGCGTCAACGCGGTCGGCGTAGATGTCAATACGGCGTCCTATTCCCTGCTTGAGCACATCGCAGGCATCAACGCCGCCTCCGCCAAAAATATCGTCAAATACCGAGAGGAAAACGGCGAATTCCACAGCCGCGCCGAACTGCTCCGCGTTCCAAGGATCGGCGCCAAGGCATACGAGCAGTGCGCGGGTTTCCTGCGCGTTTCCGGCTCGGAGGAAATTTTCGACAACACCGGCATCCATCCGGAATCCTATGAAACTGCCAAAATTCTTCTCGGCAAATTTGGGTATAATAAAAATGATATGACAAGCGCCGGTCTTTCCGGGATCCGAAAGGCCGCGACGGCCTATGGAATCGAAAAGCTCGCACGCGAGCTTTCCGCCGGCGAGCCGACCGTGCTCGACATCCTTGCCGAACTCGAAAAGCCGGGGCGCGATATCCGCGACTCGCTTCCGACGCCGGAGCTCCGTTCGGACATTCTTGACATCTCCGATCTATCGATCGGCATGGTCCTCGAGGGCGTTGTGCGCAATGTCATCGATTTCGGCGCATTCGTCGATATCGGCGTCCATCAGGACGGTCTTGTTCACATCTCTGAGATCAGTGAAAAATATATCAAGCATCCAAGCGAAGTGCTCGCGGTCGGAGACAAAGTCAAGGTCAAAATCAAGTCCCTCGATATCGCAAAAAAACGGATCGGACTTACGATGAAAAATCTTTAATTTATTAGTTTTTTTCTTTATTTTTCTCTTTGTTCAATATTATTTTACTGTTTTTGTGCAATAACGACAAATAGAAAACTGAAATTTTGGAACTTTCCCCTCTTTCAAAATTTCATTCTATCTGCTATAATAATATCGTTACATTAGCATCGACACTTTTATTTTTTGAAATAAGAATGCGTGTCCGCATTCTTTCCACATCTCTCACCGGCGGCTGAGTGATGGAAAATAGAAAATTCGTTATGTCGCCGAGAACGGAGTCTAATAATGGCAAGCCTATCTTTAAGACACATCTACAAAAAATATCCCGGCGGAGTAACGGCAGTATCCGATTTTTGCCTTGAAGTCAAGGATACCGAATTCATCATCTTCGTCGGTCCTTCCGGATGCGGAAAATCCACCACGCTCCGTATGATTGCGGGACTCGAGGAAATCACGGAAGGCGAGCTCTTTATCGGTGACAAGCTGGTCAACGACGTCGCGCCGAAGGACAGAGACATCGCAATGGTGTTCCAGAACTATGCTTTGTATCCGCATATGACGGTGTTTGACAACATGGCGTTCGGTCTGAAGCTTCGCAAAATGCCGAAGGAGACGATCAAGCGCAAGGTGGAGGAAGCGGCCCGCATCCTCGATATCACCCACCTGCTCGACCGTTATCCGAAGGCGTTGTCCGGCGGTCAGAAGCAGCGTGTCGCGCTCGGACGCGCCATTGTCCGTGACCCGCAGGTGTTCCTGCTCGACGAGCCGCTCTCCAACCTCGACGCAAAGCTCCGTGCAGCCATGAGAACGGAGATCACCAAGCTCCACAACAAGCTTGCCGCAACGTTTATTTACGTTACGCATGACCAGGTCGAAGCTATGACGATGGCAACAAGAATCGTCGTCATGAAGGACGGCATTATCCAGCAGGTCGACTCTCCTCAGAATCTGTACGACAATCCTGTCAACGTATTCGTCGCGGGCTTTATCGGTACGCCCCAGATGAACTTCATCAACTGCACGCTTGAGAAGGAAAACAGCGGTGTCTACCTGAAGTTCGGCGAGGTCAAGGTCAAGCTTCCCGAGGAAAAAGGAAATCTTCCGGAGCTTCAGCCCTATATCGGCAAGGAGGTCATCGCCGGTGTGCGTCCCGAGTGCATCGTCGATACGCCGATGCAGATCGCTGCCCTTGAGGAATGTTCCTTCGACGCTTATGTCGACGTAACGGAGCTGATGGGTGCCGAGGTTTACCTCTATCTCATTGCAAACCGCGTTGTCGTCGACGAGGAGCTTGCAAAGAGAAAGAATATCGTCATCGATAAATCCGGTGAGGTCAAGCTGACCGCCAGAGTTTCGCCGAGAACAACGGCGACGGCCGGCGATACCATCAAAGTGGCCATCGATACGACAAGAGTTCATATCTTCGACAAAGATACGGAAAAGTGCATCTGCCACTAATGAAAAAGAAAAGCCCCGCTTCCGTTTGGCGGGGCTTTTTTTAAATCCACGACGAAAGGAAAACAGCGTGTGAAACGATATGTGAAACAGAAGGTTTTTTCTTTCCGCGACAGCTTTACGGTCAAGGACGAGGAAGGAGTTGACCTCTACACGGTGGTCGGCGACTTTTTTTCCTTCCCGAAAGCCCTTCATATTTACGATGCGGCAGGCGCCGAAGTGCTGAAAATCTCCCGCAGGCTACTCACCTTCCTTCCCCGTTATCAGGTATTTCGGGGCGACGTGCTCGCCGTTGAAATCGCAAAAGAATTTTCCTTCTTCACCCCGAAATATTATATCGACAGAGCGCCCTTTACCATAGAAGGAGATTTTCTTGCTCACAATTATGAAGTCCTGCGGGATGGAACCCCTGTCGCCAGCATCGGAAAGGAATGGTTCACATGGGGCGACAGCTACGTCATCGACATGGAACCGACGGAGGACGAGCTGATGATGCTCTCGATCCTCATTGTGATCGACTGTATCCTCTCGTCTGACTAATAAACAAAGAAAGGAACAATAGAATGGTAAAAATTACATTTATCGGCGCAGGCAGCACGGTGTTCGTCAAAAATGTCATCGGAGACTGCCTGCTCTGCGACGCCATGCACGATGCCGAAATCGCGCTTTATGACATTGACGGCGCGCGTCTTTCTGAATCAGAGGAGCTGATTCTGGCCCTGAACCGCAGCATCAACAAGGGCCGCGCGGTGATCCGGACGTATCTCGGCCCCGAAAACCGGCGTGCAGCGCTTGCCGGCGCGGACTTTGTCATCAATGCGGTCCAGGTCGGGCTTTATGAGCCCTGCACGGTCATCGATTTTGAGATCCCCAAGAAATACGGCCTGCGCCAGACCATCGGAGATACGCTCGGAATCGGCGGCATTTTCCGCGCGCTGCGCACGATCCCCGTTCTGCGCGGGATCGCACGGGATATGGAGGCCGTCTGTCCAAACGCATGGTTCCTCAATTACACCAACCCGATGGCGATGCTGACCGGCTTTATGCAGCGGTATACAAAAATCAAAACCATCGGCCTTTGCCACAGCGTCCAGACCTGCGCGGACACGGTGCTCCGCGAATGCGGCATCGAGACAGCAGGACACAGGGAGCTGATCGCCGGCATCAACCATATGGCATGGCTTTTAAAAATAGAGGATTTAGACGGCAACGACCTATACCCGCAGATCCGCCGCATCGCGGCGGAGAAAAATGCGTCCTCTGAAGGACACCGCGACATGGTGCGCTTTGATTATATCCTCAAATTCGGATACTACTGCACGGAAAGCAGCGAGCACAACGCGGAATATAACCCATTCTATATCAAATCCAAATATCCGGAGCTCATCGAGCGGTATCACATCCCGCTCGACGAATATCCGCGCCGCTGCGTGAACCAAATCGAGAAATGGAAGACACAGAAGGAGGAAATCCTGAATGGCGGCAATATCGAGCATACGCGCAGCATCGAATATGCTTCGCATATATTGGAATCCATCCTTACAGATACGCCGTACCGCATCGGCGGAAACGTCATCAATCGCGGGCTTATCCCAAATCTCGTAAAGGATGCCTGCGTGGAGGTCCCCTGCCTTGTGGACGGCAGCGGCATATCTCCGACCTACGTCGGCGAGCTGCCGCCTCAGTGCGCTGCGATGAATATGACGAACATCAACGTCCAGCTTCTCACCGTCGAAGCAGCCGTGACCGGCAAAAAGGAGCTGGTTTACAACGCCGCCATGCTGGACCCGCATACCGCCGCGGAGCTTTCCATCGACGATATCATCGCCATGTGCGACGAGCTGCTGGAAGCCCACACAGCGGCGGGCTATCCCTGCCTCGGCGCAGATCTTGCGTTCTAATTTCATCTCAAACCAAAAAGCCGGCATTTCTGCCGGCTTTTTGGTTTGAAATATCAGCCTTTGATGGCGGCAAACCGATGATGCTCCGAAGATTCCTTCGCCGCAAGACACATATTCACACTGAGGATCCCGTCCCGCAACGACGAACGAGAGCGGGCGCGTCCTGCGACCACGTCGGTAAAATTCCGGCACAGCGCCTCGTCACCGCCGCCGTGCCCGTCCTTTGCGTCAAAATGATACGTTTCTGTCCGGCATACATGATGCATGAAAACGCGGACATCTCCGCTTTGAAAATCAAACTCCGCTGTTCCGGCATAGCCGAGGAAGCGCGCGCCCCTCAAACCGGCGCCCTTTCTCGCGAAAAAGTTCTGCGAATAAACGACGTGCATGCCCGTCTCATAGCGAATGATCGCGCTGCCGCTGTCCTCATTGCCGGTATCCTCGGCAAAGCAGCACCAAGGACCATATAAGTATTCTCCGGCCCGGTGCGCGCTGACATAGCTTTCCGGACAGGTCTGCTTCTCCTCACATTCGTCACACAGCTTTCCGGCCGGCTTGTCTCCTTTGAAAATCTGTTTGGAGGTCATCGCACAGATTTCGACCGGCCGGATTCTCAGGATCGAATTGATATAGTCAAAATCGTGCGTTGCCTTTTGCAGCCAAAGACCGCCGGTTTCCTTTTCATCCCGATACCATCCGTGAAAGTAAACACGCCCGTAAGGAACATCGTTGACCGCCTGAACATGCTCCACCGTTCCGATTTTTCCGCTGTCCACGATTTCCCGCAGCATCTGCACCTGCTCCGTTAAACGGAGCGGAAAGGAGACGACCGTCTTATCGTTCATCTCCGGATGGACAGCGAGAGCCTCTTCGATCTCGGCCAGTCCTTTTGCAGAAACCGCGATCGGCTTTTCCAAAAACATCGGGATCCCGCGGCGGATCACCATAGCCGCAAGGTGCGCATGCGCCGAGCACCGAGTCCCGACCATCACACCGTCAAGCGCTTCCCTCTCCAGCATCGTCTGCGCTTCGGCATAAATCGGCACAGAATCGATTTTCGGCTCGTCCCATTTGAGAACGTCCCGCATTCTGGCTCTTACGCCTTCCGCATCCGGATCCGCAACGGCGGCAAGCTCACATTCCCGAAGCCCCGCAAGACGGCAGAAGACGTCGGTCATCCGCAGCCCCATACCAATGATTCCAATCCGATAAGACATAACAAAGCCCCCTCATTTTTTTACCCATTGTAGCACCAGAAGCGGAAAAAGTCAACGCATTCCTTTAGGCAAGCCTAAATTCAACGGTATATGGGACATCTTCTATTACGACCACCGCGCGGTACCGTCCCGGCTGCGGCGTATATCCCTCCGCCCAGTACTCCGCACGGATCGCAAGCGTTACGCGGCCGCTCTCATCGGTATGCGCAAAGGAAACGGGAGAGATATAGGTATACGGCTGACGAATCCAAAAATCTCCCTCATAGGGATAGATCTCCGCGCAGCCCAGCTTTTCGACGCAGATCATCGGAGAAAACGAAAACGGCTTTCCCGTCTGATTTACGATTTCGATTTCGATGGATTCAAAATCCACGGGATAGACGTCCGAACCCACAGAAAGCGCAATTTCCAGCTCCTCCGGAGAGCACAGCGTCGGGATGCTGGGCAGTCCGAGCCAGATGCCGCCTGCGGGCTCCGAGCCGGGCGATCCCTCGGCAATCTCCGGCGCTGTAGTTTCCGGCGGACTGCCGTTCGTGGTCTGTTCCGTCTGCTCTGCGGTCCCATCTCCGCAGGATGCCAGAAAAATACACAAAGCAAAGAAGGCCAAAAGCAAGGAAAAAAGCTTTTTCATATGATTTCCTCCTTAATATCAACTGTTGTCTATTACATAGCAGATAGAATCATATACTCCCTGTGTGATCGGACATCCGCTGTTTGTGACTCCGTCCGCCGTTCCGCTTGTATGAATGGCAAAGCATATATTGGAATCCGTATATACCGGAGCCCCGCTCATCCCCCCAACCGTGTCATTGGTATAATGAGCAACATCCGTAGCTGAATAACAATACAAATATCCCTCTGAAGTATATTGGTAATAGTTATGGTCTCCCGGATATCCAGAAATATAGCATGACGTTCCGACGCTAACCCTGTTTGGTGTGCAGGTAAAATAATAACCAGATATGTTTTCCTGTAATTTTATTACTACCCAATCGTTTTTCCTGTCATTTGGATTGTCCAAATAAGCAGTTGAATAAATCCAACTTTCAGGATGAACATAATCACAGCCATTCAACGAAGCCTGATGAACGTTTGCATAAACCTTCATCTCGATCACCCTGTCCGTGCCGGTATAAACAAGGGAATGTGCACAGGAAACCAAAACATTCGGTGCAACCAAAAAACCAGTAGCTTGGCTGACATACTCTTCTCCCTCAGGGGATACCACACGCATTGACAGGAGCATCACTCCGCTGTACGGATCAGAAGTAGGCGGCGTAGGAACTCTTGCGTCTAAGCCAATAATACTTTTTGTTCCAACTTGAGGCTTTGTCGCAAATTCGGATACTTCTCTGATAATATTCTTTTCCACAAGCAGCTTATCTGTAGAAGAATAAATTTCAGAATAAGACGCAACCGTTTCTTTTGAAATAAGCGTCTCCGTCTGTGTCTTATAGTCATACAAAACCAAATCGTCGCTCAAAGATGAATCTTTACTCTGTGCAGCAAATACCGAGCCAGAAAATATTGTAATCAGAAACGAGAAAACACAAATCAGCGTTACAACTTTTTTCATTATAATCTTCCTTTCATTGTAAATTATCTTACCTCATTCTCACATATCTTCTACAAATCATCTGGAGCCCAACGGTATCACCCCCTGTTTTTATCATATAGAAATTTTTTCCATTTGTCAATGTTTTTAAGGAAAAAAACAAAAAAAGACCGGCGATGCCGGTCTTTTTGGATAAATTTACTTTTCTGAAATTGTTACGTTTGCCGGAAGGATATCCGCTTGGAGATAAACGATCTCCAGGATCTGGGAGAGCTGATTCGGTTTTAACCCCTCGCTCTTGACGATGATATTCGCCTTATCGCCGTTGATGACGGCAACGCACTCCTCAAAGCCCTTCGCCTTGATCAAGGATTCGATATTGGCTTCCTTCTCGATGGTAGCGGCAATGGCGGCGATGTCGGCAAGCGCCTGCTCTTTCGCGGAATCCAGCGCATCGGCATCGTCTACGACCCCCTGAAGCACCTCGATAGCTTCATCTCTCGCTCTCTGGCGCTCGATCTGAGAAGCGGCAAAATAGTTGGTCTCCTCTTCGCCGCCGGAGGGCGTCACGTCATCGGTCTCGCCGGGAACGTCCGCATTCAAATCGTCACCGGGTTCGGCACTTCCGCCGAACAACGCCCAGTTGACATATACCGCCACGCCGATCAGCAGCACGGAGAGAACAATGACAAGGTTGCGCACGCCGAATTTTTTGATTCCCTTTTCTCCGCTTGCAAAAAAGCTCTTGAATTTGAATTCCTTCTTCTCTGCCTCGGGAAGATCCAGAACGCCCGTATCCTCTTCCTGTGCCATACCCGCTCTCATAGCGGCTCTCTCTTCGTTTCTCATCTTCAATTCTCCTTTTTGATAGTTTATTTGGTTCCTACAATACAGATTCGGTTGCTCGATACGTCAAGCGCTGTAGAAATCACCTCGATCAGCTTTGCCTGAAGACTCGGATTGTCTCCTCCCGGACAGGCGACGGAAACGCCCTCCACCTTGGGATAGATTTCCTTGAGAAGGATCAGCGCATCGGAGCCGTTCTCCGTTTTTACCGTTATGTATTCTTTGGCAGAATAATTTTCGTCAAGCTCCTCGTTGGATACATAAACATATTCGGGACCGGATGCGATGCTGACGATTACCTTCACATTGTCCGAACCTGTAATTTGCTCCGTTATGGTTCTAATTTTATTCTCAAGCGTCTCGATATATTCCAAGGTTGACAAATTTTTTTCCGTACCCGCGCCCGTCTCCGTATCCGAGCGCTTTTTCTCTCCCACCGTACCGATTATAATCAGCAAAACGCCGATCAGTCCGATCACAGCAAGGAAAATTCCCTTCTTTTTCCCCGACATCTTATCCAAAAAGCTCATTGCTCCTCCTCCGATACCAAAATCGTACTTCTGCCAAGAAACATCTCCTCCAGTTCCCTTTGAATTTTCTCCTCATTTTCAGAAGGCGGCAGCACAAGCGCGATTGTCGTGATCTCAATATTGGAAATATCCCTCGCATCAAGCTCGATCTCACACGTGACCTGTCCTTTTGTATAGCCGTATTTTGCACAAATATAGGAGCATATCGCCTGCTCGATCTCATCTTTGCTCGCCTTTACTACTGCATTTTCAATATCTTCAAAATTTTCCGCACTCACATCCTCCCACGCCTCCTCTTCATACCGAATAGACTCCGGCAAATGGACGACCGCCGAGATCATCGGTGCAACGATCGCCGCCAAAATACAAATGGAAATGGCAAAATTGATATATTTCTTGACATTCCCCTCCGGCGCTACCATAAATAAGATTCCGGAGACCGCCGTCAAGATGATGATTTCTCCAAAATAGGACAGGATATCGCTCATGACCTCTCCTTTCTTCACATCCCGGACGCCGCCATAAGGGACAGGGAAAGCACGAAAAATACCGATGATATCGCCATGACCGCCGCCGTATAGCCAAGAAAGGAAGCCATTTCCGATATCAGCTTCCCTTCCGGTCCAAGCCCTAAAATTCCGGAGCAAACGGAAAGCAGCTCGAGAAACAGCTTGTGCAGCAAAAGCTTGATGATCGGCAGTGCCGCAAGCAGGCATACCGCAACAGCTCCGACGACTCCCGTCGCGGCCTTGATGGCTCCGATACCGCCGGCAATGGTAGAGAGCGCTTCATTGACGGCGCTCCCAACAATCGGGATAAAGCTGCCCACTGCGAATTTGATTCCCTTGATTGCGAGACTGTCCGCGCTTTTGGAAATGATGCCTTGAAACGCAAGTACGGCCGACAGGCACAAAGCCACAAAACCGAATATGTATCCTATCACTTTTTTGATAAGCGGCGTGATCCCGCCAAGTCCGGTGACGCCGAATACCGACGATATGGCAGAAAGGCACAGGCAAAGCCGAATAAGAGGAAACAGGACGCCGGAGCAAATGGAAGAAAGTACGGCAAGCGCCGCCTCAATGACACCGGACATGACGGCCGCCGAGGTAATGTTTCCGCTTGCCACCATCAGTGCCGTCATGGTCGGCGTTACCGCGGTCATAAAAGCGGAAAGCGAGTCGATAAAGGATTCCGCAAGCGCAAAGGCAGACTCCGTCGCGGAAAAGACCGCTGTACATATGCAGAGCATGCCGATAAGCTCCAGCGCCGTCCTCATACCGGAAAGCGTCATGGTATCTCGAAGCGCTCTCAGGCAAGCGGCGATGATGAGAAGTCCTAAAAGAACAGCAAAGTCCTTCGTTGCCTCAGGAACGGCCGCCGCAATCAGCCGGAGTCCGGTTTCAGAAAAATAGGAAAAATCAAAAGCTTTATAAATTTCTGATGCATCGATGTCAAAAATATCCTCCGGTAAATATTCTTCGATTTCCTCCGGGACCGTGATCTCGACTTTATTTTCTTCAGAATCCATGTTCCCGTCACCTTGAGCAAAGACAGGAAAGCCAATCAGCAGCAGCAAAAAAATCGATATAACGGCAATTTGAATAATCTTTTGGATTCTCTTGGCATTCTGACGCAGGCAGAAGCGCCGTGGCGGTATAGGCCGCCAAATTCCTTTTCCGATCCTTTTTTTCACACAAGCCTCCCTCCGTCCGATCCGGTTTCGACATCCGCAGGTCTGTCTCAGCCGCCGAGAAATCCGGCAATGAGCTCCAGCAGTGTTTTTAAAATCGGAAGCGCGAGCAGCAAAATAATGATTTTCGCTGCAAATTCCACCTTGGAAGCGATTGCCGCTTCTCCGTTGTCCCGACAGATATCCGCAGTCGTCTGTGCCAGAATCCCAATTCCAAGCGATTTCAAGATAACCGTGGAATACAGAGAAAATCCGGTCTTATCGGTCATATCCTGTATCGTTTCTATCACAGAAGACAGCTCCCAAATGGAGGCGGCAAGCAGAATGAGTCCCGTCAGCACACCGGCCATGACCGCATATTCAGGACGAGTCCCGCGCAGTACGATAACAGCCGTCAGCCCAATGACAGCGATTCCGCAGATCTCGACGATATTCACAGCCCGAAAATGCTTTTCACAGAATCGAAAAGCCCTCCCATCTCACGCACAAGCATGAGAAGCACAATGATAATACCCGATATCGAAACCAGCATTGCCTGCTCATCTCTGCCGGACTTATTCAGGATCTGATAAGCAATGGTCACAAGGATACCGATTCCCGCGACCTTCAGTAAAAGCTCCGTATTCATTTACAGATATTCCTTTCTTCTTTTTTCCCATAATGCCGGCCGATCAGATGACGAGAATGGCAATGGCGGCGCCGACGGTAAACCCGATGGTCCGATAAAGCTTGATATTCTTTTGCATTTCAGTTTTTTGCTTTGCCGTCTCATCCTTCATCGCCGCAATATAGTAATCGAAATTTTTCAGTTGGAGCTGTTCATTGCTTTTTCCAATACAGGCGCCGAATGCTTTGACAATTTCCATCTGGGATCTGCTGAGCTTCAGCCTGTCTCGACACTGCTCCAGCGCTGCCTGCCAAGCGTCAAAATAAACCTCATCCTTTTCATGAGAAACCAGCGCCGCAAGGAACCCCGTTTGCGCCAGCGTCTCATTTTCAAAGCTCTGATAGATCCTCTTCGTCGGCGCAAGGAAAAAACCGACTTGATTTCTGACGTACTCAAACAGCTCTAAAAACGCTTCACACTGCGCTGTTCTTTCTCTCTCGCTTTTGCCGGCGGAAATTCCGATGAAAAACGATGCCAAAAAACATAAAGCAGCACCCATTAGCTTTATCATAACTTGCCTTCCCTCCAAGCCTCGGTTGGAAAATGCCGCCGCTTACGCGCCCTTTTCTGCATCGGAAACGGTATAGATAAAACGCTTGGAGCCAGACGCGCGGCTAAGTCCGATATAATACCGAAAAATGTGATTTTCATAAAGCGTCCTGATATTAGGCCGCTTCATCAGCCCGTCAAAGGAATCCGCATGGGCCGTTGCGATCAGCGGGACGCCGCTGTTCTGGGCCGATAAAATGGCTTTCGCCTCTTCAAGGGAGCCGATCTCATCACAAACAATGATCTCCGGCGACATGGTCCTCGTCGCGATTTCAATTCCTTTGGCTCTCGGATATCCAGTCAAAACATCCGCAATGGAATCTGCAAACATCGATTGAATGTACAGCTCCGCCCTCGTATCCACAATGGCTACCCTGCGGGCGGCGTCACCGGTCGACAGAAGGCGTGCGATGTCCCTGACAAGCGTTGTTTTTCCTACGTTCGGAGGAGAATAGAACAGCGTGCTGCGAAGTCTTCCGCCGGCTGTCACATACCGCATAGCCTCCGCACCGACATCGGGCACCGCATGCGGAAGCCGGATTGACAAAGACGAAATCCCATATACGCTCTTGACACTTTCTCCATCACCGCCGGTCCTCCCGACGACACCGATCCGATAACCGTTCTCAAGGGAAACAAAGCCTTCCCGAATGGTTTCGCTGTAGGTATGTACCGAATCCTCACAGAGCCTTTGCAGGGTCCCTGTCACCTCGGATTCGCTGCAAACGACAGGCCTCCCGCCGAAAGAAAGAATATTCCGGTCAAGATATGTCACCGACATAGGCGCACCGGCACGCAGCCGAATTTCTGAAAGATACCGGTCTGCTCCCGATATCGTAGAAACGAACCCTCCGACGGCATCCGATACCTTCGCCGGCAAATATTTTAAAATCCGAAGCAATTCCGGACAAACCTGCATCCCATTTTCCCCCTTTGTACGCTTGTACTACATTTATATTATCTTGTCCGGGAAAATATACGAAAGAACAAAAAAAGAAAAACGGCGCTGCCGCATTCTGCGGCAGCGCCGTTTTTCTTTTTATAGCTTCCAGATAACCTTATTCAGCCGTTTTAGATTCGTTCCAGCTCGCCTCCAAAGTACCGACGACCGCCATGAAGAAATAATCCGAAGAGAGAGCATCCGATGCTTCATCGAGATAGGCCGCCATATCATCAGCGCTGTCCAAGCCATTCATCCATTCCGCAGACAAGTCTGCTAAGACGTCCTCCAGCAACACTTTCTCCGAAAAATACTTTTCTTCGATGATATCCTTGAGAACTGTCTCCATGGTGTCCCTGTCCAGCTTCACAAACTCAGATACCTCATAGCCAAGTTCACCGAGCTCCGCGGACAGTGCGTTAGCAGCCGTCCGGATATAATTCTGATACGTCACCGCATCGCTCTTCGCAAGCATATAATCACTCAGCGAATAGCCGATATATCTCGCCATTTCATTGGTGTAGAAGCCCGTATTATATAGGAGATTGTAAAGATTGGTTTCCATCTCCTCATAGGACCAGGAATCAATCTGGCTCTGTGTATACTGGGTACGCAGCGTATAGATGAAGGAGGTCTGCATTCTGTTCAAATACATCTCGTAGTTCTCCATCGACTCTTCCGCTGCCGAAAAGTCCTCATAGCTGATATTTGCCAGCGCACAAAGCTGGTCATAAATATGCAGCTCATCTTCCAAGTAGTAATTGAAAATTGCGTCTATGACTTCATCGTTTTTAATGCCGTTGGCAGAATCGTACGCTTCCTTGGAATACGTATCGATAAGGATATTCTTATATTCCTTTCTAAGTGCTGCAAGAATATCGTCATATTCATCGGAAGACTTGCTCAGTGCAGAAAATTCCGCATTGGTAGTGCCCACAGCATCGAGGATTTGATCCATCAGGGCATTTTCATATTCCGTTTTGTCAAGACCATTGCTCGTCAAGTACTCTTCATAAGCAATCTCATAGATCTCATCAATCGTTTCCGGCAAAGACAAGAGATTCAAATAGCCGGAGCCGAGCTTTGCAACCAAACGATCATAGTAAATGTCTCGAATCGTTTCCGCAGCAGTCAGATAAGGCTGTGCGCTTTCCTTTGCCTGCTGGAATTCCTCCCAAGAAACAGTATACGTGGAATTGTCAGAGCCCGAGAAGGACAAAACAGACGCCATAAACTCATGCACAAGATTTGCATAATCCTCATCCGTCAAATTGTTTTCCTTCTCATAATTGGCGCGCACGTAATTAAATACGGCGGTTTCAAAATCCACCTCACTTAACGCACGATAACGCTCCAGCTCGCTTTCCGGAAGCTCATCCCAAAGAAGGATCTCCGCCATCACACGCAGATAGGAAATATTAGAATAATACTGGTCTGCACTGGCCTTTGCATTTTCAAAAACAACCGTTTCCGATGCCGGACGGGACGATTCACTGTAGCGGGAAAGGTCGATGCCGGCAAGCTCTCCCAGCTTATTGCTGATCAAGAGATCAAGACCGCTCTGAGAAACGATATCCGAATATTTTTCGGCGGTGATCTTTTCGATCATCTTATTTTCATACCAGGAGATCGGATACGCCATATTGGTCGAGCTGTCAAACACCTCAAGATATTCTACGGCGATCTCCGTCGAGGTAAGTCCTCTGGCCGCATCCACATCAGACAGCGCCGAACCCATGAACGCAATGTCATACGTTCCGTCCGCAACGCGAGTCATGCTCATCGCATAGTTGCTGTTCTGGTCTCTCTGAGGCACATTCATGACAACGTCAGGATACATTTCCTGATAAGCCGCGACCAAGTCCTCGATCGCCCCCTCGAAATAGCCTCTTTCATAGTTGGACATATTGGCGCACATATCGATGGTTCCCGTGAACGGCGTATCTTTTTGCACATAATGCTCGGCATCCGTATCAACGGTATAGCCGTTTTCTTTCAGGATCGCCTGCCCTTCCGCGCTCAAAATGAACTCAAGGAAATCGGCCTCCAGCTCCGACATCGAATCTCTTGTCACATAGCGGAAGGTATTTGCAGTAAGCCCTTCTTGGCTCAGATACTCGATGAATTCGACTATATAATATCTTTTGAAGGCCGTCCTCATCGTACTGCCGGTATTGGTTCCGTTGGCATCCTCATACTCATCATAATCGTATCCAAGCGGCGCCAGCACCTCCATCATGCAAGCCCTGCGGATAATATCGTCAAACATTCCGTCAAGGTCGCTGTCGCTGAGATAGAAGGTAAGGAACGGCGAGAGCGCAGAGGCAAGATTGGTTTCTTTGTAGTAGGTCCAGGCGTCTACATTCTGTCCCTCCTCCGGATATCCCATATAGACATTTCCGGTCAGGGCATTGTTCATCATATAATTATGATTCAGTCTGGTGATAGAATAGGAAAAGCTTCCGTCTTCATTTTCGATCGTATTGACCTGATAATTCGCGACATCCTCATTGTCTCCGTCGTACGCGATCCCATACTGCAAAAGATTCTTTACCTCAGAATCGGTATTGATCATTTCCAGCACCTGGAGCGCTCTTTTCTCATCCGAGGTATACGAGGATACGGCGAACATTCCCTCAAAGATGGAATCAATCTCAACAAAGGGATTTTGAAGAACCTTGACATAGTAATCATCCCCGTACAGATCCGGCACGGAAGCGTCTCCCTTGACCACCGTCACCGCATATTCATCGGTATCCGAGGATGCCGAAAAATACCCCTTCTCCTCATATTCCTCCATCAAAATCAGGTGCTCCCGATACTGAGGGATAGAGAAAAGATTCTGGATGGTAAAATCCGTCCCCTCGTTCGTGTCATAGCCGTAAATCGGATCAAAATACGTTCCGACAGCAATGCCGTCGTCAAAATACTGATAAATGCCGAGCGCGTCCGGAACCGTCGCCATCGGGATGACGTCTTCATTCTCCTTGATCTGCGTCAGGAAGCCGGCGTCTCCTGCATCCAAGTCGTCATAGCTGTCCACTGCATCCACATCAAAATTATATTTGTCCGCAAGCGTTTTATCGACCACAAGATAGGTATACTCTGAGAGCAGATTGTTGTTGGGGATCGCCTTCACATCGCCGGTGACAGCCTTTAAGGATTCGAGGAAGGTAGGATAAATATATTGCCTGAATTTCGTAAAATCCGTTCTCAGCAGATCTTCCACAGACAGCAGATATCCCTTCGAATCAAAATAATCGTACATATCCTTTCCGGCGATCATAATAATATCGACCGGAGATGCCGCTTCCGGATACAGGGTCTCGATTCTGCCGTCCTCAAGGATGGTAGTTTCTTCCGCCGTATAGACCTCGCCCGTGGAAATCGTCTCCGCAATCACCTTATTGACATGAATCGTCCATTTCCCGAAGAGCAGCTTCTGATCCGACTGGCTCTGGGATTCGTTCGCTTCCCGCTGGGCCAGATCATTGAAGCTCGTGATCGCTTCAAGCCTTATCGTATTGGCCTCGGCTTCGGCAAACCGCTCGTCAACAAGCGCGATATATTCATCGGCAGTCACCAATGTCAGATTGATCTGTGTTTTATATCGAGTCTTGGAAATACGATTCAGCGCCTCCTCTACGGCCTCAACCGCTTCAGGAGTCGTGGATTCCTCCGTAATTCCCAGCAGGTTAATGGTTGCCGGGAGCGTCTCCGTTGTATCTGAAACCTCGGTCTCTCCGCAGCCGGAAAACAGAAGTGCGCCCGCAAGCATACCGAGACATAGCACAACGCTAATTATTCTTTTCATCATTTGGCGTTCCTCCCCAAAATCAATCTTCTATCTGTCAGAAAACTACAACAATATAACATTATTATCATACATCAAAAAGGCATCTCTGTCAAGGCGTTTTTTCTCCCCGCAGCCTATGTACGGACCCCTGGAGCCGCTCGAAAAAGCCATTTTTGCAAGAATCAAATCGTCATAATGCACAAACAATATTTTCATAGTTAGAAACAATATCCAACAAGAATGTGTATTTAATCCAAAGCATTCTTTTTTTCTTGTGCAAAATATACTATTTTCGTCTGGAATCATCAATTCAGATAATCCCTCAGCTTTTTAGAACGGCTGGGGTGCCGAAGCTTGCGCAGAGCCTTCGCTTCGATTTGACGGATCCGCTCTCTTGTAATGTTGAACTGCTGGCCAACCTCCTCCAGCGTGCGCTGACGGCCGTCCTCCAGTCCGAACCGCAGACGCAGGACCTGTTCTTCTCTCGGCGTCAGCGTATGGAGCACCTCGTTGAGCTGTTCACGGAGCAGCTCATAGGAGGCAGCCTCCGCGGGCGCAGGAGATTCCTGATCTTCGATAAAATCGCCGATATGGCTGTCCTCTTCCTCGCCGACCGGCGTCTCCAGCGATATCGGATCCTGCGCGATCTTCAAAATTTCACGCACCTTGTCGGGATTCATATTCATTTCCTTGGCGACCTCCGCCGCGGAAACCTCGCGTCCCTTCTCCTGAAGCATCTGACGCGAAACCTTCGTCACCTTGTGGATGGTTTCCACCATATGAACGGGGATGCGGATCGTGCGCGCCTGGTCGGCAATGGCACGGGTGATCGCCTGTCTTATCCACCATGTGGCATAGGTGGAAAATTTATAGCCCTTGGTATAATCAAACTTGGAAACGGCCTTCATAAGTCCCAGATTGCCCTCTTGAATCAGGTCAAGGAAGAAAAGCCCTTTGCCGACATACCGTTTCGCGATGCTGACGACAAGGCGCAGATTCGCCTCTACCAGCTCCTTTTTTGCCTGCTCGTCGCCCTCCGACATTTTTTTGGCAAGCTCCGCCTCCCTGTCGGCGTCGAGCAGCGGGACGCGGCCGATCTCCTTTAAATAAAGCTTCACCGGATCGTCGATGGTAAGTCCTTCTTGGACAAGGATCTTCTCCATATTTTCCGGCTTATCGAAATTCTCAAGGTCGGATTCGATGTCATCCTCGATATCGCCCACGATATCATCGTCGTCAAAGCACTCCGTGACGTCGATCCCGAGAGAATCCAGCGCCTCGTACAGCTTATCGATCTGATCGATATCATAGTCCGTATCGCCGAGCGCTGCAATGATCTCGCTGTTGGTAAGAGACCCCTTCTTCTTTGCTTTTTCAATCAGCTCCTGAAAGTCGTTCTTCTCCGGCTTTATGCCCTCGGCACTTTTTTCCGCTGGCTCCGCCGGAGCCGTTTCCTCCTTCTCCGCCGCCTTTGCTTCTTCGTTTTCCAACTCAGACATCCATTCCAAGTTCATTGGTTTTCCTCCATCCATCTCTGTCATTTCTTTTTTTTGCTCAACAGACTTTTGATTTCTTCGAGCTCGTTTTCCGTATTTTTCTCCTCCGCCGCCGCTTTCAGCGTCTGCACGTTCTCCTGAAGAACCGCGAGATCGTTCTTCGACAGCGCGGACCGCTTGACCTGCATTGCCGTAATGCGGTCGATCTCCTCCAAGGTAAAGTCCTGCGCAAGCGCCCCGATATCGCATTTTTCCCCGCACGCCGTCAGTGCCTCGAATACGCGCCGGTTGAACGCCGTCACAAAATCGTCTGCACACAGTGCGACCGTACCGCGGCGGATCTCCGGGATAAGCTCCGGACGAAGCAAAAGGATCCCGATGATCGCTTCCTCTGCACGCGCGGCCTTGGCGTTGCCGACGAACTCCCGGTTGACGCGGTCGCCATAGCCGAGCGTATCAGAGACGACCTTACGCCGCAGCTCCGTATCCTCTTCCCTTTGTTTCCGGCGCATCCGGCGCTCGACATCACGGGCGAGATTGGACGGCTCAACGGACAGCCGCTCTGCGATTCTCGTTATGTAAATTTCCCTTTCCACATCGGACCAGATCCCGCAGATCACGCCGCAAAGCTCGTCGGCCGCCTTCATTTTCTCCTCCGGAATGAGGATATCATACTTTTTCAGCACGCTGTCGCAAAGATAATCGAGCTTGCCCTGGCTGTCTTCCAGCAGCGTCTTGAACCTCGCCGCGCCGAATTTCTTGATATATTCGTCCGGATCCTTGGCGCCCTCCATGCGAAGCAGCTTCACCTCCAGTCCGACGTCCGTCAGGATCGGGATCGCGCGCTTGGCTGCCGCGACTCCTGCGTCGTCGCTGTCGTAGGATAAAATGACCTTTTTCGTGTATTTCGCCATGATGCGCGCCTGCTCCGACGTCAGCGCCGTACCGAGCGTCGCCACCGCGTTCGGGAAACCGGCCATATTGACGGCGATCACATCCATATATCCCTCGCATAGGATCAGAGATTCTGCGCAGGCGTTTCTCGCAAAATTGAGGGCGAACAGATTCCGGCTTTTTTTGAAGACCGGCGTATCCGACGTATTGAGATATTTCGGCTTCTCATCCCCCAGCGCTCTGCCGCCGAAAGCGATTACATTGGAGAAATTATCGATGATAGGAAACATGATCCGTCCGCGGAAATAATCGAAATATCCGCCTGTACGCTCGCTTTTCCCACATAAAAACGCTTCCTTCAGCTCCTCGTCCCGGTATCCCAGCGAATGCATATGATCGCTCAGCGCATGGAAGCTGTTCGGCGCAAAGCCAAGTCCGAAGCGTTTGACCGCGGCGCGGGAAAGTCCGCGTTTTTTCAGGTATTCTCTTGCCGGCTCCGACTCCGGCGCATACAGCGCCTTATTGAAAAAAAGCGCCGCAGCCCGGTTCATTTCATACATACGGGAGCGCTTGATCGTCTCGCTTTTCCCCCCGTCCGCTTCCTCCGGCATCTCCAGTCCGGAACGCTTGGCAAGGAATTCGACAGCACCCGGATATTCCAGATTTTCCGCGCGCATGATAAAGGATATGACATCACCTCCCGCGCCGCAGCCGAAGCAGTGGAAGGTCTCCGTATTCGGGAACACCGTAAAGGACGGTGTCCTTTCGCTATGGAACGGGCACAGTCCCTGATAAACAGACCCCGCCCTTTTGAGATTCACATAAGAGGCAATGACATCTTCGATTTTATTTCTATACTTTATTTCATCAATGAAGCTTTGAGGGATTCGCATCGCACCGCCTCCTTTCGATTTTTGCAGGGTCCTGTCCGCTTATGCCGTTTCAATTCATCTTCCAAACCTTCGGGATAAACAGCGTCTCAAAAATGTTGATGGCATAACGGTCCGTCATGCCGGCAATATAATCGCATACGCGCCGCTCCACAGGCTCTCCCGTATCGCAGACGCTGTATTCGTCGACAGGCATTTTTTCCGGATTTTTTACAAAATATTCATACATCTGCCGCAGCATGTCCTTGGCGCGCCCCTCTTCGCTCTTCGCTTCCGGATTTCGGTAGACGCGCTCGAACAAAAACGCACGCAGCCGCATCATCGCATCATAAATCTCATCGGTCATGATAATATCATTTTTACCCGACGACGCAAAAATTATGTCATTTACGAGCGTTCCGATGCGCTCGGAATGCGTAAATCCGAGAATTTCGCAGAGCTCCCGCGGAATATCCTCTTTTTTTAGGATCTTGGCACGGATTGCGTCGTCGATATCATGATTGATATAAGCGATCCTGTCCGCAAATTTAACAATCCTTCCCTCCAGCGTAGAAGCAAGATTCTCTCCGGCATGGTTGACGATTCCGTCTCGCACCTCATAGGTAAGGTTCAGTCCCATTCCGCCGTTTTCCAGCTTGTCCACGACGCGCAGGCTCTGCCTGTAATGGGTAAAATCCGGAGAATAGCATTCCTGGAGAACATATTCCCCCGCATGACCGAACGGCGTATGCCCAAGATCATGGCCGAGCGCCGCCGCTTCCGTCAAATCCTCGTTGAGGGAAAGTCCGCGGGCGATCGTGCGCGCGATCTGCGTCACCTCCAGCGTATGCGTGAGGCGCGTGCGGTAATGATCGTCCTCCGGACAAAGAAAAACCTGCGTTTTGTGCATCAGGCGCCGAAACGCCTTGCAGTGGATAATTCGATCGCGGTCGCGCTGAAATTCCGTTCGCGTCGTACATGGGACACAAAGATGCTCTCTGCCCCGCGTATTCTCAC
Organism: uncultured Clostridia bacterium; assembly: GCA_944381075.1. Classification (GTDB taxonomy): domain Bacteria; phylum Bacillota; class Clostridia; order Oscillospirales; family CAG-272; genus QALR01. Next base: position 50,610 of record CALWJT010000006.1, read on the forward strand.
AGAGGCAGGCGAATTCCGACAGATATTCCCGTTCCCGTGCGCAAAGTCTTTGAGCAATGGTCATTTGAAACCTCCAAAATCGTCATAGAACGTTAAAAAACAGCTTCCGCAGCGTTGATAAAAGAATCCCTTCTATAAATAAATACGCAAAAAAATCGAAAAATCCTTTTTCCAAACAAAAATTTTAAAGGATTTTTCGATTTTTTTCACGAGCCGACAGCCGTATCTGCCAAATCCTTCCGAGGCCATCCGGCTTTTTCGGTCTGACGCCCTTGCCATGGAATGGCAGGAGGAACCGCGGCGCTGCTGAAATTCTTCCATGGAATCGGAATTTTCCCCGCGCTGCAGGAACGGTCCTCCCCCTGCCTGAACCGCGGCATCCTGCGGGGCTTGCCCAATATTCTGTTCAGGCAAAAAATTTCGATCTCCCTCAAACAGGGATACAGCTTTTCCTTGTTCCCCTCTCAATCGAACACAGGCGTCCAAGCGTTTGCCTCATAGGCGCGGAAGCACATACGGACCTGGTCTTCCGTATTTTTCTCGACGGAAAGTTCCGGAAGATTTTTTTCATCAAAATAATCAATCCCTATCGTCTCTATGTTGTCTTTGAAATTCCCGCCGAGAACGGAACATAAAACAAAGATTTTGCATACGCCGTATGCGTAGACAGGAGAATTATGCTTATTTCTGTCTTGGATGGCAATGATTCGATCAGCGGACACCTGCAGTCCCGTTTCTTCTTTTACTTCCTTTATGGTGTTTTCCTTTACCGATACATTGACATCGACCCAGCCGCCCGGCAAAGACCATTTTCCGTTCTTCTCCTGCGCAAGAAGGATTTTCCCATTTTTAAAAATCGCCGCTCTCGTATCCAGCTTCGGCGTTTGATAGCCGCTCTCATTACAAAACAGATCTTTTACCTTGTCAAGCGGGATGTCTGTTTTATACGACATCATTTCAGCGGAAATCTCCCGTATCCGCTCATAGCGCTCTTTATCATATACATCTTTCGTATACGTCAACCCCGCCTGCGCAAGGCTTTGTAATTCGATCGCCCATTCCAGCCATTTCGTATTCATACATGCCTCCCGTATCCGCGCCTTCCCATCCCGATAAGACGCATTTTTCCAATCGAACCGCATAGGCCGGCCTGCTCTTTCACACCGTCCCGGGGTCCAAAGCCCAAAATCCCGCAAAACCATATTGAGATTTCCCGCAAGCAAGCCCATATAGTGCGTGCGGCGACGGACCGTCAAAGGGCAGGCAGCACGAAAAATGAAGTTTCTGCTCATCCTGCTTTTTCCTTCCCGGAAAAATCGCCGCAATCCCAGACAGAATGCCCGCACTTACCGCCAGAAAAACCAAATGCCGAGCACTCGCGCGCTCACCTGTCCGCCGGCATTTTCCCATCCAAGCGCACAGCTACCTTTTCCGGAAGCCTTTTGCCGCCGGTCAGGGAGAATACCATTTTGCAGAAAGCTTCGTAATCCGATGTAAGAACAGCGAGCCGCAGCGTGATCTCCCCCGCAAAGTCCGTACCGTCCACCAGGATATCCCGCTTTCCGATCTCATACATCATGCGGTCGTACACCGAATAATCAATGATAAGCCGGCATTCCGTGTAACTTTTGTATACGACAAGTCCCGCCGCGCTGACCGCCATCGACGCCGCCTTGGAATAGGCGCGCACAAGTCCCGGCGCGCCGAGCAGGATCCCGCCGAAATACCGCGTGACGACGATAAGCGCCTGATCGGCCCCGCTCTTTTTCAGCACCTCCAGCACCGGCACGCCTCCGGTCCCCTTCGGTTCCCCGTCGTCACTGCACCGCACGGCGCTCCCGATGATGTAGGCAAAGACATGATGGCGCGCTCCCATGTGTCTTTCCCGCACTGACAGCAGGAACGCCTCTGCTGCAGGAACACTCTCTACCGGCGCCGCCTGTCCGATAAAAATCGATTTCTTCTCCGTATATTCGGCCTCGGCGGCGCATCCGAACGTAACAAGTCCTTCCTTCATATACATGCAGGACCCGTCATGACCGGACCAGATATTCGCCGAGCTGTCCTGCTGTTTTCCTGTCACAGACCGCAAGGACATGCGCGCCGTCGTCCCCATATTCGACGGAGGTGACGTTTGCCCCCGCATAAAGCGCCGCGACAAGCCCCAGCTTATCGGACGGGAAGAAAAACTCGCACGGGCGCTTGCCGTCTGCGGCAAGCGCCTCAAGACGGCGCACAAGCTCATCCACGCCCTCGCCGGTCGCGGCGGAAAGAAACACATTCTGTCCGGAATCCGTCGCCGGGTGAACGGCGATGCCAAGATCGCACTTATTGTAGACAAAGAGCATGGGCTTATCCGAGGCGTCCAGCTCGGCGATCAGATTTTTCGTGACCTGCACCTGCGCCGGCGCTTCGGGATCGGACGCATCGATGACGACAAGGATTGCATCCGCATAGCGCACCTCATCGAGCGTGGAACGAAAGGCTTCGATCAAATGATGCGGCAGGTTGCGGATAAAGCCGACCGTATCGGTCAGCAGAATCTCCTCGCCGGACGGGAGCACAAAACGCCTTGTCGTTGGATCGAGCGTCGCAAACAGCTTGTCCTGCGCAAGGATACCGGCACTCGTCAGGAAATTCATCAGCGTGGACTTGCCCGCATTCGTATAGCCGGCGATCGCGACCTTGAAAATGCCGGCGCGCTCTCTCGCGCTTCGCTGGACGGTCCGGTTTTTGGCAAGAGAAGCAAGCTCCGCCTCCAAAGCGTCGATCCTGCGCCTCACATGGCGGCGGTCCGTCTCCAGCTTGCTCTCGCCCGGGCCTCTTGTCCCAATCCCGCCGCCAAGCCGCGAAAGCTGAGCGCCGTGTCCCATGAGGCGCGGCACCGTATATTTGAGCTGTGCCAGCTCGACCTGAAGCTTCCCCTCTCCGCTTTTCGCATGGAGCGCAAAAATATCAAGGATCAGCATGCTCCGGTCGATGACCTGCACCTCTTCCAGCGCATCCTCCAGATTTTTGATCTGAGACGGTGTGAGCTCGCAGTCAAAGATCACCATATGGATCTCGCCGGAGCGGCAAAGCTCTGCAAGCTCCCCTACCTTTCCGCTGCCGATATAAGTACGCGCATCGGGCGCTTCCTTTTCCTGTATCATGCGGGCGTAAACATCGGCGCCGGCCGTTTCGGCAAGGCGCGCAAGCTCATCAAAGGACGCCTCCGCCTCCCGTTTGTCCGCTCCCTTTTCCATCACGGAGACGAGGATAACTCCATTTTTTTCCTTTTCATTAAAAATTTTTTCTGCTGTCATAGATACCTCCGCAGCTTCCGAAATAAAAAAGCGGGAAAACCACATGGTTATCCCGCTTTCAAATCCCAATAAAAGCTCTTACTTCTTGGATTCCAGACGCTTTTTGAATTTGTCAACGCGTCCGCCGGCATCTACAAATTTCTGCTTGCCGGTAAAGAAAGGATGACATTTCGAGCAGATTTCCACTCTGAAATCGCCCTTTGTGGATTTTGTATTTATCACTTCGCCGCACGCGCATCTGACCGTCGCGTCGACATAGTTCGGATGGATTCCTTCCTTCATTGTTCACACCTCGCATTTCTCATATTCACAGTATTTTTTATGATATCACAGTTTTTTCTTTTTTGCAAGAGGTTTTTCAGATTTTCTTGTTTTTTTCAGATTTTATCCTTGATTTCGTCGCGCAGGCGGTCGATGATCTTCTTTTCAAGCCGCGATATGTACGATTGAGAAATGCCGAGCGCGTCCGCGACCTCTTTCTGCGTCATTTCCCTGCCGCCGGCAAGCCCGAAACGGAGCTCGATGATTTCCCGCTCCCGCGGCGCAAGCCCTGCGACGGCCTCGTATATGATCTTTCGCTCCTCGTCCATTTCGATATCCCGCATGGCGCTGTTTTCTTCCGTTCCAAGCACATCGGAAAGCAGCAGCTCGTTCCCGTCCCAGTCGGTCGAAAGCGGCTCGTCGAAGGAGAGTTCTGAGCGGATATTTCCGCTTTTGCGGATATACATCAGGATTTCGTTTTCAATACAGCGGGAAGCATAAGTGGCAAGCTTGATGTTCTTATCCGGACGGAACGTATTCGCCGCCTTGATAAGGCCGATGGTCCCGATGGAAATGAGGTCCTCGATGCCGACGCCGGTATTCTCGAATTTTTTGGCGATGTACACGACAAGGCGCAGGTTTCTCTCAACAAGGATCCTTCGGCCTTCCCCACCCTCATCAAGCCTTGAAAGAATCTCTGCTTCTTCCTCTGCGGAAAGCGGCGGCGGAAGCGTTTCCGCGCCGCCGATATAGTATATGCCCTTCCCCAGTCCAAGCCTTTTGAGAAGCCGTATCCATATCTGTTTGATTTTCGTCAGAAGCTTCATCGTTTTTCCTCCTTCTTTGCTATGCCAAACGCCGGAACGTCGGCGTTTCCGTACTCCCAATCACAAAAGCGCTTCCGGCACAAGCGCTGCGAAGCCGTCAAAGTCCCCTCCGGTGAAATCCACCGCCACAAGCGCCTTTTTGGGCTCGTATTCCCCGCCGCAGCGCAGATAGCAGCGGTCCGGTACGGCGGCGACCACCAGTCCCTCTCCGGCGATCGTTTTCGACGGGATCAGACGCAGCTTTCCGATGGTCCTGATATCCAAGGATGCGACACCGTCTGTCATCGCAAGCAAAATGTCGTCCGGCAGAAACCGTGCATGCTCCGATTTGACGAAGATAACAGGCGTGCCGGATACCGGCTCCGAAAGCAGGTTCCCACTGTCCACAAGGCAGGTAAAATCGGTATCCTTCCCGCCGAAGCCAAGCCGCACCTCACAGCTGCGTATACCGCGCTTCCTCTTGATCAGCCTGCCGATCCCCCATGTAAGCAGCGCGGAAAGCGCGGCGAGCACGGCAAAAAGCCAGATCGGAAGATCCCCGTATATGGTATGAATGCTGCCTCCGATTTCTATGTAGGACTGATATTTGCCAAGCGATGTAAAGGCAGCCGTCATAATCCCGCCGATCAGCATGCTGATCCCGCAGAACAGCGCTGCCGTCGCAGCAAAGCTGCGGAAGCTGCCGTACCGAAACGCAATGGCGCACATGAGCAGCATCACGAGCAGCGTGATCAAATGATTCAAAAAAGCGCCGAAATCAAAAAGAAGAGAACATACGCCGTAAAGGGCGCCAGTCGACGCGCCGAGGATCACCCGCCATGCGGACATTCCGAAATGCATGATTTTTCCGGCAAGATAAAGAGAAAGAAAATCCATGCTGAAATTGATGATAAACAGCACGTCCCCGTATACTTCCTCCGTCATGCTACCACTTCCTTTTTCTTTTGCATGCTTCCATTATACGCGGAAGGAGGGAAAAATTTTGTCACAATAAAGGGTACGAAAATAAAAAAATGCACGAATATTTCGTGCATTTTTTTCATATAGATTTCATTTTCCCGCGGCGCATTCATGATTTGGACTGTGAAAGAAGCCAGTCCACAAGGCCTTCTTCCCTGTAGGCAGGGATCCAGCAATTATGTCCCTCATCCGGAAATTCGGTATAGCGGATCTTCGTGCCGCCCGCCGCACGGATCGCCGCTACCATATCGCGCGAGCCGCTCACAGGGACCGTAGGGTCCATCGCGCCGTGGAATGCCCAGATCGCGATATCCGTAAGCCGCGAAGCAAGGCTCGGGATCCCCGCGCCGCAGACTGGGATGGCGGCGGCAAAGACCTCCGGACGGCGTGTGATGAGCTCCCACATGCCGTAACCGCCCATCGAGATGCCGGCGGCGTAAACCCTTTTGAGATCCACCGCCTCACAGGTCAGGAAGCGGTCTAAGAGCGCCATTGCGGCCGCAAGCCCGACAGTCGGCTTTTCCGAAAGCTCACGCGAGCCTGTGGACCATGCGTGGCAAAGCGGGACCCATTCATAGCGCACATCGCACGGACACTGCGGTGCCACAATGATACAGTCATCCCGTTCCATCATCAGATTGATCAACCGGTTTTCCTTATGCAGAACGCGGATCTGCTGCTCGTTGTCCGTACCGCATTCGCCGTGCCCATGCAGAAAAAACAGCATCGGATAACGTTTTTCCCCCTTGGCATCGTATCCGGATGGGAAATAGACGCGGTACGGAAGATCGAACCGCTCGCCCGTCTTAAGATCCTCGTAATGCTCCACGCCTCTTGCCATTACATCTACATTTACCATTGTTTTCCGTCCCTTTCCCTTATTCTTTATAAAACTGAAGATAGCCGAGCTCTTCAAAGCCGAGCCGACGATAGAGCGCCTGCGCCCTTTCGTTTTCCGGCTCGGTCTCCAGACGGAAGCGTCTCACAGCACCGCCGTACCGCTCTTCCAGAAAAGCAAAGAATTCCCTGCCGAGTCCCTTGCCGCGTGCCTCGGGAACGGTATAGAGCTCCTCGATCCAGACGACAGGCCCGCCCGCTTCATGCGAATAGGTCTTTGCAAGCAGCGCATAGCCTGCGGGAACGCCGTTCGCTCCTATCAGCAGGTAGCCCTCGGCATATACGTCCGAGCGCATCATTTCTTCAAACACCGCAGTATGATATGCGTCCGGAACCGGATGCAGAACAGCCGGCGACGCATAAAAATCTCTTGTAAGGCGCAAAAACAGCTCCTTGTCCTCTTTTTCTATTTTCCGTATCATTGATTCTCCTTCCTTGCGGCGGAATGCGGGACGATCCGAATGGCAGCATAGATCCGCACCGCCGCTCTCAAAATAAAAAGCCGTGTCGTTCGCAATGGCCGATGCTCCGCCGCAGGATACGGCGCCGGACGCCGCCGCGTCCGTCATACGCCAAGCCCGTCAGGGCACCGAAGCATCTTTTATAGAAATCTTTTTCTGCATACGGCGGGCAAGGCCGCGGCTGCAAATCCATTTTTCTGATAAAATCGTTCAAGACCTTCCGCGCAGCCGGATGTCCCCGCGGAGAAGCGGCAGAGACGGCCCATAGGAGACGAAAGTGCCGCCGCTGGCCTCCGAGACGGCCCTTCCCGCCCGTCTGCGGCGACGAAATCTACCGCTTGCCCGCAAAGCGGCGGATGCTCTCTTCCGGATAAAACTTCAATCGATAGATAACGACACACATTCTGTACGGGAGAAAGCCGATTCGATTTCCATTTTCATGGATTCCGCCGCCGCTTCTTTTTCTCCCGTCCAGCAGTCCTCGGTCAATCCTTCGCCGCCCGTTCCAGGACCGCCGCATGGGCGGGCGGCAATTTCAGGACCGCCATGCGGCCGCCATAAGATGTCAGAGCTCCCACACAAAGCGTGTACCGCATCTGGGCAGCGTAAGGAGACATTGCGCTTGTCGCCATCGGTTCCGGAGTGCAGATGCGGCAGAAATTCCCGTATCGCAAGGCGGATTTTCCCGTCGGAAACCGGCGGCAGCAGCGAGGACGCCGCGGGACCATAGAGCGGGACGCTGTGTTCTCCCGCCTGCCGGAGCAAAATCATCATATCCGGGTCGCATGCCGCCCGCGGAAGATACCCCGATTCGATTTCGTTCCTCATCCATTCTCCGTACATAAAATCAAATCCCCGCGGACATTCGCGCCCGGTCACATCCGTGACCTCCAAGGGACTCCCTCTGCCGCTGCCCGGTCTTGTCAAAAGCCGGAGAAGAATTTGCGCAAGCTGCCTTCTCTGTGCTTGCGCGATAGGCATCCGGCGTACCGCCAGAAGACCGGCTCGCTGTCAGAGTGCAGTCCCCCGAACACAGCCGCGCCATAGAAATAAAGTCCGATAAGCCCGTCGGACAGCAGCGATTTTATCTTCTCCGCAGCCCATAGCGCCTCTTTCTCTCTGGGGATGTGTGATGTCTCTTTCACTGGGAAAGCAGCTCTTCCGCCGCCGTCATGATGGCGAACCTTCCGCTTTCATAGGTAAGCCCCCCTTGGAAATAGGCCGTATACGGCGCACGCAAGGGTCCGTCGGCGGAAAGCTCGATAGAGGCACCCTGCGTGAACGTGCCCGCCGCCATGATGACTTTGTCCTCATATCCCGGCATATCCCATGGCTCCGGCGTGACGAACGCATCGACAGGAGAGCCAGACTGGATGCCCCGGCAGAAGGCGCAAAGCCCGTCAGGATTGCCGAATTTCACCGTTTGAATAATATCATGGCGGCATGCGTCCCAGGACGGCTCGACCTCATATCCAAGAGCGTCGAACAGATAAGCTGCGAGCGCCGCCGTCTTTTTTGCCTGCGCCACGATATGCGGCGCAAAGAAGAATCCCTTGCAGATATCGCGCGTTTGCCCAAGGGTAGCGCCGCATTCCGTCCCGATGCCGACCGTCGTCAGCCGATAAGAGACAAGCTCTACCGCGCGCGAGGTTCCGGCCACATAGCCGCCGGTCTGCGCGATCCCGCCGCCGGGATTTTTGATAAGAGAACCAACGATGATATCCGCTCCGTGCGCCGTCGGCTCCGTTCTGTCGCAGAACTCGCCGTAGCAGTTGTCGACGACGACATACGCTCCGCATCTCGCCTTGGAAAACGCCGCGATCCTGCCGATCTCCTCGGAGGAAAGCGTCGGGCGGTTCGCATATCCCTTGGAACGCTGGATAAATACGACCTTGATGCGGGAACCGAGCTCCCGCAACTTTTTTTCGATGCCGGCAAAATCCACGCCGCCGTCCGGAAGAAGCGCTACCTCGTCGTAGATGACGCCGAAGTCGGCAAGCGAGCCGTCTCCGTTCTTCGTTTTGTCTCCGATGACCTCGGAGAGCGTATCGTAGGGCCGCCCCGTCACGGCAAGCATGACATCTCCCGGACGCAGAAGCCCGAACAGGACCGTGGAGATCGCATGCGTCCCGTTGACGAAATTGTGGCGGACAAATGCCGCCTGCGCGCCGAATACGTCCGCATAAACCGCGTCCATCGTATCGCGCCCCGTATCCCCATAGCCGTAGCCCGTCGAACCCGCAAACATGGTTTCCGATATCCGGTGGCGCCGGTAGCTTTCCAGCACACGCGCCGTATTGTCATAGGCGACCGCGTCGAAATCCGCGAACACGGGCGCAAGCTCGCGCTCCGCCTTCTCCGTCAGCTTCAAAATTTTTTCTGAAAATCCCATTTTTATTAACCTCTCTGCTCTTTTCAAATCTTCCCCGTCTGCAGCGCCGCCGCGCGAGAGCTCCCGTCCGCTGCGGCGGCGCTGCAGACGCATCATTCAAACCGCGTCCCGCAAAGCCCAGCAAGGATCCGGACGCCGCCTGCAACGTCGTTCATATCGACGACCTCGACCGCGCTGTGCCCATACCGCGTCGGGATGGACAGCGCCCCCGCCACGCAGCCGCCCGCCGCCTGTTGGAGCATGCAGGTATCGGTTCCGCCGGATTCGAGGACCTCATACTGGATCGGGACGTTTTCCTCGTCGGCGACAGACTTCATCGCCTCGATCATTTTTTTATGGCAGATGACCATGCCGTCCTTGAGCTTGACGGCGATGCCGCCTCCGAGCACCACCTCGAACGGCGCGCAGTTCGGAACATCCCCCGCGCCTCCGATGTCCACCGCCACGGCATAATCGGGCGCAACGGAAAACGCGGAGGTCTTCGCGCCGCGGACGCCGACCTCTTCTTGGACGGTAAAGACAAAATAGACGTCGTTCTCGTAAACCTTTGCCGTCTTTGCCGCTTCAAACAGCATCAGACACCCGATCCGGTCGTCGATCGGACGTCCCGCCACGCGGCTGCCGGCAAGGCGGATCAGCTTCGGCGCGACGCGGCAGGTATCGCCGATCTTGACCCGGCGCTCCGCATCCTTTTTACTTTTCGCGCCGATATCGACATAAAATACCTCCGGACGAAAATCCTTCGCCGCCGTTCTGGCATCCGGCACGATCACGCCGCGCAGGCCGTTTTGGAATTCCACCTCGGAAAAGGCCGCGGCATTGAAATTGATGCCGCCCATTTTGGAAACGCGAAGATAGCCCTTCTCGTCGATGAAGCTCACCATGAAGCCGATCTCATCCATGTGCGCGGCGAACATCAGCTTTTTCGGATGCTTTCCCGTCCCTTTCTTGAACGCGTAAAGATTGCCCATTGCATCGGTGTAAACCCTGTCCACATACGGCGCGATGTCCGCCGCGATAACGGACGCGATATTCCCCTCGTCCCCGGACACGCCGGGCGCATATATAAATTTTTTCAGCTGTGCAAACATAAAATCCATCCTTTCGATTGTTCGTTGCAGGCGCGACCCATACGCCGCCTACCGTTTTCTGCTGCTTATCGTTTGGACATATGCCCGACCCTTCTTTAGTCCGCTGGCCTTGCCCATTCGGCCGGACCCTGCGTCGGACCGCTTCGTCCTCCGTTTCGTCTGCTATTTTCTATAGAAAGACGTCTCTTTGCATCACGGCGCCACAACAAGCGCACAGGCAAGCGAAAGCACCGCCTCGTAGTCCGAGCGCTGAATGATTTCCGCGCCGGAATGCAGGTTCCGCGTCGGGATCCCGACCGAAAGCGTGCGGATGCCGGACGCCGTCTTGTGGACGGTCTTCCCCTCTCCGCCGGGCAGCGCGGCGCTCGCAGGATGCTGATACCGGAGGCCGCGCGCCTTCGCCATACTCACAGCCTGTGCAAAAAGTGCTCTGTCGTAAAGCGTTCCGGCATCCGCCGGCGCAATCACGGCGCCCGCGCCGAGCGAGGCGCCGCGCGCCGTTTCCGGAGCGTCTCCGAAATCCGCAGCCGGCGCTGCGTCAAATAAGACCGCGCGGTCCGGACGGATCGTGAAAGCCGCCGTTTCGATGGCGAACTGCGCCCTTGCGATCTCCCGCTTGGCAGAGAAAACAAAGAAGAGCTCATCCGCCGCAAGCTTGTCCTTATCCATTCCGTGCAGCTTTTCCAAAAGCTCGCAGAGGAGCACGCACATGGAACGTCCGCCAAGTGCCTTGCCCGCATAAAAACCGCCGGCAAGGGGCGTAAACTTCGGTTCCAGCGTACCGTAATCGCCTATCTGCACAAGCGTCTCCGCCTGCGCCCTGTCTTTTGCGCCAAGCTCGATATAAAGCTTGTCCGCAGGCGTCGGCTTGGAACGCTCCTCGCCTGACTGCGCATGGATCGGCTTTGCACAGACGACGCCGCGCACGCCGGATGTCATAGCGATCCGCCGCCCCGACAGCACGCGCGTATCCAGATTGCCGAGAAGCGCAATGCGGGCTTTTCCCTCCGCATCGATGCTTTTTATCATGAAGCCGACCTCGTCCATATGCGCCGCAAGCATGAGCCGTTCTTTTCCGCGGCTCTTGCCGGAGGAGAGCCTCACGATAAGATTGCCGGCGCCGTCCGTCCAAGCCTCGTCGAAAAGGCCGGCAATGCTTTTCAGAATCGTCCGCGCCGCCTCCGTCTCACAGCCGGACGGCGCGACGGCACGCGCAAGCGCGGCAAGAAGATTTTCCCTTTCCATTGTTCTCACTCCTTTCCGTCCACGCCGCGGCCGTATCTGCGGCGGATGACCGCCGCGATAAGGCGCGCGGTATGCTCGACGTCCTCGAGATTCAAGATTTCATTTGCCGTATGCATAAACCAGATCGGAATCCCGATAAGCGCCGTCGGGATTCCGCCCGCAGCATAGACCAGTTCGTCCGCATGCGTTCCGGTCCCTGTCGCCTCTACCACCGTTTGGACAGGGATCTTTTCGATTTCCGCCGTCTCCACGACAAAATCGGTCAGCGCTTTGTCAAGAATCGCGGAAATCGAGACGGCGGGACCGCCCTGCATCTCGGAGTCCCCCGGCTTTTTGCCCTCCGGCGCGTAGCCGAAGGTCACATCGAGCACCAGCGCGGCGTCCGGCCGGATGCGGAACGCAGCCGTTGACACGGCGCGGTGTCCTACCTCCTCCCTTGCGGAAAGCGAAACATAAAGATCGCATTCCAGCGCGGACATCTCCAACTGCGACACCGCCAAAATGACGGCGGCAGCGGAACATTTGTTGTCAAAGCCCTTGCCGGCAAAAAATCCGCCCGCAAGCTCCGTATAGACCGGCTCAAAACCGACGGGCGTCCCGATCGGCGCCGCCTTTTCCGCTTCTTCTTTGGTAAGGCCGGTATCGATAAGAAGCTCCGTCACCGGCGTGAGCCGACCGCTCTCATCGCCGGTCATGAGCTCCCTTGGCTTTGTCAGTACGATGCCGGGCAGTCGCTCTCTGCCGTATACGACCACCTCGGCGGCGGGCAGGATACGGGCGTCTACGCCTCCCTGCCCGCATACGCGCAGATAGCCCTCCTTCGTGATGCCCTTGACCATGAGCCCTACCTCGTCATAATGCGCATCGAGGAAAAGCCTTTTGGCCTCCGGCTTCCCGCATCGGCGGATAAAAATATGATTCCCTGCCGCGTCGTATTCGTGCTCGTCAAGATACGGGTCAATCAGCGCCGATAGCGCCTTCTCATCATAGGATTCGAATCCGACGACGGACATTTTGCCGCAAAGTGCGGCCAAAAGCTCCTTTGTCTGCATGAAGCTGTCCTCCCTTTTTTCTCCGTTTATCTTTGATTTTCCATAAACGTTCATTTCCCTGCCGCCGAAGCATCAAGATGCCCCGCGCGGCGTCAAGCCCAACACGCCCTTTTCCAAGGGCGCAGGCGCCTTTTCACAGTCGCCCGCCTTGCGCGTTCTTTCCGTCAGCCCTCCATCTCCCTTACAAGCTCACAGAAGCGGTCGCCGCGGCGCTCGAAATTCGGAAATGCGTCAAAGCTCGCCGCCGCCGGCGACAGAAGAACCGTATCTCCTGTCTGCGCGCGTCCTGCGGCGTACCGCACCGCATCGTCGAACGAACCGATATAAGCAGTTCTCTCCCGCGGATAGCCGTGCGCCACAAGCTTTTCCAAAACCTGCATGCCGGTCTCGCCCGTCGCCGTGACAAACTTCGCCTTCTCGGCAAGAGGGGCGATGAGCGGTTCGACGGGGATGTGCTTATCATAGCCTCCGACGATAACGATCAGCGGCTCCTCGAACGAGGCAAGCGCCGCAAGCGTGCGCGTGGGACTGGTATCGATCGAGCTGTTGTAGAATTTCACGCCGCCCTTTTCCGCCGCAAGCTCGATCCGGTGCCGCACGCCGCCGAAGGTGCGCGCGACCTCCGTCATATCGGCGATGTCAACGACGCCCCAAACCGCGCAGATCGCCGCCATATAATTTTCCACATTGTGCAGGCCCACAAGCCTGATATCGGAGCGGTCCATGACAAAATGCTCCGTTCCGTCATAATACCAGAGCGCCCCGTCACGGAAATAGCAGGCGTTCCGATGCGCAAGCGTGCGCCGCGAGGAAAACAGCGTGACCGCGGCGCACGCTTCCTTCGCCATCGCCCGCGTGATCTCGTTTTCCGCATTGAGCACAAGGCGGCAGCTTTTGTCCTGATCGCGATATATATTTTTTTTGCTGTCTATGTACTCCTCCATCGAGGTGTGCCAGTTGAGATGGTTCGGCGTGACATTGGTAACGACTGCACACCACGGGGAAAACCGCATCGTATGGAGCTGAAAGCTCGAAAGCTCCAGCACGGCGAAGTCCTCCTCCCGCATTTTCTCCACCGCGGAAAGGAGCGGCGTGCCGATATTCCCGCCGAGGAACACGCGCGCACCGGATCTTTCTGCCGCGCGCTCCAGCATTTTGGAAATAACGGTCGTCGTAGTCGTCTTGCCGTCGCTGCCCGTCACGGCAAAGATTTTGCACGGGCAAAGGGACACCATGACCTCCATTTCCGAGGTCACGACCGCTCCGCGCGTCCGCGCCGCGAGGAGCTCCGGCACATCATATCGAATGCCGGGGGACTTGAAGATCACGTCCTCGTCGAGTGACGAAAGATATCCTTCCCCATAAATCATACGGATCCCGCGCTCCCTTAAAAACCGTTCCGTTTCGCCGTCCGGCACGGGACTTTTGTCGCGCGCGGTAAGCACTGCCCCGCAGGACAGCAGAAAATCCACTGCCGCACGGTTGCTGATGCCCATGCCGACAAGGGCGACCCTTTTTCCTCTTATCTCTTTTTTGAACGCTTCCAGCTTTCCATTCATAAAGGCCTCCTTCGTCAGTCCGTCACAGCGTGAGCATATCGGAGATCCGCGCAAAATCCACAAGACCGAGCGCCTCGCCTCGGATATCCGTCCGATAGCCGAGCGCCGCAAGCGTCTGCTCGATCTCCGCCTTCGTATGGCGGATGGTTTCCCCCGCCAGAGAATTGGCAAGCGTTTTTCTGCGCTTGGCAAACGCGCCGCGGATGACCCGCATCAGATTTTCGCGGCTCTTACATTGTACGGGAGGGGAGCGGTAAAGGTTCATGCGGATGACCTCGGAGGTCACCTTCGGCGGCGGAAGGAAGCTCGACGGCGAAACGGAAAAGCACTTTTCCGTTTCGGCATAATATGCGCACACCGCCGTGATCGCACCATATTCGGGCGTTCCGGGCAAGGCGCAGAGCCTGTCCGCTACTTCTTTCTGGATCATGACCGTCACCGCCTCAAAAAGCCCATCCGTTTCAAGCAGGCGCAGAAGAATCGGAGACGTGATATAATACGGAAGGTTGGCGCAGACGCAGACGCGCATCCCGCCGAACTCCTCTTTTACAAGCGCCGCAAGATCAATCTTCAGCGCATCTCCCTGTACCACCCTGACATTTTCATAGCCCGAAAGCGTCTCTGCAAGTACCGGCAGCAGGGAGCGGTCCAGCTCGACTGCCACGACTCTGCGGTAGCGCTGCGCAAGCTTCTGGGTCAGTGTCCCGATGCCGGGACCGATCTCAAGGATCCCCAGCTCATCGTCTCCCATGCCCGCCGCCTCCGCGATCCTGCATACTGTATTTTCCTGAATCAGAAAATTTTGACCATACCGTTTCTGCGGCGCGACGCCGTATTTCTGCATCAGGGAACGAACCGTTGAAATATCCGTCAGCCTCATAGGTGACAATTCCTTTCAGAATTTTGCTTTTATTTTGAATTAGGTGTTGACAAACCGAATTTGTTATGATAAAATAGTCCATGCAAAAAATCCGATGCTAATGTGGCTCAGTTGGTAGAGCAGTTGATTCGTAATCAACAGGTCGGGGGTTCGAGTCCCCCCATTAGCTCCAAACTCCGCTTGCCGGAGTTTTTTTGCAGGCGTAGTTCAGTGGCAGAATCTCAGCTTCCCAAGCTGATTATGCGGGTTCGATTCCCGTCGCCTGCTCCACGCGGGAGCAAAGTCCGCTTTGCATCCGCATTTTTCTTTTTCAGAAGCTTCCTCTCGTTTCGCTCCGCAGGCAAAGGGTGTTTTTTATCTGCCCGGAACACCGGCAAAAAGCCACGCCCCATTTCCAGCGGGAAGCACACGCGTCGCTTTTTGCAGGATTTTTCCTCCCTGCGCCGCCTCTCGACGCAGGCTTTTTTATTATAGCGCAGCCGGCAGAGAAAAGCAACCAATATTGAAAAGATTTCCGAAAAAATCTGCCATTCCATTCTCCTATGGCGAGGACAGGAGCCAAATTGAAAAAAGACGGCTCTTTTTTTGTCTGTACGGCGAGAAAGGCATTTTCGTCTCAAAAATAAAAGACCGCACCGGATTCCGGTGCGGTCTTTTATTCGGATGATTCGGGGTCCCTTTGCCCCGGCTGAAGCTGCGCGGGAAAATACTGCTTTTTCATCGGCGGGAAATTCCGGTCGAAGTCCTCGGCCTCCGAGGGCGACACCGCTTCAAAAAGCGCCGCCTCATGGAAATTGCCGGAAATCCCCCGCATCGCGCCCGGGGTCAGCTCCACCCCCAGCAAGGCAGGCGGAATTTTCCCATCCGGCGTGGTGATGCCGAAGCGCGCACAGCTGCAAAATCCAACGCGCGAATAATAGGCAGGGCTACCGAATATAACAATGCCCGGATATGCCGCCTTTCCTGCAAGCGCCATCGTCTCCCGCATCAGCATCTCCCCGATGCCGGCGCCCTGCCATTCGGGCGCGACGCCGAGAGGACCGAACGTCAGCACCTCCCGGCGCCGTTCCCCTTCGCCGACCGACGAACGGGTATAAAAAATCCCGCCGGCAATCTCCCCGTTCACAACGGCGATGCGGCAAAGCTGCGGCAGGTAATCCGCATCCTCTCTCATTTTATGAAGCAGATAATGCTCGTCGCACCCGCGTCGGTATCGGTTCCAAAAGGCGCACCGGATCATCTGCTCGACCGCATGGTATTCCTCCGGACGCTCCTCACGGATCTCCACCTCCTGTCTGGCAAGCTTTCTCGGACGATGCGGAAACCAGCCAAGCTCCATACGGACCTCGCGGCGCTCGATGTCGCAGTTGCTGTAGGCGCATGTATCGCATCCGATGAGGGTAAATCCCTCATGCAGATAAAAGCCGACGGCGTTTGCATTGCAGGACTGCGTTTCCAGAATGACGGCACGGCGGCATTCCAGCCTCGCCTGCTCCTTGGCGACCGCCATCAGCGCGCGCCCGATCCCCTGCCGCCGGTAAGATGCATCCACCCAAAGCTCCGTCACGCGCAGCCGGTTCGACCATGCTTCAGGACAGGTCTCGATGGCGGCGATAAGACGCTCCCCCTCGATCACGCCCCATGCGCAGGCGCCGTCCCACCATGGCTCATACAGCTTGTCCGGAAAGTCATATTCCTCCGGAGAATGCGCAATGGGCGGATCCGCCGTCCGCCTCCGGAAGGAAACGGAAAAGCCGTCCGCTGTGCGTTCCGTTTCCACCGCGTAGTATTCGTTTGTCGTATAGCCGATGGGGAGCACGGTCCCCTGCCATTTCTCCTTTGGCAAATGAACGATTCGATCTGTATCTATCATAAAACTCCTTTTCGGGTCCCATCCTTTAACGGAAAATCGCCATAGCAAGCGTTCCGACGGTGATAAGGGAAAGACCCGCTCCCGTTTTTTTCGTCAGCTTCTCCCCGAACACAAAATAAGCGAGCACAGCCGTGATAACGATACTGAGCTTGTCGATGGGCACGACCACGCTCGCCTGTCCGCGAAAGAGCGCCCGATAATAGCAAAGCCATGAAGCGCCCGTCGAAACGCCGGAAAGACAGATAAACAGGAGCTCTTTCGGCGGAATATGCCGTACCTCTCCCGTTTTCCGCGTAACGAGCACCATGACCCATGCCATCACGAGCACCACCACCGTCCGAACCGCCGTCGCGAGATTGGATTCGACGTTCTCTGCACCGAGCTTTGCCAGTACCGAATGAAGGGCGGCAAACAAGGCGGAGCCCGCCGCAAACGGAAGCCATGCGCGTTTCTCGCGCGCGCCGTTCCCCGCCTTTTTCCATTCCAGCATCAAATACGTTCCGACGGCAATGAGAAGCGTGCCGCAAAGCTTGACGGCAAGATGCGTCGTTTCTCCGAATATCAAAATGGAAAGCAGCACCGTAAGGATCGTGGAGGACTTGTCCACAGCCGTTACCCGGTTCACTTCCCCTATGGAAAGCGCATGAAAATAGCAGAGCCACGACGCGCCCGTCGCAAGTCCCGATAAAATAAGAAACAGCAGCGATTTCCCGTCCAGAGAAGCAATATCTCCGGCCGAGCCGGCAATTCCTGCGACAAGCCACGATCCCGCCAGCACCACGACGGTTCGGACCGCCGTTGCAACCGTTGAATCCGTCTTACGGATACCGATTTTGGCAAGGATGGCGGTAAGTCCGGCAAAAAATGCCGATAAAAATGCAAATAAGATCCACATAAACACGCCTCGGTGAAAGGATCTGTCTCAATCAAGAATTTCATAGATCAGCGGCATGGGCTCCGGCCGATCCTCGGAAAACGCAAGTGCGGAAAGGAATATTTCCTGCGCTTCCGGCAGTCTTGCCTCGTCGTTCGTATGCAGCTCGCAGAGCGTTTCGCCGCATGCCGCCCAGTCTCCGGTCTTTTTCCGGAGCAGAATGCCGGCACTGTGGTCGATGGGCTCACCCTTTTTTTCGCGGCCGGCGCCAAGCACGGAGCTTGCTCTTCCGATCTTGTCCGCGTCCATATGGGAAAGCCATCCGTCCTGCGTCGCCCTCACCGTATGGATCCGCTTTGCCCTGCGGAATTTTTCCGGCCGCTCGATATAGGAAGCATCTCCGCCCTGCGCCGTTACCATTTCGCACAGCTTGCGCATGGCGGACCCGTCCGCCATCGCCGCTTTGCAGCGCTGCGCGGCGGCATCCCTGTCTATGCCCACCGCAAGATGCAGCATCTCGCCGGCCAAAGCAAGACATACCTCGGTAAGATCCGCCGGACCTTCCCCCGCCAGAACACGGACCGCCTCCGCCACCTCAAGGGCATTGCCGACCGCCTGTCCCAGCGGAGCATCCATATTGGTGAGCACCGCTCCCATCCGCCGTCCCGCGGCTCTGCCGACGGCCGTCATCTTAGCGGCAAGCTCTTTTGCCGCCTCGATATTTTTCATGAAGGAACCGCTCCCGACCTTGACATCGAGAACAATGGAGCGTGCGCCCGCCGCCAGCTTTTTCGACATGATGCTCGAGGCGATGAGCGGAATGGAATCCACCGTCGCCGTCACGTCGCGCAGCGCGTAAAGCTTTTTGTCCGCCGGCGCAAGATTGCCGGACTGTCCGACAACGCAAAGCCCATGCCTTGCCGAAAGCGCGAGAAATTCATCTGAGGAAAGCTCCGTACGAAAGCCCGGGATCGATTCCAGCTTGTCGACCGTGCCGCCGGTAAAGCCAAGCCCCCTGCCGGACATCTTCGCCACGATCCCGCCGCAGGCGGCGACAAGCGGCGCGACGACAAGCGTCGTCTTGTCGCCGACGCCGCCCGTACTGTGCTTGTCGACCGTCCGGCCGCCGAGCGAGGAAAGGTCCAGCCGGTCGCCGGAGCGCGCCATCGCGTCGGTAAGTACCGCCAGCTCCCTGTCGCTCATGCCGCGGAAATACACCGCCATCAGCCACGCTGAAATCTGATAGTCCGGAATGCCTCCGTCCGTGACGCCGCGGACGAGCCATTCGATCTGCTCGCGCGAAAGCCCGCTGCCGTCCCGCGTCCTCTCAAGGATATCGGTCATACGCATACCGTCACCTCACGCAGAAGCCGTCTTGTCCAGCGCCTCCGCCATGCCGAGCGCCAGCTCCATCATCTGTGTATAGGAGCTTTGCCGCTCTTCGGCGCTCGCATGCTCGTCCCGAAGGATATGGTCGGAGATCGTACATATGGCAAGCGCATTTTTTCCAAGCCTTGCCGCATTCATATAAAGCGCCGCCGCTTCCATTTCTACGGCAAGCACGCCCATTTTCGCCCATTCGCGGGACGCCGTGGGGTCATCGTGATAGAACGTATCCTCGGAAAGTAGATTGCCGACATGCAGAGAAATCCCCTCTTTCTCTGCGATCCTGTCCGCTGTTTTCAAAAGCTTGTAGCTCGCTGTCGGCGCGTACGTTCCCTGAAGCCGGTATTGTGCGGCAAACGCGGAATTGGTGCAGGCACCGAGTCCCGCGACAAGGTCGCGCAGGTTCAGCGCATCGGAGATCGCGCCCGCCGTACCGATGCGGATGATATTTTCCACATCAAAAAAACGGAAGAGCTCATAGCTGTAGATCGCCATCGAAGGCATGCCCATGCCGCTTGCCATGACCGAAACGCGCGTGCCGTTCCACGTGCCGGTATAGCCCTGCACGCCGCGGATATTATTGACAAGAACCGGGTGCTCAAAATACGTCTGTGCAATGAATTTCGCGCGCAGAGGATCGCCCGGCATCAGAACGGTTTTTGCAAAATCCCCCGGCGACGCCGCTATATGAGGTGTTGCCATAGTCAAAAATTCCTTTCTTTCTGTTTCTCTTCTTTCCTATAACTTCATTTCCTTGGACCGCCCGGACCGGCAATGCCGGCTTTCATGGCGAGCTTTACAAGCCGGCTCGTCCCGAGCCTGTCCGCACCGAGAGAAAGAAGTGCCTCGGCGTCCTCGAACGTGGAGATCCCTCCCGCCGCTTTGATTTTCAGGGTCGGCGTACGATGCTCGGCAAACAGCCGAATATCTTCCCTTGTCGCGCCGCCCGAAGAAAAGCCCGTGCTCGTTTTGATAAAGTCCGCGCCGGAAGCAGCGACAAGTCCGCATACGCGGATCTTTTCCTCCTCGCTGAGCAGGCAGGTCTCCACGATCACCTTCAGGACCTTCCCCTCGCACGACGCCCGCACCGCCTTGATCTCCGAAAGAAGCTCCGCATAACGCCTGTCCTTCAGCCATCCGATATTGATCACCATGTCAATCTAATCTGCGCCGTTTTTGACAGCATCCTCCGCCTCATAGACCTTCGCCGCCGTCGTCTCATATCCATTGGGGAAGCCGATAACGGTGCAAACCCGCATTCGGTCCCCGACATACTCCCGCGCGGCGTGGACATAAGACGGCGGAATGCAGACGGAGGCGGTCTGAAAGCGAACGGCCTCGTCACAAAGCACGCCAATCTGCGCCTGCGTCGCAGCAGGCGCGAGCAAGGTATGGTCGACCTTTGACAAAATCGTTTGAATATCCATATAACGGGTCCCTTTCCTCCTTCTTTTTTCACTCGACTGCCTCGGAAATATCCGTTATTTTTATTATAGCCCGTAAAGCTGCCGCTGTCAATCGGTTAAGAGCTTCATCCGGAATTTTTTGGAATTGTTATGCTTTTCCGCAATTTTTTTCATTTTCTTTTAGAATTGGGTTGACAAAGCGCCCGGAAAGTGCTAAGATAAATAAGCAGGCAGACCGAACGATGCCGGAATGGCGGAACAGGCAGACGCCCGGGACTTAAAATCCCGTGGGACTAACATCCCGTACCGGTTCGATCCCGGTTTCCGGCACCAAGATAGCGCGGAGTGGAGCAGTCCGGTAGCTCGTCGGGCTCATAACCCGAAGGTCGTGTGGTTCAAATCCCGCCTCCGCAACCAATGAAAGCGCTGTGCCCATCGGACTTTTCCGAGCGGCACAGCGTTTTGCTTTTTTCTCGGAAATTGAGGTTTGCTACTTATTTGCTACTTATGACGAATAACAGCCTATTTCTTTTCATTCTGCTCCTTTTTCTCCGGCGGCTGCTCCGTCCCAAGCGCGCGGAGGATTTCTCCTGCCGTTTTTTCATCAGGGATATTTTCAAAATTTTGCATCTTTAACGCAAGCATAAATTGATACAATGCCTCGAGTTTCTCATCGTTCATCCGTCGCAAATATTTTTTGATAAGTTCGATATTTTCCGCTTTCATTTCTTCTGCCTCCTCTCACAGTGACCCCACCAGAATGAGAGACAAGGCGGTTTTATAGCCCACGATAAAGGCATTTTTATTTTCTTCATACAGGAGCGTCCCCAGATCCTCCCACGCCATATCAAATTTCTCGTCATACTCACCGGTTTCGCCTAAATGCTTCTGGCAAAATTGAAGGAACAGCGCTTCGTTTTCCGGTGTATAAAATGGATTGCCGCTTTTACTTTCATCGTTTAAAATGGAATATAGTTTTTTCAAGTCCATGGTAAAAATCCTTTCTTGACTTTTCAGAACGGGCGGAATATAATGGAGTTGCCCGCTCTGCTTTTTAGCTTTGTCGGGGGTAGGCTCTGTACGGCGTTTATTTGTGAGTGGCGCCGTACAGGGCTTTTCTCATGCTATCGAGAAACGACGCGTTTCCGTCTGCTTCGTGTATTGGCTGTATAGGTCGGCGTGCGTCTTTTTGAATGCGGAGGTATCAAAGCGCGAGCTTTTTACCTTTGTCCAACGGATTTTGTAAACGTCGACGTTCATTTCCTCGATTCCCCTCTCTGTCATCTCCGCTTTGAAAGCGCTCTCGATCGCGTCGATTTCGGCGGCGATCTCTTCCGCCATTGCTTTCAGCTCCTTCAACTCTCTTGCTTTGCTTGTGATTTCATGTGTGTTCATTGGTATACTCCTTTTACATTTTAAGAAACGAACAAGCCCCGGCAGGCTTTAAAGTATCTAAGGTTTTCAACCGTCTCATTATCCCCTTATCCTGCTATCCGGTGTTACGTCGCGTTCTTGCTTTCCCTTTTGGTACTCCCGTCCGCTTTCGCTCTCCCTTTCGTTCTGTCATTATTATATCACACTTTGCGCAAAGTGTCAAGAGGGAATATTGCACAAACATTGCGCAAAGTTTTTGTATAACATGCACATTGCGCAAAGTCACAAATTGTGGTAAAATAAAAACAAAAATGAGAGGTCAAACATGGAAGAAAAACAAAAATTTAATAAAGTAGCATATGACAATGCCTTTATCGCTAAGACTTATGACCGTATCAATTTGACTGTCCCCAAAGGCGATAAAGCGCTTATCAAGGCCCATGCGGACCGGTATGGTGAAAGTGTAAACGGTTTTATCAACCGCGCTATCAGCGAAACCATCGAGCGGGATAATGATGCCAGAAAATAACTATACAAAGCAAGGAGGTGCCCCATGAATTTTACAAAAATCGATGAACTGAAAAACCGGCTTGCCGCCATGCGTCCGCTGAACAAAACCGAGCTGAAGCGGCTGCGTGACGAGTTTATGATAGAAAACACCTATCATTCCAATGCAATTGAGGGCAGTACCCTGACCCTGCGGGAAACCGCTCTCATTCTGCAGGAGGGCGTCACAATCGCCGAAAAGCCCATCAAAGAGCATTTGGAGGCAATTGGACACAAAGACGCGTTTGAATACGTGATAAGCCTTGCAGACGCAAAAGCAGAACTCACAGAGCGGGCCATCAAAGAGATTCATTCACTTGTTCTCATGAATGACCCCATCAACAAAGGCGTATACCGCAGCATCGGCGTCACCATTATGGGGGCGGTTCATACACCGCCTCAGCCCTATTTGGTCCCCGTGCAGATGGAGCGGTTACTTTCAGATTATCAGGACATGAAGCAGCGCAAGCACATCATAGAAGCCGTAGCCGAATTTCATCTGCGTTTTGAGGGGATCCATCCCTTTATTGACGGAAACGGAAGAACGGGTCGGCTGATTCTTAATTTGGAGCTTATGAAAGCGGGATTGCTGCCTGTAAACATCAAATTCGCCGACCGCCGCAAGTATTATGACTGCTTTGACCGCTATTACGGCGACGCGCACACGCCGGAAGCTCTTGTGGAGCTGATTGCCGGCTACGAAACCGAGGAATTGGAGCGGCATATCAAGGTCATATCAGGAACGCCATGACGAGCGTGTCCTTTTGGCGGATGTTTTCTCCTGCGGTGCTTGCGAGCCCCAAAAAAGCGCAGGCGGGAAGATTTTTTTGTCAGCGTTTCGTTTCGCGATATGATTTCACACGCACCGCGCAAAATCAGCGCCCACAACCCACACGGAACGTGTTTTCTTTTGTTTAATGAGGGTAAATACGTTTTTCTATTTCATCGCGTTGTAGGCGTCTTAAAACGCACGAAAATGAGCACTCAAAAATAAAGCTTTCTTCGCACAGGGTCATTGCGCAATCCTTACACAAAATATCGCACAAAAAAAGAGCGGGATATTTCCCCGCTCTTTTCTCTGTTTCGGCAATCAGGCACCGGCTCTATCGCTTCAGAACAGAACGAAAACAGGTTCCATTTCACAGACCAAGCAGGCCGCGGACATCCTCCATGTTGCTTTTTCCCTGAGAATAGCGCCGGTTTACCCCCTCCACATGCAAGGGAAAGCACCGCTCTATAATACGGTCATAAATGCGTTTCAGAGCGACATCATCCGTGCGGAAATCCTGCGGCATTAAATTGGTCGTGATAATCATCGGCAAGCCCAGACGATACCGATTGTCGATAATTGTATAAACGTTTTCCTGCATATAGCCCGTTTTTCGCTCAATTCCGAGGTCGTCCAAAATGAGAAGCGAATACCGGTTCAAGCTGTCGATATAATCCTGTCTGCCCTCAAAACGGTTTTGAATCAGATTGACGATCCGAGAAAAGTTTGTCATATGAACGCGCCGTCCCTTATCTATCAGCTTGTTTGCGATACAGGCGGCAAGGTAGCTTTTCCCCGTCCCTGGCAAGCCGTAAATCAGAAGCCCTGCGCCCTTCTTTTTCATCTCGTCAAAATGTTCCGTATACTGTGTCGCGATCTTAGAGTACTTAGGGTTCATGCCATCGTCGTTTTGGAATGTCCATTCACACATCGTGCTTTCAGGGAAACAGTCGAGGCGAAGCGCTTCAATCTGTTCCGCGCGTTCCATCTCCTTCCGCTTTGCCAGTCTCTCATTTTGTGCTGCTTGTCGACAATCGCACAGAACAAATCCAATCCGTCCCATATAACGTATCTGTCGCGCCGTATGACATCTTCCGCAGTACAAAAGTCCATCCTCCCCTATGTAATCCTCCGGTTCGCTCTGGTTCGCTTTAATGGCTTTCTTTTCGACATACGCCATCATATCGCTTGCCATATTCTCCATGGCAAATGTTTCTCTTTCCTCCATGTTCATCCTCCTTTGCAGCCTATTCCATTTTCACGGCTGACCGCATCTTCCCTTTCCCATATTTTCACATACGCTTGATACCGCTTCCCGCATAAACGGCATTTTACAAATTCGGCACGGCAAAAGCGCGACCGATAGGCTTCTCTTTCCTCCGGCGTACGAAAAACCATCGAGGCGCCGCCTTCGCATTCCATCTTCTGTTCCTGCTCCGCTCCATAAAACGGACATAGAGCGATTTTCTGTTGCATTCCGTCATCTCTCTGCATAGAAATCCCTATATTCCGAATATCTTGTCAAGCTCGTCCGGTTCATGCGGCGGCGTCTCTCGCGCACCCTTGTCGTCGTAATTGCCGTCAAGTGTTTTCGCAAAATTTGCATCTTTCATCAACCAATCGAAATTGGCAGTAAACCGCTCGCCCCTCATGCCCTTGTCTCCCCTAAGAAAGCTGCTCGCTTCGGCTTTTCTGAAAACCTCTTCCACCTGCTCCAATGTGTAGGTCTTAAGGCACGATTTAATCAGCTTCTTTCGGGCTTCGGAAAGCGTTTTCATTTCCGGTAAGGACGGACAAAGCCGGTTAAACATATCCTGAATCTGCTTGTATGTGGTTTTCGTTTCCTTTCCACCGGAAAGAACAGCAGTTTTTTCACATGGCGAAGCGTCAGCGGGTTCATGAGAGACAGCGTTAGCTGTCTCCGAATAAAAATCCGTCTCTTTATCCGTATCCGTTTCTGTATCTATACCCGTATCTTTATCTGTATCTATATCTTTATCCTTATCTGTATCGGGTTTTTTGGGTTTTGAAATTAACCGTTCGGTTTTTCTGGGTTTTTCTGAAAACCGTTCGGTTTTTTCGATTTCTGGAAAGCCCTCTGCTTTTTTCTTTGGTCTGCCGCCTTGCTTGCCGTTTTCCTGATTGATTTCACATTTTCGCCGATAGGCATCATCGTCCCTATCGATTTGTGATTTTATAAAGGAAAATGCCATCGATACAATACCGTCATTGAATCTCGGCACAGCGCTTGTCTTGGAATACGCAAGCAGTCCCATAATAAGTTCACCGACCTGTTCATGCGTCATTTGCGCAAAATGCTGCTCATAGTCAAGATAAATCAAAAACGATTTTTTGCCGTTCAGCATTCTATCACCGCCCGTCCGCCTGTGTTATGTAAAATTTCATCTGCCTACCTCACGGGAACCGCCAAGCGACAAATAAGCATCGAGCACGTCCATGTTAATGAGGTATTTCCGCCCCGCTTTTACAGAGGGGACCTCCCCCTGAAGAACAAGCTGCCGCAGGAAATACGGAGTCATTGCCGTGTTTTCGTCCTTTTCCTTGATTTCCTTGTAAGCCTCTGAAAGCGTCCGCATTCTCGACATGTTATTTAACCTCCTTTTTTAGCTCCTCGATAATAGCGAGAATCCTTTCCTTTTCTTCATCCGGCAACTCTCGGCGCAGCTTACGCGAAAATGCACAATCCGCCATACCGAGCTTCTCGGCGATCTGCCATAACTTCACGCCTTCTCCGGCAGCTTTCAATTTCAACTCTTGGTTTGTCATTTTTGGTAACTTCCTTTCTTTTTTATTTATTTAAAATTATCGTTGACTTTTTTCAATTTTATGTTATACTGTCTACATCAACATTGTATCATGTAATATTTGGCAAGTCAAGACATTTTATTATTTTTTTGTAGACTGTCTATTTTTGAAGAGTTTTAGAACACAAGATGTCTATCTATTACTCATTATTTTAACATTATTTTGTGTTATTTCGATTTGAAAATGAGAGGATATGTACTATGTGGAATGGTGTTATTTATATTTTGAATGTCGAGGATACCGACAATAAAAACAGCTATACTCTCAATATTATATGTGAAACAGACGTTTATGACATAAGCGGAGAAGAATATGCGGACGTAGTATCTCGAATAAAACTGGGAGCCATGTGCTTAAACAACAATTCGGTGATACACATAAAATGCGGTGAAATTTTATCAATCTTTGCAAATTTATCAACATTTCCCGAATTTTATGCGCATTGCAAGGAAAATGTCGCACGTCCAGTTGATTTTCAGCGAAAATTTTCGGCAGCAATTAAAAGCCATGCTTCTCCTACAAAAGAAAACGAAATACCATTTTGGGATGACTTTGATCCTGATTTTTGGATAAAAGAGCAAGAAGAAAATGCTCGAAAAGTGCTGATATCCTCTATTGTGTCAGGAATGGAAATAACAGATTTAACGTGGAAAAATTTACAAAATCCAAAATATTATACTATTTCAAACACTCTAATTGTCTATAGCGACATTGAAAAAAAAGGTGCATATTATTTTATTAACTTAAGCGATTTAATTATGTTTGATTTTATGGAAATGCAACGTCGTGGCATCGAACTAAAACGCTGCAAAAACTGCGGAAAATATTTTGTGCCGGAAACCCGCTCTGATGAAATTTACTGCAATAACATTTTCAAGGGCAATCGCACATGCCGTCAGATCGGATATGAAAACAAAGTCAATGGCAATGAGGTCCTGCGGGAATACCGCAAAATATACAAGACGCAGAATGCCCGCAAGCAACGGAACAAAGACAATATCCAAGGACTTGAACAGCGTTTTTCCGATTGGTCCGCCTATGCAAAAGAACAGCTTGTTAAATGCCAGAACGGAGAAATTACCCTTGCAGAAATGAGAGCAAACATCTCCCCCACCGATTGGATGAAAGGCGGCGAATAAATGGCAAGCGTACAAAAACGCGGAAACACATATATTATCCGTGTTTCGCTCGGCTATGACGGCAACGGTCGTCAAATCCAAAAATTTATGACGTGGAAACCATCCTCCGGCATGTCGGAAAAGCAGATTGAAAAAGAGCTTGAACGGCAAAAGGTGCTTTTCGAGGACAAATGCCGCACAGGACAGTTTCTTGACGGCTCTATCCGTTTTGCCGATTTCGCCGAATACTGGATGAAAGAATACGCAGTGAAAAACCTGCGTCCTACGACAGTCGCCAGATATCGTGACTTACTCAGCCGGATTCTGCCCGCAATCGGGCATATTCGGCTTGACAGACTACAGCCTCACCATCTCATGGAGCTATATGCAAGCCTGCAAGCAGACGGTGCCCGCCGCGGCGGAAAATTTACCGGCATTGCCGATTTTTCAGGGTACCTGCAAAACGAGGGGTTGTCGCGTGCCGCATTCGCAAAAAAAGCAGGCGTTTCGGGACAGGTGATCGCCGCCCTTATCAGCGGGGAGCATGTCTCCCGCGAATCTGCACAGAAGGTATCAGCAGCGATGGGAAAGCCTCTTGAAAAGACGTTCCGCGCCGTCGAAGGATCTGCAAAGCCACTGTCCGGCAAAACCGTTCTGCACCATCACAGGCTGATTAGCTCCATTCTTGAAAAAGCTGTCAAATGGCAAGTGATTTTCTCCAACCCCTGTGAGCGGGTAGAAGTTCCGAAGATCGAACGCAAAGAGGCAAAATATCTTGATGAAAAGCAGGCCGCAGAACTACTGCGCTGTTTGGAAAATGAGCCCTTGCAATACCGAACCATAATAACCCTATTGTTATACTCCGGCATGCGGCGCGGTGAGCTGTGCGGACTGGAATGGGGGGACATCGATTTTCGTGAAAATCTGATTGACATTAACAAAAGCTCACTTTATCTTGCAGAAAAAGGTATTTTTGAGGATGGGACAAAAAATTTTTCGTCAAAACGTGTTATCAAGCTCCCTGCTCCTATTATGTCGTTGCTTGCAGAACACAAGAAGGAACAGGCCACCGAACGTTTTAAAATCGGCGATAAGTGGGAGGACAGCAATAAGATATTTACGCAATGGAACGGAAAGCCCATTCATCCCGACACCATATCCGGATGGTTCCGGAAATTTATTGCAAAATACCACCTGCCTGACGTTTCCATCCATAGCCTGCGGCATACAAACGCGACCTTGCTTATCGCAGGCGGAACGGATTTGCGCACGGTATCTAAGCGGCTCGGACACAGCAACATGACGACGACCGGCAACATTTATACACATGCAATCCAAACGGCAGACGAACGCGCCGCCGAAGTTCTGGGCAACATACTGGACATCACGCCTCCCGCAAAAAAGGCAGGAAAATAGCCCTGCGATTTGCTACTTGTTTGCTACTTATTTGCTACTTATTTTCGCTGAAAACCGCTGAAAATCGCAAAAAGGCAGCAAAAGAGAAATCCGAAAATCTCTTGATTTCACAAGGTTTTTTGGCAAATCACAAAAAGTCACAAGAAGCGGGAAACCGCACTCATAACCCGAAGGTCGTGTGGTTCAAATTCCGCCTCCGCAACCAATGAAAGCGCTGTGTTCATCGGACTTTTCCGAGCGGCACAGCGTTTTGCTTTTTTCTCCGGCCAAAGCAGACGACGCATATTCTAAAAATGAAGAAAAAGGATAGGGGCAAAGGTAGCTACTCATAAAACAGTATCAACAACCAACTGAAATAGGGTAGCTGCCATACGGATTGCAACAAAAGGCGGGTAAGAGGTCAAAGACTTCTTGCCCGCTTTTTCTGTGCCGCGTGGGACGATAGAAAGGCATTTTTGCGCATCCGAGGGATATGATACTACCCGCTCTGTTTCCGCCCTCTGTAAGCCGCATAAATCAAGGCTTTTACCCGTCTAAATATCCACGCTGGTATAGCAAAATGTTACGCAGTAGACCACCATTTTTGAGGGTAACAATATAGAGCCCCTATTGCTTTTGGTTTGCGCCTACAAAGCCGCATAGCACAAGGCTCTATCATTCCCTATCGCGTAACACATCGTCATAGATTGAGGGTGCAAGCGGTCTATCCGTTTGCGCCCTCTTGACTATCCAACAGCAAAGACGGGGAAAGCCGTCAAGGACTTAAAGCGCGAAGTTTATCCTTGACGGCTTTTTCTGACTTTGCTACTTGTCATCTGTCAAAACGGAACTTGGGTAAGGCTTCCATTAAGGACGCTTTCAAATCGTCTTGAATATCATCGTTGATACTCCCTTGAAAGTAGGACAGATATTTGATGTAGCCAATATAGTTTTGAATGACCGCATTTACCGCTTCCAGCTCTCCGGCGGCTGCCTTTACAATCGTTTCATAAGGCAGCAAGTTATATTTCCTATTCTTCATTTTCTAACGCCTCCATTTCTTTTCGCAGTAAGCGCAAGGCAATCTTCCGTCTGCGGAAGACTGCACTTCGGCTAATACCGCATATCTTGCCGATTTCCTCGTCGCTGTAACCGAGGTAGTATCGCAAAAACAGCACTTCCCGCCACTTTTCCGGCAGACGCAAAAGCGCGGCTGCTAACTGCTCGCTCTCCACAATGACCGTTTTCCCGCGAACGGTAAAAGCTGTAGGCACATCGTATTTCACGAAATATTCGTCTGTTGTGGCGACAGGCTCAAAATCAAACTCCCGAAGATAGTCAAGGGACACTTCAAACTGCTGCTTTTTCCGCAGTTTTTTGTAAGCGCCCAGTGCCGCATGATAAAGGACAATCTTACAAAAGGCGTTGAAAGTACGCTCAATATGTTCACGATACTGCTCGCTATTCATCACTTTTCTCACCCCCTTTCTGCCCAAATGGGGGTGATGACAACAAACGCCCACGCAGCATAAAACCGCATGGGCGTTGAAAGCAGGAATTGTGAGAGTTAATTATATGATTTGTGTGTTCACACTCATAAGCGCAAAATCCCGTATAGGCGCAAAGGCTTTTTTTGACCGTAGGTTATAAGAAATAGCAAACATATTTACACCCCCAAACAAAATAACAGAGCCGATAACCGCATTTCATCTTGCGTGTTATTGGCTCTGCGTCTGTGCGTCTGGCTCTTTGATAACGGATATATTGAGTTGCTTTACATTGATTAGCGTTTCCTGCTTACACTTCGGGCAGTAAAGAGGGAAGTTTTTGAGTTCTGTATCTTCTCTCAGTTTCAAACGGGTTTTACTTTTGCAAATAGGGCAGAGTACCCATTCTTGTTTTCTTATGAACATTTCTTTCAGCGACCTTTATGCTTTGCTTTTTTCTTTTCTTGCCTTAAGGCATATTGACGTTCTTTTTCAGCTTCTTTTTGCTCTCGGCTTCTAATTTTTCTCTCTATCTTTCCTTGTTCGCGCTGCAATTTTAATGCTTGCTGCGCTTTTGTACCAATCCCTTTTACTTGTAGTTGACTATTTATTTCTCTTTGCAACCGTTTTGGATTGATTTTTCTATCCTCGATTTTACCTGTTTTCATGGGTGGACTAAAAATTAACTTATTCCAATTTTTTAGCAAAAAATCATATACCTCATAGTCTTTTGGTTCTGCTCCAAAAGTTATCTTGCATACTTCATATTTGTCTCCATCAATTCTTTCATAAAGTCCAATCCAAAAAGGATTTTCAAACAAAATCGTTAACTTACTTTTCGTAGCCATATCAGTTATCAATTTTGAACTTGCTTTCAAATTGATTGAGCCATTGTAAAAGTGAATGATAGAGTAGTTTTTGTTGCTCAAATATTGTCCTTCCCACAAGAGGAATTGTTGAATATTCTTTTGCATACTCATCTGTTGTTTGGGCAGATGTAACTATACTCTCCCGTAATTTTTCTACCAAGGCAAGTGCTTGCGCCTTATCAATTTTATTTAGGTTTGTAATCACAACATTAAAGTCAAAAAGGAACGATATTTGTTTATCTACATAGCTTTCCATAAGTTGTGTGAAATACTTTTTTCCTTCATCAGTAATTTCATAAATAGCCTTTTCCGCAAACTTACTCCCTTTTATGTTTTCGCTTTGCAGATACCCTTTTTCTTTTAATTGTAGTACCTTTTTGTATATTGATGGAACACTTATCTTTGTCCATCTCGAAAGGTGATGATATTCCACATCTTTCTGAATATCATACGCACTCTGCGGTTGCTCCAAAACAATGCCAAGTATTACCAAATCTATTGATGACATACCTTTGACCTCCTTTAATATAAATTATATTACTATAAATTATAGTAAAAGTCAAGTGCATATCAATTTTGTATTATAAGCTACGCTCCCATTCTCTCTACAAAGATTGAATAAAGACGCAAATTTTTTCAAAAATCT
>CALWJT010000007.1 GCA_944381075.1 uncultured Clostridia bacterium
AGGTCGCGGAAAAATACCGCGTGTATTTCGACAAAGGGGACAATAAGCGGATCCCGGGATGGATGCAGGTGCATTACCGCCTGCGGTTCGATGAAAACGGAATCCCGATGATGTATTTCTTTGAAAACTGCAAAGCCGCCATCCGAACGCTTCCGGTGATGCAGTATGACGAGCACCGTCCGGAGGATATCGATACGACACTGGAGGATCATGCGTGCGACGAAATCCGGTATATGTGCATGCAGATGCCGATGATACCGCGTCCGGAGAAGGAAAAAGAGAAGAAGCTCCCGTCTCCGCTGGACGATATAACACCGGCGGGCCGGTACGATTATTATGAAACGTTTGAAGGAGTGAAGCATGTTCGATAAAGTGAGGGAAGCGCCCTATGGGCAGGAGGAACGGATCGGAGAGCGGGAGATTTCCGAGGCGGCGGCCATTTTGCAGAAATATAAGCGAGGCAAGGCCAACCTGGAACGACGGATCGTCGAAAATGAGGAGTGGTGGAAGCTGCGCCGGAATGTGAAATCCGACACGCCGCGTTCCGCTTGGCTGTTCAACTCCATCATGGGAAAGCACGCGGATTTCATGGACAATTATCCTGCTGCGGTCTGCCTGCCGCGGGAAGCCTCCGACACGCAGGATGCCGAAACCCTGTCGGAAATCATTCCCGTGATCTGCGAGCGCAACGAATACAAAAGGACGTATTCCGATGCCGTATGGTATAAGCTCAAGCATGGGACGGCGGCATACGGCGTGTTTTGGGATTCCTCGCTGGAAGGCGGGCTTGGCGATATCGCGGTGCGCCGCATCGACTTACTCAATATCTTTTGGCAGCCGGGGATTACCGATATTCAGGATTCCAAGCATTTGTTTATCGTATCCCTTGCCGACCGTGACGCGATGGAGGCCGCCTATCCCGGTCTCAGGATGGGGGATGTGATCGATATTGCGGATTATCAGTACGACGACAGCATCGACAACAGCGACAAGACCGTCGTCGTCGACTGGTATTACAAGTCCCGAACGGCGAGCGGAAAACCGATTTTGCATTACTGTAAATTCTGCGGCAGCACGGTCCTCTATGCCTCGGAAAACGATCCTGCGCTGCGGGACGTGGGCTTTTACGACCATGGGATGTATCCCATTGTATTTGACGTTCTGTATCCCGAGGAGGGCACGCCTTACGGGTTCGGGATCATCGATATCGGGCGGGACCCGCAGATGTATATCGACAAGCTCGACGCCGCGGTGCTCGATACGATATTCGATTCCGCGAATGTCCGGTATTTTGCGAAACGCGGAGCGGGCATCAACGTCGATGATTTCCTTGACAGGGGCAAAAAGGTGGTCGAGGTAGAAGGGGACATCTCCGAGGAGCGGCTGCAAAGGATAGAGCCGCCGCAGCTTCCGTCCGGCATTCTTGACATCAAGCAGATGAAGATCGACGAGCTCAAGGAAACGACGAGCAACCGAGATGTGTCTCAGGGAAGCACCTCGGGCGGTGTTACGTCCGGCGCCGCGATCGCGACGCTTCAGGAGGCGGGAAACAAAACCTCCAGAGACGCCATTGCGGGGACCCACAGGGCATATGAAAAGATCGTGTGCCTTATCATCGAGCTTATCCGGCAGTTCTATACGGAGGAGCGCAGCTTCCGTATCACAGGGAAGCTTGGCTTCGGATACGAGTTTATATCCTACTCCAACGCGCATATCACCGATCAGCCGACGGGGCTTTCCGCAAGCGGAGATAAGACCGTGAGACGTCCGATTTTTGATATTGAGGTAAAAGCGGAAAAGCAGAATCCATTTTCGACGATGACGCAGAACGAAACCGCTGTCAATCTGTATCAGCTTGGATTTTTCAATCCCGAAATGGCGGGACAGGCGCTCATCGCGCTCGGTATGATGAGCTTTGAGGGCAAGGATGAAATCGTTCGGAAAATTTCCGAGCAGGCGATGGGATCGCTTGGAATTGCGCCGGCAGCACCGGCGGCCGCTTCCGCTTTTCCGGCAGGGAATGTTATCGCCAATACACAGACGAGAGCGGCATCGCTTGGAAATTATGCCGAGGAACTGGCAAAGCGGGCGGATACGGACGTCGCAGAGAGTGCGCGGGGAGCGGAACCGACATGACACAGGCGGTTTTTGTAAGGGGAAGTCCGAACCGGCTGACGCTTGACGGGCATGCGGGATACCGTCCAGGCGAGGATATCGTCTGTGCGGCCATATCGGCGCTTGTATACGCCTTGATCGGCTATCTGGATTCCTGCGGGGCGGCGTTTGAATACGATACGGGAGACGGATTTGCGACGGTGGAATGTGAGGGACACGAGGAAGCCTTTGACGTGGTGATATCGGGACTTTCTCAGCTCGCCGAAGAATATCCGGCGCATGTTTCCCTTCGGTGTGTTTGATGGATTTTAGAGGCGCTGCCTCTTTATGATAAATCTGGCGCTTGGGAAAGACCAATGTTGCCCCACAAACGGGACGTTTGTGCCTCAGAGAGGAAAGAGCTTAAGCAGAACAAAAAAAGGGCATAGATCGCTGCCCAGTATGGCCTGCTCCACAAACGGAACGTTTGTGCCTCAGAGACTAAAAATCTCGTATGCAGGAAAAAAGGGCATAGAGACGCATGGGAAAGACCATGATGCTTTGGAAAGCGGATTCGCTTTTTCGATTCGGCATCGATGACACTTGGGAAAGACCAAAGGGAAAGGGGAAAAAATGAAACTTCACAAGATCAATCTTT
>CALWJT010000008.1 GCA_944381075.1 uncultured Clostridia bacterium
CCCGGCTTCAATCCGAAGGTCGTCGCGCACTGCATCGCGCGCGGCATCCCTGTCTGCCCCGGCTGCTCCACCTGCGGCGAAATGGAGCAGGCGATGGAAATGGGACTTGACACCGTCAAGTTCTTCCCTGCCGAGGCCGCGGGAGGCCTTGCCGTCATCAAGGCGGTTTCCGCTCCTTATAGCAGTCTGAAATTCATGCCGACCGGCGGCATCAACGAAGCCAACCTGCTTTCCTATCTGAGCTTTCCGAAAATACTCGCGTGCGGCGGAAGCTTCATGGTCAAGGACGCCCTTATCAAAGAAGGCAACTTTGAGGAAATCGAACGCCTGACAAGAAACGCCGTCGCTCTCATGCACGGCTTCGAAATCGTCCATGTCGGTATCAATTCCGAAAACGAAGAGGAATGCAAAAAAACGGCGGAGACCCTTTGCCGGCTGTTCTTGCTCACCCCGGACGTCCGTACAAAGGCAATCTTTGCCGGCACCAAGTTTGAGGTGATGAAAACGCCGTTCCGTGGGAAAAACGGCCACATCGCCATCGGCTGCAATTTCCCGGACCGTGCTAAGGCCTATCTGGAACGTATGGGCGTCGTTTTCGACGAGGAGAGCGCAACCTACGACGAAAAGGGCAATCTGAAATTTATTTATCTGAAAGACGAGATCGGCGGCTTCGCTTTCCATCTTGTAAAAAAATAAGCGACTTTCAAAATGAGAAATCCACAAGGAAGGGACTTCGCAAGGCCCGAAGCCCAAGCGGTGGATTTTTCTCTTTTTTCCTTAAATATTCGAAAAATGGAATGTATATATGAATCCGTATGTCAATTCTCACATATTTTGCCCGGACAGGTTAAAATTTTAGATGATTTTTTTGTTTTTTTCGATATTTTTTTATCGAAAAGTATAGCATTTTTCGAAACGATGATGTATAATATTTTTTGGTCAAAAAATCTACGGTGCAAATTTGCGATTCCCATGAGGGGCAAAGGCATCGGAACCTATAAAGTTCAGAAGGAGGACATTTTCCCATATGAAAAAGAAACTCACGACCGTTGTATTTGAAGACACGCCCGAAAAGGCGGACAAGCTCGCAGCGCTCATCTCCGAATACAAAGACGTCGAAGGAAGCCTCATGCCGGTTTTGCAAGGGGCACAAGACATCTACGGCTATCTGCCCATCGAGGTGCAGAAAAAAATCGCCGAAGGACTAGGACTTTCCCTGTCCGAGGTGTATGGGGCGGTATCGTTTTATTCTCAGTTTGCGCTCAATCCGAAAGGAAAGGTTGCCGTCTCCGTATGTCTTGGAACGGCATGCTATGTCAAGGGCTCCGGCAAACTTCATGAAAAATGCATGGAGATCACCGGCATCGGCGCCGGCGACATTTCTCCGGACGGCAGATTCTCTTATGAGGCGACGCGCTGCATCGGCGCCTGTGGACTCGCGCCCGTCATGACGGTGAACGGCGACGTTTACGGCAGAATCACGCCTAGCGACGTCGAAGGCATCATCAAAAAATACCTCTGATAGGATTTTCGATAATACATACGAAAGGAAAAAACAGCAATGATTACGATAGAACAACTGAACGCTGTCAGAAAAGAGTACGCACCCAAGGTTGAGATGCGTCACGGACACGGTCATTTTGTTGACGCCGGCGACGGCATTCGCAAGGATGTCCTCATCTGCGGCGGCACGGGATGCACCTCTTCCAATTCCATGGCAGTGCGGGACGCACTTCTCGCTGAGCTTAAAACGGCGGGAATTGCCGATGAAATCAAGGTCGTCACAACCGGCTGCTTTGGACTCTGCGCGCTCGGACCGATTATGATCGTATATCCGGAGGGCACCTTTTACAGCAAGGTAAAGCCCGAGGATATTCCCGAAATTGTAAAGGAGCATTTGGTCGGCGGACGTCCCGTGCGCCATCTGCTCTATCACGAGACCGTCAAAGGCGATGAAATTCTCGCACTTGACCAAACGCCTTTCTATGCCAAGCAAAAGCGCGTCGCGCTGCGCAACTGCGGTGTCATCGATCCTGAATGCATCCAAGAATACATAGCCGTCGACGGCTATCAGGCTCTGGCGAAGGTGCTCACCACCATGACGCCCTCGGAGGTCATCAAGGTCGTGCTCGACTCCGGGCTTCGCGGACGCGGCGGCGCCGGCTTCCCGACAGGCCGAAAATGGATGTTTGCCGAAGCGCAGCCCGCCGGCAAAAAATACGTTGTCTGTAACGCCGACGAGGGCGACCCCGGCGCATTCATGGATCGTTCCGTTCTGGAAGGTGATCCACACGCGGTGCTGGAAGCCATGGCGATTGCCGGCTTTGCCATCGGCGCGGACGAGGGCTATATTTACGTACGCGCAGAATATCCGATCGCCGTCCACAGGCTTCAGGTTGCCATCAAGCAGGCGGAAGAAATGGGGCTTCTCGGTGAGAATATCTTCGGAACCGGCTTCAACTTCAAAATCACGCTGCGGCTTGGCGCCGGCGCGTTCGTCTGCGGCGAGGAAACGGCGCTGCTTACCTCCATCGAGGGACACCGCGGTGAACCGCGTCCGCGTCCTCCGTTCCCGGCCGTCAAAGGACTGTTCGGCAAGCCGACCATTATCAACAACGTAGAAACACTCGCCAATATCTGCCAGATCATTCTGAACGGTGCGGAATGGTTCGCATCGATGGGAACCGAAAAATCCAAGGGGACAAAGGTTTTCGCGCTCGGCGGTAAAATCACGAACACCGGTCTTGTCGAGATTCCGATGGGTACGACGCTGCGCGAGGTCGTCGAGGAAATCGGCGGCGGCGTCCCGAACGGGAAGAAGTTCAAGGCGGCACAGACCGGCGGCCCTTCCGGCGGCTGCATTCCCGCTGAATACATTGACACCCCGATCGACTATGACAACCTCATCGCCATCGGCTCGATGATGGGCTCGGGCGGTCTTATCATCATGGACGAGGACACGTGCATGGTCGACATCGCGAAATTCTTCCTTGAATTCACAGTGGACGAATCCTGCGGAAAATGCGCACCCTGCCGCATCGGCACAATGAGACTGCTCGAAACGCTTGAAAAAATCACCTCCGGAAACGGCACGCTCGAGGACATCGACCGTCTGGAGGAGCTCAGCGAATATCTGAAATCCGCTTCTCTTTGCGCGCTCGGTCAGACCGCGCCGAATCCGGTTCTCTCTACGCTGCGCTATTTCCGCGACGAATACGTTGCGCATGTTGTGGACAAAACCTGTCCCGCGCATGTGTGCAAAAATCTGATGAAATATAAGATTCTGCCCGACATGTGCAAGGGATGTACCGCCTGCGCAAGAAAATGTCCGGTCGGCGCCATTACGGGAGCCATCAAGGCTCCGCATACGATCGATCCCGAGAAATGCATCAAGTGCGGCGTATGCATCACCACCTGTAAATTCGGCGCGATCGTCAAAGAATAAGAAAGGAGCCGTATCCCATGGAAATGGTAAATATCAAAATCAATGGCCGCGACTATTCCGTCCCGGCGGACAGCAAGATTATTGACGCGGCCAGAATCGCAAAAATCGAGATCCCTACCCTTTGCTATCTCAAGGGCATCAATGAAATCGGCGCGTGCCGGCTTTGCCTTGTCGAGGTCAAGGGCGCAAGAGGTCTTATGGCCGCGTGCGTGACGGGCGTTACTGAGGGCATGGAGATTTTCACGAACACCCCCAAGGTCCGCGAAATGAGAAAAACCAATCTCGAGCTTGTCCTTTCCACCCACAAAAAGGAATGTCTCTCCTGCATCCGCAGCCAAAGCTGCGAGCTGCAAAAGCTCTGCCGCGACCTCGGCGTGACGGAAGAAGACAGGTTCGCCGGCAAAAACGTTGAATATCCGAAGGATGAGAGCACCGCCTTCCTTGTGCGCGACAACGACAAGTGTATTCTCTGCCGCCGTTGTGTCGCCGCCTGCAAGAACATGCAGGGCATCGGCGTCATCGATGCGCTCAACCGCGGCTTTGATACACATATCGGCTCCGCGTTCGAGCAGCCGCTCGCCGCGACCTCCTGCGTCTCCTGCGGACAGTGTATCGTTGCCTGTCCCGTCGGCGCGCTTTATGAGAAAGATGACACCGACAAGGTCTGGGAAGCGCTGAACGACCCGACCAAGCACGTCGCCATCTGCACGGCGCCCTCCATTCGCGCGACCATCGGCGAATGCTTCGGCTATGAGCCTGGCACGGATACCGAGGGCAAAATGGTCGCCGCCATCAAGCGTCTCGGCTTTGACGGCGTCTACGACATGAACCTGACGGCCGACCTCACAATCATGGAGGAAGCGACGGAATTTCTCGAAAGAATGAAAACCGGCAAGAATCTGCCGCTCATCACGTCCTGTTCGCCCGGCTGGATCAAGTTCTGCGAGCACTATTTCCCGGAATTCACCGACAATCTCTCCACCTGCAAATCGCCTCAGCAGATGTTCGGCGCGATGTATAAGACCTATTATGCAAAAAAGCGCGGTATCGATCCCGCGGACATCGTGTTCGTATCCGCCATCCCCTGCACCGCGAAGAAATTCGAGGTGCGCCGTCCGGGTGAGTCCGCCGCGGGAGAGGGTATCTACGACGTGGACTATGCGATTACAACACGCGAGCTTGCCCGCATGATCGAAAAAGCGGGCATCAACTACCGTGAGCTTGACGACGAGAAGTTCGACGAGCCGTTTGACATCGGCTCGGGCGCCGGCGCCATTTTCGGTGCGACCGGCGGCGTCATGGAAGCGGCGCTTCGCACCGCAGCGGAGGTCATCCTCGGCAAAAAGCTCGAAAAGGTGGATTTTGAGGACGTGCGCGGAACGGCTCCCATCAAGACGGCTACCTACAAGCTCGGCGACACCGAGGTCCGTGTGGCGGTCGCCTCCGGCACAAAGAACGCCCGCGAGCTTTTGAACAAGGTAAAGTCCGGCGAGCTGAAGGTCGATTTTATTGAAATCATGGCCTGCCCCGGCGGATGCGTCAACGGCGGCGGTCAGCCCGTACAGAGCGCGGCCGTCAAGGCGGCAGTCGATCTCAAGGCCAAGCGCGCCTCGATTCTCTACAATGCGGATAAGCACCTTGCCGTCCGCAAATCGCATGAGAATCTTGCCGTGCAAAAGATCTATGACGAATATCTGGAGAAGCCCGGCAGCCATCTGGCGCACGAGATCCTCCATACCTACTATATCAAGCGCGGACTATAAAGGAAAACACATCGAAAAAACCGGTATCTTTGATACCGGTTTTTTCTTATTTTTATGACATCTCCATTACTTTCGTTACCTGCAATGGAATTTGATAGGCATTCTGTTCCCCAGCCGCATCCGTCGTCCTTAGCTCGAAGTAAAAATGATTTTCGAGGTCCTCCCTTACGGCTGAAACTCCGCCGGAGATATCAGGTAAATCTCCGCTTATCGATAAGCTGCCGCCCGTCATGTCCGCTGCGCCCGAAGACAATACCATTATTTTTTCGCCCTCGGACAAAATATAAAAATCCGCAGTATACGATACAATATCGGCCATTTTCTCTTGTTTTTCTTCTAAATCGCCGCCATAAAGAACAATTTGAGACTCCGTCAAAACCATCACCCCGTTGGCAACCTGCAAGAGCTCGCTTTCTCCGCAAAAAGAATACACTACAACCTGGTCCATTTCAGATCGACCGCCGCAGCCTGCCAATATAGGGCAGCAAAACAAGGCCAAAATCAAAATAAGAGATACCTTCTTCATAAGGATGCGATTCCTCCCTTTTCCCCGAAATTGAAAAGCGAACCTTCCCTCCATAGCAGGAACAGAAAGGAAGCTTTTACGCTTTTTCATTTGCTTTCGGATATACTCTGCCGTCGCAGTAAACACAGCGATAGACGCCGTGCTCGCGGTCCACGCAGCGGAAACGCTGCGGCAGCTCCTGCTCCGTTGTCGTAATACAGCGCGGATTCTGGCAGACAGCCCCGTCGAGCGAGATCTCCTTCTGAGACTTTTTGTTTTGATCCGGCATATCCTTTTCCGAGAGCAGCTTCAAAATCAGCGCCATCCGGATGTAGCGCCCGTTTGCCGCCTGCTCAAAATAGCATGCGCGAGGGTCGTCGTCCACCGCGACGGAAATTTCATTCACACGCGGCAGCGGATGCAGGATACACAGGTCCGGCTTTGCGTTTTTCAGCTTCTCCGGCGTCAGGATATAGCTGTCCTTGAGGCGAAGATAATCGTCGTGGAACGCGAACCGCTCCTGCTGGATGCGCGTCATATAAAGGATATCCAGCTCCGGCATCGCCGCCTCAAGGTCCGTCGTTTCTGAAAACGATGACTTCCCCTCACCGAGATATTCATGGCGGGTATAGCCGGGCAGCTTCAATTCCTCCGGTGAAATCAATACAAACCGGATGTCTGCGTACCGCGACATCGCGGCGATGAGGGAATGCACGGTCCGCCCGAACTTGAGGTCGCCGCAAAGCCCGACGGTCAGGTGCTCCAGTCTTCCCTTCTTGCGCTTGATGGTGAAAAGATCCGTCAGCGTCTGCGTCGGATGAAAATGCCCGCCGTCTCCGGCATTGATGACGGGAACTGTCGCATGCTCCGCCGCGACAAGAGGCGCGCCCTCCTTAGGATGGCGCATCGCGATGATGTCGGAATAGGCGCTGACCATACGCACCGTATCGGCAACGCTCTCTCCCTTGGAGGCAGAGCTGCTCGCCGCCTCTGAAAAGCCGAGCACATTGCCGCCGAGTGTCATCATCGCAGAGGTAAAGCTGAGCCGCGTTCTCGTAGACGGCTCAAAAAACAGCGTTCCAAGTATCTTTCCGCGGCAGGCGTCCGCATACGCTTCCGGACGCGCGATCATATCCTGCGCCGTATCGATCAGCGCATCGATCTCTTCGGTCGAAAGCTCCAATATATCAATCAAGCTTCTCATATTTTTCCCCCATGTTCTCCGGACATATCGGTTCTCATCAAGAATGAATCCAGCTCTCATCCTGCGGATTGTCACGGAATGCGATAAGACGCGCGATGTCCGCATCCTTGATATATCCGCACTCGGCAGCCACCTCGGCAATCACATCGAAATTGGTCAGGCTCACATTTTTTACCTGTGCCTCGGCAAGACGCTCCAAGCCTTTTTTCATCCCGTAGGTAAAAATGCTGACGATGCCGAGCACGTCGGCGCCCGCCGCGCGCAGGACCTCCACGACCTCGAGCACGCTCCCGCCTGTCGAAATGAGATCCTCCACGACAACGACCTTTTCTCCGGCTTCGAGCCGTCCCTCGATCTGATTGCCGCGACCGTGGTCCTTGGCGCCGGAACGCACGTATCCCATCGGGAGCCCCATCAGATGCGCCGTGATCGCCGCGTGCGCGATACCCGCCGTCGAGGTCCCCATCAGGACCTCGGCCTGCGGATAGTACTCGCGGATAAGAGAGGCAAGTCCTTCCTCCACATCCGTGCGAACCGCCGGCGCCGTCAGCGTCAGGCGGTTATCGCAGTATACCGGGCTTTTGATGCCGCTCGCCCAGATAAACGGCTTTTCCGGACGGAAAAATACGGCCTTTATCTCCAAAAGATCCTTCGCGATTTTTTTCTGCAATGCTTCCATGTCTTTTTTCCTCTCAACAAATGATTTTGATATACCAAGCGAACCGACCCTCCCGGTCGCCGCCTCTTCCATGGCATTTTCCCGCGTTCAAAGCAATTTGCCGGCGAACTGCATCCGTTTTGTCCGCCCCGAATTTGTGCGGCGGTTTGCTGTCCTGCGATGCCGGAAGCACTTTTCCTTCAGTCCGGTCCGGCGCAGGCGGCCCGTCTCTTCTTCCGGAGATCCGCTTTTGTCCGCTGGGAAAGTGGGAGCTGCGTTCCCGCAGGGCCTTTTTCATCGGTTCCTATCGTTTCAGCCGACAAACTCCTCCACACATGTTCGGTAAGCCGCGACCGGATCCGGCGCCGCCGTGATCGGACGGCCAACGACGATATAGTCCGAGCCGAGCGCCTTTGCCCCCGCCGGCGTCGTAATGCGCGACTGGTCGCCCGCATCTCCGCCGGCGAAACGGACCCCAGGCGTCACGGTAAGAAAGCTTCTGCCGCAGACCTCATGTACCTTCCCCGCTTCGAGCGGAGAGCAAACAACGCCGTCGAGTCCCGCGCGCTTTGCGTTTTCCGCGTAGTGCATAACAACCCTGTCGATCGGCGCGTCGATCAGCAGGTCCTCGCGCATGCGCTCCTCACTCGTTGAAGTAAGCTGCGTCACGGCAATGAGGAGCGGCCGCGTGCCATCCGGACGTGTTAGGCCCTCCAGCGCCGCCTCCATCATGGGAACGGTACCGCCCGCATGGAGATTGCACATATCCACATCCAGACGCGACAGCACCGCCATCGCCTTTTTCACCGTGTTCGGAATATCATGAAG
This sequence comes from uncultured Clostridia bacterium, assembly GCA_944381075.1. Taxonomy (GTDB): domain Bacteria; phylum Bacillota; class Clostridia; order Oscillospirales; family CAG-272; genus QALR01. The sequence continues at coordinate 8,404 of CALWJT010000008.1, forward strand.
CTTCAAATCGAGGAAAATCTGATGTCCGCGTCTCTTGATCTCCCGAACAATCGACGGCCCCTCGGCATAGAACAGCTCCATGCCGATCTTTACATACGGCTTTTCTCCCCGAAACAGGTCGAGAAAAGCAAAGGTTTCCGACGCGCCCGCAAAATCGCAGGCAATGATGACGTCCCGTCCCATTTAATGCGCACCTCCTATGATATCCGATAAAGTTTGAATTCCGTATTTTTCCATTTCCCGCGGCAGATCGGCGATGATATCGCGGCAGGCATAAGGATTCACCAGATTGGCGGCCCCCACCTCGACCGCTGAGGCGCCCGCGAGCATCATTTCCAGAACATCCTGCGCCGAGGATACGCCTCCCATCCCAATGATCGGGATCTTGACCGCCTCATACACCTGATAGACCATGCGCAGCGCCACCGGAAAAACCGCGGGGCCGGACAGTCCTCCCGTCCCGTTTGCCAGCACCGGACGCCGGCAGCGGATATCGATGCGCATCCCCATCAGCGTATTGATGAGGGAAAGCCCGTCCGCGCCAGCCGCCTCACATGCCTTTGCAATCGAGACGATATCCGTCACATTCGGCGAAAGCTTGAGAATGAGCGGCTTTCTCGTGACACGGCGCACCGCCGCCGTAATGGCGCCCGCCGCCTCGGGCGAGGTACCGAAGCTCATGCCGCCGCCGTGAACGTTTGGGCAGGAGATGTTGACCTCGATCCAGCCGACCGCCTCCACCGCGTCGAATTTTTCGCAGACATGGACATATTCCTCCTCGGAAAAGCCGCTGACGTTCGCCATAACGGGCTTATGAAAGCATTTCGCAAGCCGCGGCAACTCTTCCTCGATGACCGCATCCACGCCCGGATTCTGAAGCCCCACCGCATTGAGCATGCCAGACGGCGTTTCCGCGATGCGCGGCGTGGGATTGCCGAAGCGCGGGGTCGCCGTTGTCCCCTTGAAAGAAAATGTCCCAAGGCAATCGATGTCATATAGCTCGGCAAATTCATAGCCGAATCCGAACGTCCCGCTCGCAGGGATCACGGGATTGTCGAGTGGAATCCCGCAAAGACACACCTTTGTATTCACCATATGACCTCCCCCTTTGTCAGCACAGGACCATCCCGACAGATTCTCTTGTTCCCATATTTCGTTTGGCAGGAGCAGCCCATACAGGCACCGAAGCCGCAGCCCATGCGCTCCTCGAAGCTGAGCTGTCCGTCCGCCGGCAGGGCGTCCGAGACGGCGCGCAGCATCGGAATCGGTCCGCAGGCATAGAAATACGAAGGCGCAATGCCCGCCATCGCGTCGGTCACAAAGCCCTGTACGCCGTAGCTTCCGTCCGCCGTCGCGACACGGACCTCCGCGCCAAGGGAGCGGAACTGGTCCTCGTAAAAGACATCCTCCCGCGAAGCAAAGCCGAGCACAACCGTAGGGCTTTTCCCTTCTGCCACAAGCCGCCGGCAAAGCCCGGCCATCGGCGGCGTACCGACCCCGCCGCCCACAAGGAGAGGCGTCCCGCCGGATTTTCTCATGTCGAAGCCATTGCCGAGACCCGCAAGGACATCCAGCGTCTGCCCCGCCGCCATTTCCGACATCGCGGCCGTACCCGCTCCCACCACTTTATAGACGATCGTGATGGTATCGCCGTCCCAGTCACAGACGGAAATCGGGCGGCGCAGAAAATATCCTTCGATCTTGATATTGAGAAACTGTCCCGGCGCCGTGAGCGCCGAGGTATCGCCGGAAAGGACCATCTCGTAAACGTCCCGCGCGATTTTTTTATTGGAAGCAATCGTATAAATCCCCTGTACCATGCCGTCACCTCATGCGTCGATGGTAGAAATACCGAGCGTCGTTTCCTCGAGCACATCGAGCAGGACCTTGACCGTATCGAGCGCGGTAAACATCGTCACATTGTTTTCCACGGCGCACTGGCGGATCTCATATCCGTCGGAAAGCACGCCGGAAGAATTCATATCGCGCGTATTGATGATATAATTGACATATCCCTGTCGGATGGAATCGAAAATCTCCTCGCTGCCCTCGCTGATCTTGCGCACGGCATGCGTGCGGATGCCATGCTCCTTCAGGAATTTCGCCGTTCCCGCCGTCGCCTGAATGTTGAAGCCCATATTGTAGAATCTGCGGATCAGAGGAAGCGCCTCCTCCTTGTCCTTGTCGGCAATGGTACAGAACACCGTTCCGTAATTGACCACGTTCATGCCCGACGCCTTGAGCGCCTTATACAGCGCGCGCGTGAGGCTGTTGTCATAGCCGATGGCCTCGCCGGTCGATTTCATTTCCGGACTGAGATAGGCGTCAAGACCACGCAGCTTTGAGAAGGAGAACGCAGGCGCCTTCACGTACCAGCGCTTTTTCTCCGCGGGATAGATCGTATCGAAGCCCTGCTCGCGCAGGCTCTTTCCGAGGATGACGAGCGTGCCGATATCCGCAAGGCTGTAGCCCGTCGACTTGGAAATGAACGGCACCGTGCGGGACGAGCGCGGATTGACCTCGATGATGAACACGTTCTCGTCCTTGTCCACAATGAACTGGATGTTGTAAAGCCCGACGATCCCGATACCGAGCCCGAGCTTTTTCGTATAGTCGAGAATGGTACGCTTCACCTTCTCGGAAATGCTGAACGACGGATAGACGCTGATGGAGTCGCCGCTGTGGATCCCCGTGCGCTCGACAAGCTCCATAATACCGGGGACGAACACGTCCGTCCCGTCACAGACCGCGTCGACCTCGACCTCCTTGCCCTGGATGTATTTGTCCACAAGGACCGGCTTGTCCTCGTCGATCTCGACCGCGTTCTTGAGATAATGGCGCAGCCCCTCCTCGTCAGCGACGATCTGCATCGCCCGTCCGCCAAGCACGAACGACGGACGCACGAGCACGGGATATCCGATCTTCGCGGCGGCGGCGACGCCGTCCTCGATCTTTGTGACGGCTCTGCCCTCCGGCTGCGGAATGTGCAGGGCTTTGAGCACCTTTTCAAAGGCGTCGCGGTTTTCCGCCTTTTCGATAGCGTCACAGTCGGTCCCGATAATGGCAACGCCCCGCTCCCGAAGCGGCTCGGCGAGATTGATGGCGGTCTGTCCGCCCAGCGAGGCGATGACCCCGACCGGCTTTTCGAGCCGGAGGATATTCATCACGTCCTCGACGCAGAGCGGCTCAAAATAAAGCTTGTCAGAGGTCGTATAATCCGTAGAAACCGTTTCCGGATTGTTGTTGATGATGATCGCCTCATAGCCGGACGCCTTGATGGTCTTGACCGCATGAACGGTGGAATAATCGAATTCGACCCCCTGCCCGATGCGGATCGGACCCGAGCCCAACACGACGATTTTCTTCTTATCGGAAACGATCGATTCGTTTTCGTCCTCGTAAGTCGAATAAAAATACGGGATATAGCTTTCAAATTCCGATGCGCAGGTATCGATCATCTTATAGACCGGAAAAAGATTTTCCTTTTCCCGCAGGTGGTAGACGTCGATTTCCCGGCAGTCCCAGAGCTTTGCGATGTATTTGTCGGAAAAGCCCATGCGCTTCGCTTCGTACAGTACAGAAGCATCCTGCGGCGCCGCGGCGAGCTCCTTTTCCATCATGACGATGTTTTTCACCTTTTCCAGAAAGAGCATGTCGATTTTCGTCGCATAGCAGATAAGGCCAATGTCCACCCCGCGGCGGATCAGCTCTGCAATGGCAAAGATGCGGTCGTCCGTGCCGATCTTGATATATTCCATCAGCTCGTCGGAGGATCTCCCGTCGAATTTGCCCATATACAGATGGCACACGCCGATCTCCAGCGAACGCACCGCCTTGAGCAGGCTCTCCTCAATCGTGCGTCCGATGCTCATGACCTCGCCCGTCGCCTTCATCTGCGTGGAAAGTTTGTTGCTTGCCGCCGCAAACTTGTCAAACGGGAAGCGCGGCATTTTCGTTACCACGTAGTCGAGCGTCGGTTCAAAGGACGCAGGCGTGTTGGCAATGGCGATCTCGTCGAGCGTCATGCCGACCGCGATCTTCGCGGAAACGCGCGCGATCGGATAGCCGCTCGCCTTGGAAGCGAGCGCCGAGGAGCGCGATACGCGGGGATTGACCTCGATCAGATAATACTGGAAGGAGTGCGGGTCGAGCGCGAACTGCACATTGCAGCCGCCCTCGATCTTCAGCGCGCGGATGATCTTCAGCGCACTGTCACGCAGCATGTGATATTCCTTGTTCGTCAGCGTCTGGCTCGGGCAGACCACGATGGAATCCCCGGTATGGATGCCGACGGGATCGACGTTTTCCATATTACAAATGGTGATGGCCGTATCGTTCGCATCCCGCATGACCTCATATTCGATCTCCTTGTAGCCCTTGATGCTCTTTTCCACGAGCACCTCGTGTACGGGAGAGAGCTTCAGCGCATTCTTGAGAAGCTCGCGGCACTCCCCCTCATCGTCGGCAAAGCCGCCGCCTGTCCCGCCGAGCGTGAACGCGGGGCGCAGCACGACCGGATAGCCGATGGTCTCCGCCGCGGCAAGTCCTTCCTCAATGCTGTGTGCAATAAGGGATGGCAGCACCGGCTCGCCAAGGCTCTCGCAAAGCTCTTTGAACTTCTCTCTGTCCTCCGCCTGCTCGATGCTCTCGCTCCTTGTGCCGAGCAGCTCCACCTGACATTCGCGTAGCACGCCCTTTTTCTCAAGCTGCATCGCAAGATTGAGACCCGTCTGTCCGCCGATGCCGGGCACGATGGCATCCGGACGCTCATAGCGAAGAATCTTTGCGATATATTCGAGCGTCAGCGGCTCCATATAGATTTTATCGGCGATGGAGGTATCGGTCATGATCGTCGCCGGATTGGAGTTGCAGAGCACGACCTCATATCCCTCCTCCTTCAGCGCAAGACACGCCTGCGTGCCGGCATAGTCGAACTCCGCCGCCTGCCCGATGACGATCGGTCCGGAGCCGATCACCAGAATCTTTTTCAAATCGCTTCTTTTCGGCATCTCATCTCTCTCCCTTCATCATCGCGATAAATTCGTCGAACAAATAGCCGCTGTCCTGCGGGCCGGGGGAGCTTTCCGGATGGTACTGCACCGAGAAGATCCGGTCGCGTCCGCAGCGCACGCCCTCCACTGTCCCGTCCAAAAGGTTGATATGCGTGATTTCAAGCCCCGTTCCCGCAATGCTTTCCGCATCCACGGCGTAGCTGTGGTTCTGGGAGGTGATCTCAAGCTTATCTGTCAAAAGGTTTTTCACTGGATGATTGCCGCCGCGGTGTCCGAACTTCAGCTTATAGGTACGCGCGCCGTAGGCGAGACTTATCAGCTGATGTCCAAGACAAATACCGAAAATCGGATATTGCCCGCGCAGTGCCTGAATCAGCGAGATGACCGGCGTCACATCCTCCGGGTCCCCCGGACCGTTGGAAAGAAAAACGCCGTCCGGTCTCATGCGCGCCACCTCGTCCGCCGAAGTGTTCCATGGGACGACCGTCACATTGCAGCCGCGCGCATTGAGCGAGCGGACGATGCCGAGCTTGATGCCGCAGTCCACGGCGACCACATTGAATCTGGCGTTCGCCGTGCGCGAATACCAGCGCTTGCGGCAGCTCACGCGGGAGACCGCGTCATGCGGGACCGGCGTGCTCCGGATCGTTTCCAGCGCCTGCTCGCGCGGCGTATCCGAGGAGGTGATCAGCATACGGCGGGAACCGAGGTCGCGGATGCTGCGCGTCAGCTTCCGCGTATCGATGCCGGAGATCCCCGGGATATGGGATTCCTCCATGGTTTCCGAAAGTGTTTTCGTATACCGGAAATTGGACGGAAGGTCGTTGTATTCGCGCACGATAAGGCCGCCGATGGTCGGCGTTTTCGTTTCATAATCTTCGTCGGTGACGCCGTAATTGCCGATCAGCGGATAGGTCATCACGACCGCTTGGTCGGTATAAGAGGGGTCCGAAACGATCTCCTGATAACCGACCATGGACGTATTGAAGACGATCTCACATACGCGGTCGATCTCCGCGCCGAAGCCAGAGCCGAAATATTCGCTTCCGTCCTCCAAGACAATTTTTCTGTTCATTTGCTTTGCCATACTGTTTTTCCTCCGTACACCGTCGCGATACATTTTCCCAATACCCGCATCCCCGCAAAAGGCGTGCTGCGTCCGCGGGACAAAAAGTCATCGGGACAGATTTCATATTCTTCTCCGACGTCAAAAAGACAGAAGCCGGGATCCGAGGGAATCCCGAACCGTCTGCGCGGCGTCACCGACATCAGTTCGACAAGCCGCGCAAGGCTAATCACGTTCTTTTTAACGAGCGCCGTATACAAGACGGGAAAGGCGGTCTCAAGACCGACGACTCCCATCGCGCTTTTCTCAAGTCCGCGGGATTTTTCCTCTGCGCTGTGCGGCGCATGGTCCGTCGCGATCATGTCGATGGTGCCGTCCGCAAGTCCCTCCAGCAGCGCCTCGCGGTCGCGCGGCGAGCGCAGGGGCGGATTCATTTTGAAGCGTCCGTCCTCACACAGGTCCTCCTCGTCCAGTACGAGATAATGGGGCGCCGTCTCGCAGGTGACGTCCACACCGCGCGCTTTGGCGGCCCGGATGAGCGCCACGCTCTCCGCCGTCGAAATGTGGCATACATGATAGGCGCAGCCCGTCTTTTCCGCCAGCGCAAGATCGCGCTCGACCTGCCGCCATTCGCTCTCGGAGGGGATCCCGCGGTGTCCGTGCGCCGCGGCGTAAGCACCGTCGTGGATATAGCCTCCGTGCAGCAAGGAATTGTCCTCGCAATGGGCGGCAATGATCTTGCCCAGCGATTTTGCTTTTTTCATCGCCGCTTCCATCCTGTCGCCGCTCTGCACGCCATGCCCGTCGTCCGAAAAGGCGATGACAGACGGCGCCAGTCCCTCCATATCCGAGAGCTCCCGTCCAAGTTCGTCCCGCGTGATGGTGCCGTACGGGAACACCGCGATGCGCGCCGAGCGCGCGATCGCGTCCGTTTCCACCTTCAGATGCGGCACGCTGTCCGGCGCCGGCGAAAGGTTCGGCATCGTGCAGACCGCCGTATACCCGCCGCGCGCGGCGGCTGCCGTCCCGCTCGCGATATCTTCCTTATAAGAAAAACCCGGCTCTCGGAAATGCACATGCACATCACAAAAGCCGGGTAACACCAACACGTCATGAAGTTCAGAAACGGAAGTCCCCGAAAGCGTCTCCTCGGAAAAAGAGGAAAGCGCGGCGCCGGAAAAAAGGAGGTCCTTTTTTTTCATAACGCCGTTCTCATAGACCGCCGCATCTTTCAAAACCGTAAGCATAAACGCATCCTTTCCCTGTCCCGGATGACAAAAAAACTTGTCCTCCCGACAAGTTCCCGCAACAAAGCTTCCCCCTGAGGGGAGAATCTTCCTCTATGCAAAATCTTGCCGGCAGCTCCGTACCAACTTAAAGATTTTATTTTTATCCCGCTGCAAGGAAGGCGAAGGTAATCTCCCGCGCCCGCATATCCCAACATCCCTGCGTCCGCATCGGCGCTGAAAACGGACCTGACCCTTCGGCGCATCCGCTTCCAAGGGGCCGCACGCTCGCCGCAAAGCCTCACAGCAGCTTATTTTACTTTTTTTATTATAGCACGCCTGTCCATATATGTCAAGAGAGGCAAAAAAGATTTTTGAAAAGGCGAAATAGCCCGCTTTTTGACGCTCTGCCCGCCGTTTGTTTTCCCACCGCCAAAATCATTGCTTTCCGCACTGTCGGGAAAATGCTGCCCTTGTCATCCCAAGGATGGCCTCCTGTCCCCTGCCGCACGGCGCCGGCTCCGCAGACTCGCCGGCGAAGCCGCAGCCGGATGCTGTTTTGCGCCTCCGCCTGTCGGAGCGGACGTCTCACTGCTCTTTTTATATCACATAGATGAGCGGGCACGATGTACCATTGCCCTAAAGACGCAATTCCGTCCCTTTGGGACCTGCTACTCCCGTCAAGGTCCAAAGCAATGGCAGACGGCAAGTGACAGACAAGGCCATAGAGACCGGAAAGCGGTCTTCTCCTGCAGGACAGGGACGCCCGTCCAAGTCCATATAAAAAGCGGGGCCTAATGATGCCCCGCTTTTTATCATGATTAAAATCAGCTCCAGAACGTTTCTCCGCCGTAAATATAGTCGCTGTCAAGATACCCGATATAGGTATTGCCCGTGGCAAGCGTCAGCTCTGCGCCGAGCGGATCCGTCAGCGTGAGATTGGCACCATCCGAACGCCATGTGATCTCGATGACCTTTCCGCCGTAGAAATAGTATCCCGTTCCGCTGCCGCGCGTCTCGACGAGGGCCATATCCGGGTCATTGGAAAGACCGGTCTTGGCATTGGCGACATCCGTGAAAAGCGTAATCACATTGGTAAAGGAAAGCTGCTTTCCCGTCTCGGAATCCACGTGCGCCGCCCCGTCCTGATAACGGAGGTATTTATCCGTCGCCGCGTCATACTGGAAGCTTACCAGCTTGCCAAGCTCCGATACGCCCTGACAGGTGAATTCCAGATCGATGGTCGTAGCATCCGACGCGCCCGCCATGGATTTTTCCGTACCGTACGGGACAAATTCAAGACTTTGCTTCGGCGTACCCTTGATGGTGCCGCCGGCCTTTACAAAGTATGAAGCGTTGGAATTGAGAAGCGCCGTCAGCGCCGCCGGTTTAAAAATGGTATCATAATTGAGCTCGTTCGGGCGGTCGCCGTAATGATCGATGGTACCGTACTGTTCCCCTTTATCCGCATGGGCAAACCACGGCTCAAACATCGAATCGACATATCCCCAGCGGCTGCCATACCGCTCTGCCGCCAGCTCGTAGAAATCATAATTCGAGGTCTTGGAACCGCCGTGCGCTACGAGCACCGCGTTATGATATGCCGCAAGATCCAGATGATAATCTCTTCCGGAGCGGATATTGCACACGCTGTCCACCTCGGTATAATCGGCGACCACCATCAAAAATCTCGTGATGCCCGGCGCCACAAGCGCTTCATAGAGGATGTCTGCATCGTCAAGCCCCGTCTGGTTTGCATAAGCACTTGAAATATTGTCCACCACAATAGCAACCGGTCTTGTATTGGACAGATCCTTGGTCGTCGGCTCGCCGGTAAGCGGATTTATGTAATCACCGGACGGAGGATCTACCGTGCCGCCGCCTCCGGACGTCGTCTCGGAAGAACCCGTCGTCCCATTCGTTGTTCCACTGGATCCTGTCGTACCTTCCGTCGATTCCTGCGGAAGCGTTCCAAGCGTCGTTTCCTCGCCTTCGTTTCCCGCACATCCGACCGCCAAAACGCATATGGCAACCGTCAGTAAAATCGAGAAAAAGGCAAACAATAACTTTTTGATTTCTTTCTTCATTTGAACCTCCCTGTACCGCCCTACCGAACGGCATCTTTTCAAAGCTGCGGTCCCTTTGGGCAACCGCACCGCCATAGGCGGAGTTTTTGCCGCCGTCGCTCGCCTATGCTTATACTACCACATTTATGCACGATTGTCAAATAATTTTTGAGACGAATTCTCGTCACAAATTCTTAATTTTCGCCTTTTTTATCCGTCGTACCGGCGCTTTTGCGCCGCCTCAGCTCCGAAAAAAAATTTGAAAGAAGCAAGGAGCACCGGTCCTCCAGCACGCCGCCCGTCACGTCGGGCTTATGGTTCAGCCCATAGGAATTGATGTCGAAAAGTGAGCCAAAAGCGCCTGCTTTTGGGTCTCTCGCCCCGAAATATACCCTTTCGATGCGGGAATTCACGATCGCACCCGCGCACATCGGACACGGCTCCAGCGTGACATACAGCTCGCAGCCCACAAGCCGCCAGCCGCCGAGCCGCCTGCACGCTCTGTCGATGGCCCGAAGCTCCGCATGGTAAAGCGCATTCTTCCCCGTTTCGCGCGTATTGTATGCCCGCGCGACAATCACACCGTCCTTCACGACGACGGCGCCGACCGGCACCTCTCCGCGGCGCGCAGCGCACCTTGCCTGCGCGAGCGCCGCCTGCATATAACGCTGTGGATTCTGATTCATCCTTTCACGCCCCCTCATTTGCTTTGCCAAACGATTGGGATGAGTACGGCGACAGCAAAAAACAGGATCATCGGCAAGCTCCAAAAATAGGAGGCCGGCGCCGCATCCTCCCTGTCCTCAAAAATCGTACCGAACGTGGACTTGAGCGTAGGGATCCCAGCCGCAAGCAAAATCACGCAGACGGCAAAAACCGCCTGCATATAAACCGAATACGCCTGCACAGACCAAGCCCTTACGATCTCTGCCGCATACCAGATCAAATTGCACGTAAAGTGGACCAAAACCGCATATCCAAAAGAACCCGTCGCAAGATATGCCACGCCAAGCACGAGTCCGCAAAGAAAGGCAATCGGGAACTGCTCGAACGAAACATGCAAGAGAGCAAAGACAAGCGAAGAAATCAAAAGGGCAAGCAGCTTTCTGTGTATGGTCAGCGCGCGCATGACCGTATCCCGGAAATAAAGCTCCTCCAATACCGCGGGTGCTACAACATATACGAAAAGCATCAGGACAAGCTCCCCCAGCGGTGTCTCCCTCGAAACGCCCATTGCCGTCATAGACGACGGGAACACCGAACCGTATAGAATCTGTAGGATCACCACGAGTCCGACAGAGGAAACCGCAATCAAAAGACGTCCCCCTGCGCTGCTCCTGCGAGCGGGCGGCGCGGACGGCATATGTATCTTAGCAAAAGATACGCGGACAAGTCCAACCGGCAGAAGGAACACCGCAAGCTTGAAAAGCAGGCGCGCGGACAGCGAAAGCGCCGTCCCCCCTGTCTCCAAAAGCGGCAGGAGCAAAGAGGAGGCAAGAAGAAGCAGCATCGCTAAAAAAAGCGAAAAGCCAAGGATCTCTGAATTCAGTCGCGATTGTCTTTTTTGGTCCATCACGGTGCTCCCTTCCTTTCGTACACGTATGCGCGCTTTCTCTCTTCGGCTATTATAATACAAACGGAGGAAAAATTCAACCGTACAGTAAAAAATACCGGAATGGCTGCATTCCGGTATTTTCCGCATTACGCTTTTTTGCCGAGCGTCACATCCACCCTCAGCGTTTTTCCGGCGTCGGGCGCAACGATATTCCCCTGCACAGGCTTTTCGTTCACGCAGATCGACAGCACATCTGAGCCGCTTCCGTCTGCGCGCAAGGAAATCTCATACGTGCATCCGCGGAACACCTTGGTAATGCCGCATTCGCGCCAGGAGAGCGGCAGGCACGGCTCGATGCGAAGCCCCGCAAGCTCCGGATGCAGGCCGAAGATATATTCCACCGTGCTCTTGAGCAGCCATGAGCTCGACGCGGTACGCCAGCTCTGTCCCGGCGTTCCGGCACGATAACCGGTTTCCGGCGCAAAATAGGAGTTGAACATCGCATACGGCTCGCCGCACTTAACGGCATAGGTCGTATCGAACGGGAGCATTTTACGAAGCCCCTCCTCCACAAGATCGGGACGGCGAAGAAGACTGTCCACCGCCAGCTTCCATGCGGAGGGATGGAGATAGATGCCGCCGTTGTCCTGAACGCCCGGCGCTTTCTCCGCCATGGAGCCGATGTACTCGCGCTGATAGGAGTACGGCGGATACGCAAGGCGAATCCCGAGCGGCGTCTCGAGGATCTCCTCGGCGCGCGCCATCGCGGCCTCGCCGCGCGGCAGTCCCGCCAGCACCGCCCAAAGCTGGGAAATGAGGAAGATCTGTCCTTCGTCACAGTCCGCGCTTCCCATGACGATATCGTCGTCGGTGCGCGCGTAGATGTAGTAACCGCCCTTCTCGTCCCAGCCGTATTTCTCGATGCGCTCCTCCATAATCTTGCCGCGTTCGTCCGCGGTCTTCGCATCCTCCTCGCATCCGAGCCAGCGTGCAATCTCTGCAAACTGCCGATTGGCGCGCACCCATGCGATGGAAAGCCAGACGGAAACGCCCTTCCCCTCAAGGCCGGCATAGTTTACGCAGTCGTTCCAGTCGCCTCCCCAGATGCGGACAAGCCCGTAAAGTCCTTGAAAATTATAGAGAAAATCCACCGAACGCTTGATGTGCTCATAGACGGAATATTCCTCTTTCGTGTCGTTGAATTTCACCGTTTCATAAAGCAGAGAGGGATCCCCAAGCTCCTTGATGATGGTATTCACGGCAAAGGTCATCCAAACGGTGTTGTCCGCGAAATTGCGGTCGCGGATGGCGCCGTCGATGATGGTGCGCGGCGCGTATCCGCTCGCATATTGATAGGAAAGCACGCGCTTCATGCGCTCCCATGCGAGCTTCGGGTTCACCGCCGCAAGGCATTCCGTATCGCTTGTCATATCGCGGTAGCCGTTGTGGCGCACACGCGCCCAGCGCGAACCCATATCCGCCGCGTATTTCATCCATCCGTTGATGAGATGGTCAAAATTCTCCCACGGCGTCCGGATGGAAACGCCGGAAAGCGTCTGCTTGTACTTCTCCCCCATCGCAGAAAACTCCGCCTCGACCGAATCCGCCGTCGGACGGACGATCTCCGCTTCGTCGAGTGCCACGCCGAGCACAAAGTGAATCGTGCGGCTCTCCTCCGGCAGAAGCGTGAGCGTATGCTCCAGCGCGAGACACAGCTTCTCCGAATTGCAGTCGCTGTTCGTACAGCCGCCGTGCTTTGTAAGCGCCGCCGGATGCTGCTCGTCCCCATAGGGACCGATGAACGCATTGCGTCTCGAATCGAAGCCCGAAACATCCTCCGACGCCGTCATATATCCCCAAATGTGGCGGTTTCTCACGGAATACAGCGGATGGTAGTCGTGCGCGAAGACCGCATTTTTCTCCTTCATGAAGCCGCCCGTGCCAAGGTTGTAGCCCTGCGGACGATAAACGCCGTCCAGCTCCGTTTTCGCATAGGAAATGAGCTTCAGCGTGCGTGTCTCTTTGCTCTTGTTGGTGAGCGTCACGCTCCAGAGCTCGCGTCTTCCCTCGTTCGGGACAAAGATGCGCACCGCGCTCTCGATGCCGCGGTAGGAAAGGCTGATGGTAGAAAAGCCGCTGCCGTGCAGGCAGGCGTAATCCGTATACCCATATCCGATCGGAAGCCCGAACAGGCTCCAGAACGAATCCTTCTCCGACAAAAAGACGTTTCGGTTCGATATAAGCAGGACCCGCCTGCCCATATCATCCTGCGCAAGTCCCTCGCCGAAGCCCGTCTGCGAGGTAAACGTCACATATTCGTCGTTGAAAAAGTAGTTGTACCAATGACGGGGCGTCTCCGGCTCCGTGATGGTAAAGGAATCGTCTGCGTTAAAATGTCCGTACCATTTGTAATCTTTCATAAGAAATCCAGCCTTTCCGAAATATCTGTATTTTTAATAATTCCAGCGCGGCAAATAGTCCTTCGGATCGGCCTTTACGTATGTACTCCCGTTCCACACCCGGATCTCAAAATGCAGATGGGTGCCGGCAAGCGGATTCGACGGCGTAGGAGCGGGCGACACGCGGCCGGTGTTGCCGCTGTAGCCGACGATCTCGCCCTTTTCCACGGTATCCCCGACCGAAACGGTACGGCTGCTCAAATGAGCATAATAGGTACGCGTGCCGTTTTCATGCTCGACCACGACATAGGTGCCGTACGTCCAGCGCAGGTCGCTTGTCGGGATATCTCCCTCATCGTAAGCGTAGACGACCGTCCCGCTCATGACGGAGACGATCGGCTCTCCGTACCAGACGCCGAAATCGATGCCGCCGTGGTTATTCGAGCCGCCGAAATCCTGCGTCACGTTATAATCGTATCCGCCGTGCGCCGCGTCGACATACGGCATTCCGAAGGTTTCTTCTTTTTTCGTACCGATAACAATCACTTCATTTTGCGGCTCGTGGACGGTACGCTCCACAAGCTCGCGCGAAATCTCCTCGCCATGATAATAGGTGATGCGGTAGGTGTTTTCCGTATAGCCGTCCTTCCCCTCGACGATCACCTGCTGCACGCCTTCCTCCAGCGTGGAATCATATTCATAGACCGTTTCATAGGAAACGACGTTTTCTTCCCTTGTCACCTGCTCTTCCGTGTACGCCGGCTTTGTTCCGATACGGAGGATCTCCGGAACAGGCGGCGTCACCTCGCTTGTGACAAGCTCTCTTGCGACCTCGACGCCCTTTTCATAGGTGATTCGGTACTCCGAGGTCGTATAGCCGTTCTGCCCCGCCTGAACCGTCGTCCTCTCGTCGTCATAGGCATTCTCGTCGTACACATATTCCGTTTCAAACGGGACCTCATTCTCCGTCACGATGGCCGTTCCATACGTGATAACCTTCTTGGTCCCGATGACAATGACCTCATTGGTCGGCTGATACAGGACCTCCGTATGCTCGCTGACATCCGTCACCTTGTCGCCCTGATAGGTCGTGACAAGCGTGACAAGCCGGCATCCATCGATCCCGGAGACACGCACAAAGCGTTCATCCTCGTAATACTGGTCGGAATATTCATATACCGTATCATAAGGAATGGATTCCAGGGTCTCCGTCGTCTCGGTATGTATCCCGGTTTCCTCGTCTGCGTCGTCCGGCGGCGGAACGGGATGAACGGAATCCGCCGTGGTCTGTGCCGTGTCAGCCGGTTCCCCGTTCGGCTCCTCCGTCGTCTGCGGCGCCGTGGTCTGCGCCCCGTCGCTCTGCGATTCGGACGGCGCGGCTGTCGACGTATCGGAGAACGTCGTCGCCCGCGTCTCCATCGGCTCCGGCACTTCTGCGCACGCCGTAAGATACAGGACGGCTGCCGCCGCAAGAAATGACATCAGAATCCCTTTTTTCCGACGCCGTAAGGAAGCGTTTTGATCGTGTTTCATAGGAAGCCTCTCCTTGTTTGGTATTTCTAAAGTCATTATAAACTTTCCAAATCCGCCAAATCAAGCCGCAATAATTGGCTTGCAAGGGGAGTTATTCCAAAATGAAACCGACAGAACAGGCATCGCTATCCGTTCAAAGCAGAAACGGATTTTTTATCTTCTCTTTCCATGCGCCGCATTTTCCGGAAAAAGGAAAGCGCGAGCGGGATGGCGATCAAAAAGGAGAGCACGTCGGACACCGCTTGGGTGATCTGGATGCCCGTAAGCCCCCATAGGCCGGCAAAGAAAAACAGCAGCGGGATAAAGAACAAGCCCTGCCGCGACGCCGCCAAAATAGAAGCAGGCAGCGCGTTCCCGGTCGCCTGGAGCATCATGTTGGACAGCGTATGCCAAGCATTCAGCGGAAGCACCACGCATTGCAGACGCATGCAGAGCGTCCCGACCGCGACAACGTTCGGATCGTCGCGGAACAGGGCGATCAGCTGCGGCGTAAAAATCGTAAGCGGAACCGCAAGCACGATCAGGACCCCGCCGGACAAATAAAGGCAAAAGCGGAACGCCTCCGATACCCTTTTATAATTCTTCGCACCGTAGTTGAAGCCGCAGATCGGCTGGAAGCCCTGGCCGAAGCCGATCAGCGCAGCACTGGCAAACTGCATGATCCGCGTCGTCACGGACATACCGGCGAGCGCTGCCGCCCGTCCGTATTCGCTCGCTGCGCCGTAAGCGGAGGCGGCAAAGTTCAAGCAGATCGTGGCGACGCTCGCAAGTCCCTGCCGGCAAAGCGAGGGGAAGCCCCCGCGGCAGATCTCCTTTACATATTCCCCCGTGGGACGGAAATTGCGCAGTCTGATTTTCACGTTTCCGCTGCGTTCCACCCCGATATATAAAATCACAAAGCCGGCAAACTGGCTGATGATCGTGGCGAGCGCGGCGCCGGCGACACCCATGTCAAAGGCAAACATGAAAACAGGGTCCAGCGCGACGTTGAGCACAGCGCCGGACGTGATGCCGAGCATCGCGTAAAAAGCGTTTCCCTGAAAGCGGAGCTGATTGTTGAGCACAAGGGACGCCGTCATATAGGGCGCTCCAATGAGAATGTAAAAAAGATAGCTTTCGATGTAAGGCAATATCTCGTCGACCTCGCCCGCCTGCTCCGTCATGCCGCCCAGCATGGCGGAAATCGGCGTCAGGAACAGAAAGCCGGCGATCATGATGAGAAAGCCGAAAATCAGCGCAAGGAAAAAGCCATTGGCAGCCATGGTGCCGGCCTTGTCCCCTTCCTTCGCGCCGAGCTTGCGTGAAATGTAGTTGCCGGAGCCATGCCCGAAGAAAAAGCCGAAGGCCTGAATCAGCGACATGAACGAAAAAACGGCGCCGACAGCCGCCGTCGCATTCGTATTCTCCATCATGCCGACATAATAGGTATCTACCATATTATATAAGGAAGTCACAAGCATGCTGATAATCGTCGGCACCGACAGCCGCAGCACAAGCCCTGGAATCGGACTTTGCGTCATCTGCAAATATTTGTCTTGTACAATAAAGCATCCCTTCTTTCAAACCGGTATCATTATAGCGTATCCGGAGACGAAATTCAACATGCAAATGCAAGTTTGCGGAAAAATTTTATCAAAAACGAGAAGCATAACGCCCCTTTGTCCCTTCCCCGGAAAGCGCCGGTACTGTCCGCATGGCCCCAAGCCCTGTTTTTCATCTGATCAGACGCTCGATCAGCTCCTCCAAATTGGCGTCTCCATAGGTATGGATGACACGATATCCGCATTTTTTCAGGACCTTATCCACAAAATCGTCCCTTTTCGCACGGGCCGCATCGTAGTGCGAACTGTCCTCCAGCTCCAAAATAAACCGTACCGCCAAATTTTCCGGATTGCAAAGAACAAAATCGACATGCTTGGCTTTGATTTTGGAAAAATATTTTTCAAAGGCAAGTCCGGTATAGTACGGCTCCACCTGCACAAGGTCGGCAAGCCGGACTTTCGCCAAAATATGCAGATGATGGCGGTCCGCTGCCGCCTTCAATCGTTTGTAGAAGGACCATTCCGGCTTCGTCAAAAGATAATGAAAGCGATATGGAAGAAGCTCTTCCTTTCCCGGCTCAGGCGCCTCCTCCGCTTTCCTGCGGGACGCTTCCGTTTGCAGAAGCTCTTCCTCCGCCTACTTGCGGTAAAGCGAATCGCAGCATCGAAATCCCATTTGTTCCCACCCCCATCTTTGGATTCCATATTTTTCTATATTATACCAAATAGCAAAAATATTTCAAGAAAAAATTTTATTTTCTGTAAAATATGACGTTTATTTACAGATCAAGGGGGGGGAGAAAGCTGCCGAATCCATGCGAAAGAACGAGACGCAATGAGCGTCTCGTTCTTTCGCATCAAAACGGTATAGATGTATGGCTTTGCGATCCCTGAAGATCCGCCCCCGCTCCGCCGACGGCAAAAGGGCCGATATCCGCAGAGGATTTTAGCTCATGACGAGCCCCATCCTATCCGGCAAGCCGCACGAAAGGAGCGAGGAATCCCGCTCTGATATTCCCATGCAAAGGATTTCGACGCATCGGGAAGCGGTCCAACTACAGGATAAGAGCCGGCAAAGAGCAAAAAAATAAAAATCCCGAACGCTGCCGCATTCGGGATTTCTGGTGATCCATCGGAGAGTCGAACTCCGGACACCATGATTAAAAGTCATGTGCTCTACCTTCTGAGCTAATGGATCATATCCAGAGCCTAACCAGCATATCATATCTTGGAGGATTTGTCAATATTTTTTTTACATTTTTCATAAAATATCTCATCGAATAGTGTGCGCCGGCACATTGATTTTATTCGATTATTCTTAACAAAACCTTAATTTTGAATTCATTCTTGAAAATTTGACGACAAAAGCATATAATATCTTTGATAAAAGCAGTGAAACACAAAAAGGAGCCGCCTATGAAATTCCTTCATTCCGACGGGGAAATCCGCATCTATGAACTGACAAAGACAAAAGAGCTAAAACGCTTCATTACCTTTCCCGACCGTCTTTATATTGGGAATCCCAACTACGTACCGTCGCTTTTGATGGATGAAATGGAGAATCTTCGGTGGGACAAAAACCCGGCCTTTGAATACTGCGATGCCAGATATTTTATGGCGCTGCGCGGCGGCAAGCCAGTCGGCAGGGTCGCCGCCATCTACAACCGGCGCTTCAATGAAATCTGGAAGAAGCGCTGTGTCCGTTTTTCCCGCTTCGATGTCATCGACGACATCGAGGTATCCCGTCTCCTGCTCTCCGAGGTAGAGGCCTGGGCAAGGGAGCTGGGGATGGAGGAGGTCCAGGGACCGATGGGCTTCTGCGATCTGGATCATCAAGGGCTTCTGGTCGACGGCTTTGATGAAATGGGACTTTTTATCACAAGCTATAACCATCCCTATTATATGAGGCACTTGGAAGCGCTGGGCTACTGCAAGCTCACGGACTGGGTGGAAATGAAAATGGAAAAGCCCGAGGTCCTCGATCCCAGAATTCGGAAGATCGCGGACTATTCTCTCCAAAAGCTGAACCTGCACGAGGTCCATTTGAAAAGGACAAAGGACGTGCTTCCCTATGCCAAGCAGATTTTTGAACTGCTGTATGAAGCCTACAAGGATATTTACGGCGTCATTCCGCTGAACGATAAGCAGATCGAGCTCTATATCAGGCAGTTCATCACGCTTGTCAAGCCGGAATTTTTGACGCTCATCGCCGATGAAAACGACAATCCCGTCTCGTTCGGCGTCGTAATCCCTTCTCTCGCTGCGACTGTACGCAAGTGCAAGGGGCGGCTCTTCCCCTTCGGATGGGCTTATCTGCTCCGGTATCTCACCGCGAAAAAGCACGAAACATTGGAATTTCTCCTCATTGCCACCGATCCCAAATACTGGAACAGCGCGCTCGGCGCTGCAATCATCGTACATACCTTTGAGGGCGCCGAAAAATACGGGATCCGGTATGCGGAAACAGGGCCCATGCTCGAAACCAATCACCGCATCCAATCCATGTGGAGCCGTTTTCAAGCGAAGACCCATAAGCGGCGGCGCTGCTATGCAAAGCCGCTCACCGCGGCCGCCGAAGGGCGGGAATCCGCAACTTAAGCCTTCGGGACGCCGGATACGAATCCCGCATCAGAGGGGGCAAAAGCATCACCGCTTTTGCCCCCTCTTTTTTCATGGGCCGGCGCGTCACTCGATCCCCCAGAAAATGCGGGCAATCTCCAAAAGGTGCGCGAGCTCCTCCTGATAATTGGCAAGCAGCGCCTCGTTGTGCTCGTCCAGCTCCGTATTTCCGTCGCTCTGCGGAACCACGCTTCCATCCTTTTGGATCATGATCTGCACGGTCTCCGTCGGAGAAAGCAGGGAAACACCGTAGGTGTAATCGTTTCCGAACGCCTGCGGCCATATATGTAAAATCACCGTTTTTTCGTCGCTGTTCACGATATTTCCGTTTTCATCCATCTCATAGGAGATGCCTTCCGCGTCCTGAACCGTCAAATAGCCTCCATATCCCAAATAAGACGGCATTTTCAGCTGGCACAGGCAATCCTCCACAATCGCCTGATAGCGCTCGCCATCTTCAAAGCCGGTATCGACGATCTCCATCTTCCCTGCATAATCGTCATATGCTTTTTTGTATCCGAAATACCACACGGCATTAACGGCGCCGAACAGGAAAACAATCACACATGCCAGAATGGTCAGTTTGATAACCGTGCGCTTTTTTTCTTTCATAGCCGAATCACATTCCTTTCCGTTTCCATGATTTTTTCATTATGCGTTACCAGTACAACCGTTTTTCCCGTCTCGCACAGTCCGTGCATCAGCCGGAGAACGAGCTGCGCATTTTCAGAGTCGAGCGAACCGGTCGGCTCATCGGCAAGCAGGATGTCGCACCGCTTGAACATCAGCCTCGCCAGCGCCACGCGCTGCTGTTCTCCGCCGGACAGCTTATATACGGCGGTGTCCGCCTTGTCACGCAGCCCCACAAAGTTGAGGGCCTCCTCCCACGGCACGCCGCTTCTCGCCTTCTTTTGGACAAGCTCAAGATTTTCGCGCACCGTTCTATCCTCGATCAGCGCAAAATTCTGAAACAGAAAACCGACCTTGAAAAGATAAAAGCTGCGCTTGCTTTTTTTCGCATACAGATTCTCTCCGTCAATGAAAACCGAACCGGAGTCTGGCTTTTCCAGTCCTCCTATCGTATTGAGCAGCGTCGTTTTTCCGCAGCCGCTGCGTCCGGCAATCACAAAAAAGCCGCCGGTCGGGATGGTAAGAGAAAATCGATCAAACAGAATCTTATTGTCAAATTTCTTGCAAAGGTCGACGATCTCGATCATAAGCTGCCTCCCTTCAGAATTTTCGGAACGCTTCCCTTTTCCGTTCTGTCGATGAACAAGAACAAGAATGCGGCTTCGATCCCCAGCAGAACCACAGTGGAAATCACGACGGTATACCAGCCGGAAATCCCAAACATCAGCCATAAGCCGCATACCGTCAAAACACTGATCAGCGCGGCATAAAGATTCACGAGCAGGACGGCCTTGCTTTTCGCAAGCAGCCCATATCCTAGAATCTTTTTGACCGCGAGCGTTTTCGCATTGATCTGATATTCCAGCCTTACGATCATATAAAGATTCTGTACTTCCCACAGCAGCATCAGCAGGCTGATCACACAGCTGAGGACCGTGACACGGGAAAAGGCGGCGCGATACTGTCCGCATCGCTGCACAACGCCGGTCTTGGATATCGGACGCAGATTTTCATACTTTTCTTCCAGAGAAAGATACTCCTCGTCCGTCATACGGAACATGATATTTTGATCTATGATACTAAAGCATCCAAAATACATGTCCTCTTCCGGGACCCGGTTCCAATACAGCAAAATCGGGTTCTTTGCTTCGTCGAAGCCTGCGTCCTCGCTCACGCCCTGTTGATAATCGAACCACACAAGCGAAACGTCCTCTTTATAATACATACTGGCAATGCGGATATTTTCGCTCGAGCAATCGAGCGCCGACAAAGCGATCTTTTCTTCCCTGCCTGCAAATTCCGGATCTCCCTTATACTTTTCCGGCAGGAACAGATAAAAATCGGCCTCCGGCGCGTTTTCCACGGCGCTCTGTATCGCCGCGATCCCATATGTATTCTCATTGACATGGATGACAGGCTGCTCGTCTTCGACATAATAATTCCCTGTAGCCAGCGCCACCTTCCCCTGCCGCATATAATCCAGAATCAAATCGCTCTTCACGCGGGATGTCATACGGATTTCCTCCATAAATCCATCCGCCTCCGACGTATCCACCCCGTACCTTACAAAGGAATAGCCCGCATACTGGTCGATCGCGTCATACATTCCCAGATACCGCCCGTTAGCGGAAAGCACACCGATATTCACGGAAATGCAAACGATGGTGACCATCAAAGATAACGCTTTTATCACGTAGCAGGTGGAGAGGAGCTTGCCGTTGATATTGGCGCCATAGAGCACTTCCTTATAATTCAGTTTAAGAATGGAAAGATACAGCAAGGCGTTGAGAACCAGGAATGCGACAAAACCGAGAAGCAGGCTATCCTGTTCATAACCGACATAAAAAAATCTGCCGCAAAGGGTCCGCACGCCGAAAAAGACAAGGGAGAACACAGCCGTATCCGCACCGATATTGCATAAAAGGATGCGGGCGCAGCTTTGCCCCATAGACAGCATGATAAAATTCTTTTTTCTTTCGAACTGGATATCGATCCATGTGAAAACGAGCAGCAGCAGAGAAAAAATGCAGAAAACCGCGATGGGGATCCCATGAAGCTCCGCTATTTCCTCCCTATGCACATAAGACGAAGGAAAGGCTTCGTTGATCTGCGCCTTTGCCGCCAGCACTTCCTCCATGCTTCCGGTAAAATAATAGTTCTCAAGCTCGGAGTCCTGCGGGATCTCAGACAATTCCAGAAAAGCCACGGTCGTGGAGCCGGATAAAAAGCTCTTGATCTCCCCCTCGCGGACGCCATATTGTTCAGAAAGGCTTGCCCGCATAGCGTCCGTCGCATAAATGGTCAGCGAAGAATGGCCGGCGTCAAGGTCGGTCCGCTCATAGGCAAAGACGGCTATCCCGTTTGCCTTTGCCGCCTCCTCCACGCTTGCGCAAACAGCTTCTCTGTTAAAATTTTTTCCGATGCCGATATAGTAAAATTCTCCCATAAAGCTGCGCAGATATGCCTGATAGAGTTCGCTGCAAAGGATAGTGACAAGCAAAAACGAGACAAACGCGGCAATCCATTTGGTTTTTTTCATGCTTTGTCCTCCCTTATGCCTTCCAAAAAGAACCAAGGGGAGGAAGGGGCGCAGAGGCCTCCCGCCCCCTTTTGGCCAGTTAGCCTTTTATGCTGCTCGGATTGATTTCAATGACGACGCCGGTCGCAGGAAGATCCGAAAACGAACAGGAATCATCCACGTCCGCCGTTCGGTGCGTTACTTCGATTTTTGAATATTTTCCCGCTTTTCCTGTAGGTCCGGTACATTTTTTAACGGTATCATATCCGTTCCTATATACGTGGGCGGTGGATTCTCCCGTTTGTGAGATCGTCCATGTGTAATCTTCATTTATCTAGTCGGTATCATACCCATAGTACATCGTCCATGCCTGAACGCCGTTATAAGAATATGCCAGGCAGTACTCCCATTCTTCCGTAAACCGGTTCTCCCCGGAAACGTTCATCGTTCCGCCGTTTGCGGCAAAGGCAGACATGCAAAACAGAGCCGACATCATCATCGCCGGTACGGTTCTTATATTTTACGGCAATTTTCTCCGATCAATATGTTTCAATATTCATCATATTTAAGGAAAGGAACCGTTCTGATTTAAGATATAGAGTATAAATATTCGACATCCTATCTACCTTTATTTTATAGTAAATTGATATAATTGTCAACATATTGATATAATTTTATATATTTTAGAGATTTTCCCTGTTTGCGGTCTGCCATCGCCTGCATCTGTTTTGCGAATAGCCAACGATATTTTTTCACATACTTCCAATAAGGAAACCATATTCCGGAGGATATGCCATGGATCAAACGACCGACAAACATCATATGAGCCAAAATCGGATTTTTCTTTCTCTGACAGCAGTCCTGCTTGCCTTCTTATTCTGTTTTGCCGTCCTGTCGCGGAAAAGCGCCCTCCCTGTGTCCGCCGCCGACGCCTCCTACATCAAATGGGTAGACTTCGGCGTTACCGCAACGGCGATGTCCGACGCGATGGCGCTCGACATCGAATCCTACGGCACCGACGAGCACGTGAGCTGGACTTCCCTGCTCGCCTACCTCGGCGCAAAATACGGCGGAAATTTCAAATCCTATCAAAAAGCGGACCTTGCCTATGCGGCAGAAAACCTAAAAAAAGATCCCGCCTGCTTTGACGGGATGAAATACTATTCCTATTACAAAAAAGCTTACAGCGCGGTTCTGGACGGATTTCTCGGCACCTACGCGGTGTATGAAAATATAGACGGACGGTATCGGTACCAAGAAAAATACGGGCTGAAGGCGTTCTCTCCGATCGCCCGCGGCTA
Organism: uncultured Clostridia bacterium; assembly: GCA_944381075.1. Lineage (GTDB taxonomy): Bacteria > Bacillota > Clostridia > Oscillospirales > CAG-272 > QALR01. Next base: position 31,870 of record CALWJT010000008.1, read on the forward strand.
CTATTACAGCGACTTCGACGATTTCGGTGCCTCCCGCAGCTACGGCTATCGCCGGCATCATCTCGGACATGATATGATGGGCTCCGTCGGAACGCCGATCGTCGCTGTAGAATCCGGCTATGTCGAGGCGGTCGGCTGGAACCAGTACGGCGGCTGGCGCATCGGGATCCGCAGCTTCGACGGCAAGCGGTACTATTACTATGCACACCTGCGCAAGGATCATCCCTACAACGACATGTACGAAGGAAAGATCGTGACCGCGGGCGAGGTCATCGGATACCTCGGCATGACCGGCTACAGCACCCGCGAAAACACTAACAATATCAATACGCCGCACCTGCATTTCGGCATCCAGCTGATTTTCCATCCCGACCAAAAGGACGGAACGAATCAAATCTGGATCGACTGCTACGAAATCGCAAAATTCCTTTCGCAAAACAGAAGCGCCGTTTACCGGGAAAACGGCGAATATTACGCCGTTGGTCCCATTACGGATTTTTCCATTCCGGACTGAACCGGAGCCGCACATACCGCTCTGTGCGGCATGCTCTTCCTCTGCTGCTGAAACATTTCGTACAGCGAAAAACAGAAACGTTCTGAAAATCAAAAAGCCGTGCTTCGAGCGGTTCATCGCCCGAAGCACGGCTTTTTGGAGAATGCCGCACCCCGCCTTCCATGCAGTACTTCAGCCAGTGCTGCCGAATGGAACAACAGGGCACGCGAAAAAGTTCAGTGCCGTTTTAGGACCGGTCCATCCTAAAAAGCCTCGTATTTTGTCCGATCCGGCTTCCTCAGCCTCGGCGGCCGCAAGCGCGATTTTATTTATGAACAGGGGATTCTTTTCTGAGAGACTTTAATGCCCGAATGATAGAATGACCCCATTCCCATAAGAATATCCTTTGTAATGCTCCACCGCCCGTGCGGGGGCCGGCAGCGGGAAGCCGTGTACAAAAGGGAATCTCCCGGTTTTTCATCACGGGACATCCACTTTTAAATCGACTTGACTTCCAATATTTTCCGTAACTATATGTACAGTACGATCCTTCATTATCAAATCCTTAATCACGGACGAATGCGGATGCCGATAACTGTTTTTCATTCCGGCGGAAATGATATTGATGGCATCCAGATTTGATATTTCTTCGTTATAGTTATGAGAGGATCCATGATGCGGAATCTGTATACATCCGATGTATTTCCAATATTTATCATATGCCTTTCTCAGCATTTCCCATTTAGCTGCTCCGGAGGTATCGTAATCTCCTAAATATAAACAGCCGTTTTCTTTTCTGCAGCAATTACAGCAGCAAAAATGTTTTGGAAGGGCGTAGGATTGAGAAAAACGATGATCCCTTCTTCCCGAGAACAGGGTCATGGAATTCGTATTAAAATTCCCTCTAACACGCCTGTAAACTTCCTTTAATTTATCTTTATTCTCAGAGGAATAACAGATAAGCTCCTCAAGATTTTCCTCAGAACACTCTCCACGGCAGTGAAATATTTCCGCAATTGCTGCTTTTAATGTCTCGATGCGGTCTTTTTGTCTAAAATTGAACGGGATCAGTTCCCAATCCATTTTTTCGGACAGATCCAAATCCAATGTACCTGCAACATTATCTCCCGATAAAATTCTTGGAGCATCGATATCGTTCCAACCCTCATCCTGTTCTGTGCTAATCAGAAAAAAATGCGGAGAATGATTCAGTCTCAAGCTGGTAAGAGCGTTATATGGATTTTGTATAAAATGGTATAAAAAGCCCCTTTCTCCTGTAGATAAAAGTGCGTTCAATTTTAAATACACTTTATCCTTGGTAGTTATCAAAGGAAAAAACAGCTTTTGTACTCGGCAATATTTAAGCAAAAACGGCAGACCGTTTATATGATCCTCATCCAAATGAGAAATAAAAACGGCGTCGATGATTTCGTCTTTTGAAAAATCATTTTCAATCTGCTGTTCCACAATGGACCGATCCGTCGAGGATCCACAGTCATAGACGAGGGTATGCCTGCCATCGTCGAACTGGAACACTTCACGATAAAACGCCCCCTGACCTACCGGCAAAAAGCTGCGCAGCATTATAAGCCTCCCTTCGATTCCGCTCATGGATAAGAAAAATCTGTTCTGTCCATGCTTTTCAGAATCAACCGAATTTTCAATTTATAATCGAAACCTGATCTACTCTGTTTTTATTGGCTTCCGTTTGCCTTGATACGCTCTTCTGAGTTGTCCTACATATCTTTTGGCCTGGATCTTATTGCCTATGTCTTTGATATATTGGGAAAGGGCGCATGCCCGCTTGGCAGCAGAAAAATTCAAATAAGCAGAGGCCAAGGCCTGCATTGGAGATACCGTCTCCTCTATTAGCGATGCGATCGTAGAACAGGACAAAAATACAGCTGCAGTAGCATTACATGTCAGTTCAAGGATTTTCTTCAGTTCTTGTTTTATTTCCAGCTGCTCGTCAAAAGAGCAATCCGGGATCTCTTCTCTTTTTTTCAAATATTTTTCCATTTCTTCGACATATGCCCGCCTCAAAGAATCAAAATTTTCACTATTTCTCAAGCGAATAATCGTCTCCATCGGAATACTCTCGATTTTAGCTGGAATCAGAAATTCCATTTGCGTTTTGATGATTTTATAACGAATTTTCTGATCCTTCAATATGCATCCATCTTTTCTTAATAAAAAAAGGTTATATTGGTCCGTATCTGTAAACATTTCCATTTCTTGATGCTTGGAAATGATATCGGCCAATAGACTCATATAAATGAACGCCAAGTCTTTAGAAATCTTGATCCCATACTCAAATGAATGTGCCAGTCCGTTTTTTATACAATAATCGTAAAAAATATTCGTAAATTTCCCGTTATATAAATTACATATTTGAGAATCCGATCGTTTCCACATCTCTACAGGTGCAGCTTTTCCGTATCTGCGGAACATAGAGCCATACCGTTGAGGATGCGTCAAGTACTTATCAAACTCCTCGCAGGCCAATGTGGAGGCAGAGTCAATTTCAGGGAAGTCTGGACGGTAAGGTAGAATCAAATCGGTATCCTGCATAATTTTAATTGCAGTCTGACTTAAATACCTGTTTTTAGATATCAACATATCCGGAATAATCGGCCTCAATTCTTCAAAATACAGCAATGCAAATTTAAGCCACTTCTCGTTTTGCACTTCAAAGCCAGGATAATATACCATGCTTTTCATCTTTGCTTCTCCTTGTTCATGCAGATAAGTCTTTTGCCGACCTCACACCAAACCGCCGTATTTTCCCACAACAACACCATACAGCCACTTTTCATTGGGCATTTAAAATTCAGAATTTGACAATTTCTTTCTCTATTCTCCTTTATTATACATTCAGTTTATTGATTTTTCAATAGAAATCCAAATATTGGCGGAAATATTTTGGGATATTCACGATATATCGGAGCGCTTGGCTTTCAGCGCGTAACCCGGAGTGCTCGGGTCCTGATTACAAGAAAACGAGCGATTAAAAAATCGCTCGTTTTCTTGCTTCTGTACCGGATGATTCCTTCAAAAAACAAAAGAGACAACCTTCGGTTGTCTCTTTTGTTTGGCTCCCCCTGTAAGGCTCGAACTTACGACCCTGCGGTTAACAGCCGCATGCTCTACCGACTGAGCTAAGGAGGAATACAGAAGACTCAGCAAAGACTTCCTTTACCGAGCCTTTTCTTTGTGTTGGCCTTGACCTATTTTCCCGGACAGCTTCCCGTCGAGTATCTTCGGCACCGCATAGCTTAACTTCCGTGTTCGGAATGGAAACGGGTGGACCCTATGCGTTATGAGCACTGACTTCTGGTGGGAACAGCAGGGCTCGAACCTGTGACCTCACGGATGTGAACCGTGCGCTCTGACCAGCTGAGCTATGCTCCCACGATAATGTTAGGATACGAACTCTATCGGATAAAAGCCTAGCTCTGAATTTCCCAAGCTTCTAACAAACAGCTTTCATATTATAGCAGAAAAAAGCAGGGTTGTCAATACGGACAGTAAAAAATTTTTATTTTTCAAAATGAGATTTTCCACTTCTCTTACGATGCTGTTTCATCCGAAAAATCCCAGCTTGCGCACCGTCTTTGAAAAACGCCTCAAATCCCGCAAAACGGTGCCGACTGTATTCCGGGAGCCAGCCTTGCCGCAAAGCGCGCCTCTCAGAGGAAGCCGTCAGACCGGAACAGGTCAATCAGATTTCCGGCTGCCTCGACACATGGGACAATGTATCCTTTGACGACAAGCGGCGGGTGGTGGATTTGATGATTGCCACCGCAGCTGCCGCAAGCGACAGCTTGAACATCACATGGAAAATCTGACGGGAGGTGTGCCGCCCGTCAGACCGTTCCCCTGTACAGTCCCTTGTAAACTGCACTTTATTAAAGTCAATGTCCCTTACTAAAATGCACTTTAGATTATAAGAGGAAGAATTTAATGTTTTCCAATCCTCATATGGAAAAGCTGTAAAAGGGCGTCTGTTTTGCATTAAAAATGCTGTCTGGTATTTTATGCCCGCAGTATTTGACGGGGGAACGGCAGGCGTGCTTCTTCGACCGTCCTTCCGGCGGTCCGTCGCCCTCCTTTCATTTTGCCATACAGCGAAAATTTTTTCAATCTGTATGGGAGAAAGCATGAAAAAAGCGGAAGATTTCTGCAGAAGAAAACAAATTCTCCTTGACAGGCGGATATTTTTTTGCTATAATACCGATACAAACTTATGTTCGGAACAAAAAAACGAATGAGAGGATAATCTCATGCCGGACGAGCATCCTGCAAACGCTTTCTGTCATACCCGCGCTTTTGGATGGCCTTGTAGTCCTTCTTGAATCTGGCAGAGTATTGTATGTCAAGCATTCAAGTCCTCCCTCAATTCCTCGACGCTGTGGAACCGCTTGCTTAAATTCCGACCGCTGTTTGCCTCTTCGATGGCGGCGCGTGTTTCAGCGTTGGGGATATCGAGGGAGACTTCAAAAGGAATGCCGTTATATCGAACCATTGCCCTTGCAAAGATGTTGAAGGCGGTCGTTATGTTCATCCCCAGCTCTCCGCAGAGGTGCTCAAAATCGCGTTTCAGGTTTTCGTCCATTCGGATGTTAGTTTGAGTCATACTTTCCCCTCGTTTCGTTTTATTTTATAAACAATAGACAATGTCAATCAAAATGATGAAAGGAGAAACCATTATGATAGAAAAAAGAGCGACCGGTGCGATATTCTCGCCGCGGGACGTGCGGGACTGGCGCGGGGTGGCATGTGCGGCGGCGGGGGCGTTTCCGGAGCGGTTCGAGCTTGCGATGCCGCCGGTGAAGGATCAGGGCTCCGTCTGCTCGTGCGTCGCATGCGCCGTCTCGACGGCCGTCGAATACTTCTCGCGCACGCAGGGCGACGATACGCGCGAGATGAGCATCGGATACATATACGGGAATCGGAGTAATACCGCGCATACGGGCACGGGCATGGTGACGCGGGACGCGATTGCCGTCACCTGCGACTGCGG
>CALWJT010000009.1 GCA_944381075.1 uncultured Clostridia bacterium
CGGCATCCTCACGGATGCCGAACGTTACAAGCGAGGGGATCCCCTTTGTCGCCTCCCCCACGTTCGCGTCGTCCGCGTTCGCCACGGTAAACGGCAATGCGTTCTCCGTTTGAAACGGAAGAGCGGCGTATTTGGCAAAGGAGGCTTTGATCTGTTCAATACCGCCGGAAAAATAATCGGTATGATCGATGTCGATATCCAGTATCACGGAGACCGTCGGATAAAAACACAGAAAAGAATCCTTATATTCACATGCCTCAAAAATGAAATAGTCCCGTCCGCCGATGCGGTAAGCGCCGCCCATCTCGTCCGTCTCCGCGCCGGAAAGCACGGTCGGATCCTTTCCCGCACAGATAAACAGGTGCGCGAGCATGGAGGTAGCGGTCGATTTTCCGTGCATGCCGGACACGCCGATCCGGTGCGTGTAGTCCCGCATCAGATAGCCGAGCAGGTCCGCGCGGTAGATGATGGGAAGTCCCGCTCTCACCGCCGCGGCAAGCTCAGGATTGTCCATGGCGACCGCTCCCGTATAAACCACCGCGTCGGCCCCCTCGATGTTTTCCGGCCTATGTGTATAGACCACGGGAATCCCCGACGCCGCAAGCCGTTCCGTCAGCGCCGTGCGCGTCCGGTCGGACCCCGCGACCTCATAGCCCCTTTCCTTGCAGACAAAGGCAAGGCTCGACATGCTGATACCGCCGATCCCCACAAAAAAGAGACGCTTTGCCCGCTGCATAATCCTATTCATGGAATCCTTCATAGACAAGCTCCATTTCCATATGTATTGTACTTCAAAAGCTAAAAATGCGAATCGTTTTCCGTCTTTTTTGCTCATCCTGTGTTTGCGACAGAAAAATCCGTTTTTCCGTTTAAAGTTAAAAATCTTCTTACTTTGCGGCTAAAAACTATTCATAATTCTGCGATACAATAGAGACACAGACGATGAATAAATTTCCCACAAGGAGGCTGTTACCATGCAAATCACAGACGTAAGAGTAAGAAAGGTTTTTGAGGAAGGACCGATGAAAGCGATCGTTTCGGTCACGTTCGACAATGAGCTTGCACTTCATGATGTCAAGGTCATCAATGCGCGCGATAAATATTTTGTTGTCATGCCGAGCAGAAAGAATCCCGACGGCACATACAGAGACATCGTTCATCCGATCAATGCGGCATCGAGAAGCATGCTCGAGACCGCGGTCATCAGCGCTTACTTTGAGAAGCTCAAGGAAATCGAGGAAAATCCCGAAAGCGTAGCGGCAGCCGCGGCAGGGGACGAACACGAAGCATAAAACAAGTTAAAACCTCACACGACATGTGAGGTTTTAATTTTATCAATACCCAAACTTTCCGGAAAGGCTGTCGTCGTTTTCGATCCAGTCGGATACCGAATAAACGGTGAAGGTATCCTTTGTTTCCCTGACGATGACCTCGCGGATGCCCGCGTTGATCGCCATGCGCTTGCACATCATGCAGGAGCACACGCCCCCTACGATCTCTCCGGTCTTCGGGTCCTCGCACGCCATATAAAGCGTAGAGCCGAGCATTTTATCGCGGTCGGCGGCGATGATCGCATTCGCCTCCGCATGGACGGAACGGCACATCTCGTACCGCTCGCCCCGCGGGATGCCGAGCTTATCCCGCATGCAGTAGCCGATATCCGAACAATTCTTCCTTCCGCGGGGCGCGCCGTTATAGCCCGTCGATACTATTATATCGTTTTTGACGATAATTGCCCCATAATGCTTGCGCAGGCAGGTGCTCCTCTCGGATACGGTCTCTGCGATGTCCAAATAATAATTGATCTTGTCCGGTCTTGTCATAGATGCTCCTTCCGCCGTCCTGCGGCGATATAAATTTTGAAAAGGGCGCATGTCCCGCCTTTGCTGCGGGTGGGAGGTATCCGGCATGCTCACTGCCGCTGCGGGAGAAGCTCTTCCCTTTTTACCGAATACAGGATATGCGGCATGTCCATTCCGTAATAATGCTTGATAAGCCTCCCGCGCGGCGTCATGCCGTTTCTCTCGGCGACACGGCGCGACGGGAAATTGTTCTCGCGGATGATGGAATAAACCTCGTCCACGCCCATTTTTTCAAACGCAAAATCGCGGCACGCGCGGGCAGCCTCCGCAGCATAGCCGCGATGCCAGAATGCCTTTGCGAAAAGATACCCCACCTCAGGCACGGTCCCCGTCCCGATGTCCTGCATCGTAACGCCGCACTGTCCGATCAGGGCTCTCCTTTCTTTGTCAAGGACCGCCCAAAGCCCGCAGCCGTCCTTCTCATAACGGGAAAGCTGGCGGTCCAGCCATTCGGAGACCTCATCTCCGGAAAATGCGTGCTCATAGGCGTACATGACGTCCGGGTCCTGTAAAATGCTGCAAAGAGAGTCATAATCAGAGGGCGCCAGCTCCCGCAGGACAAGACGCTCCGTTTTCATAATTTCCATTTTGGCCTTCCCCTGCCTTATAAAATGCGATTTACAACAAAAATGCAATTCATAATCCGAATTTCCGTAAAATAAGTATATCGAAAAAGCAGCGGAAAATCAAGTCCATTCCCGAAAAAGTCCCGAAGATATAAAAAATATCCGATACCGTTTTAAAGATAGAAAGGAGAAACACAGCATGTCTGTCATCCATCTCACAAGCAAAAATTTTGAATCCGAGGCCGTGCGCGCGGATACCCCCGTTCTCATCGATTTCTTTGCCACATGGTGCGGCCCGTGTAAAATGCTATCCCCGATCATTGAAAAAATAGCGGCGGAGCATCCCGAGATCAAGGTCTGCAAGGTCGATATCGACGAGGAACCGTCCCTTGCGGAGCGCTTCGGCGTCATGAGCGTGCCGACGCTTGCCGTGATGAAAGACGGCGAGGTCGTGCGCACGTCCGCCGGCTTCCGGCCGGAGGGCGCGGTGCTCGCGCTGCTTCAGGACTGATTCTCATTTTCTTCCCGTTTTCCCTTGACAAATCCGGCTTATCCGGTATAATGAATGCTGTATGGTTTTTCATGCGAAAACGGAAGAAGGAGAAAACTGCCATGACGCCCTATCTGCGCGTTCACAACGCCCTTCATGGACTTGCAGTCGACAAGGTCCCTTTTACCACCTATACCGATTTTGTCAAGCACGATGAAGAAAAGCAAAAAGCGCTGATCGAAAGAGGCATGTGCGTTGTCCGCCGCACCAGCTCGTGGAAGGAGGTATTCCGCGATACCAAGGTCACAAAAGAGGAGTTTTTCACGGAAAAAGGGAGCCGAAGGATACGCACCGTCTGGGAAACGCCGCACGGCACGCTGACATCCGTCGTCGAGCCGTCCGGCAATACGGTTTGGGTAAGAGAATATCCCTTCAAGTCGCCGGACGATTATCCCGCGCTGCGCGCGCTTTTTTCCGACCGGCATGCGGTCGACAACTACGACCACTGCAAAAGGATCCTCGCCTGCGAAGACGAAAACCACATCATCCGCGACAACCTGCCCCTTGAGCCGATGCAGACCTTTCTTTCCGGCAATTTCATGAGTCCCGAGGACTTCTCGCTCGAATGGTACGACAACCGCGACGAGATCCTCGCGCTCGTCGCCGAGGCCGCGCGCTTCAACGCCGAGTGCTACCCCATCTGTGCCGCGGGACCGCTTGAGATCGTCAATTACGGCGGAAACGTGATCCCGGAGATCACGAGCCCCGCCGTTTTCCGGGAATACTATGTGCCCTATTACCACGAGGCGTGCGAAATCCTGCACCGGACAGGCAAGCTTGTCGGCTGCCACTACGACGCGGATATCCGCGGACTGATGGACGACATCGCGGCAACGCCCCTCGACTATATCGAAGCGTACGACCCAGGCGCCGCCGCCCCGCTTTCCGAAGCGTTCGCAAAATTTCCGGACAAGGCGCTCTGGCTCAACTTCCCTTCCTCCTGGCATTCCCACGACGCGGACACGATCCGTAAGGACACGCTGCGGCTCATTACCGAGGCCGACGGCCATCCGAAATTCATCATCGGCGTCACCGAGGACCCGCCCGTCTCCCGTACCTTTGAGATTTATGGTGCGATTATGGACGGAATCGACCTTGCGGCAAGCGCCAAAGCTTAAAGAACGTCAATTTTATTCCAAAGGAGAATTACCATATGTTAGCCAAAACACCGCCCATGGGCTGGAACTCATGGAACACGTTCGGAAGAGAGATCCACGAGGATATGATCAAGGAAACGGCCGACGCCATGGTCGAGCACGGCATGCTCGACGCCGGCTACAACTATCTTGTCATCGACGACTGCTGGAGTCTTCGTGAACGTGACAAGAACGGCAGCCTCGTCGCCGATCCGGAAAAATTCCCGCACGGCATGAAGGCCGTCGCGGACTATGTCCACTCCAAGGGGCTGAAATTCGGAATGTACTCCTGCTGCGGCGTCAAGACCTGCGCGGGATACCCCGGAAGCTGGGGGCATGAATTCGACGACGCCGCCTATTTCGCCTCCATCGGCGTGGATTTTCTCAAATATGACAACTGCTATCATCCGTCCATGCAGAGCCACCTCTCCTATAACCGGATGTCGCTCGCACTCAAATCGACAGGACGGGACATCCTCTATTCCGCCTGCAACTGGGGCAACGCACAAGTGGAGACATGGGCGCGTTCGGCAGGGGTGGATATGTACCGTTCGACCGGCGACATTTTCGATTCCTTTGAATCCATCCGCAAGCTCTCCGAAAGCCAGAAGGACAAGCTCGGCTATTCCGCAGCCGGCTGCTTCAACGACATCGACATGCTCGTCGTCGGTATGAAGGGCAAGGGCAACGTCGGCAAGGATTCTGGCTGCACGGACGCGCAGTACCGCTATCACTTCGCGCTCTGGTGCATGATGATGTCCCCGCTCATGATCGGCTGCGACGTGCGCGACATGTCCCCGGAGGTACACGCGCTCCTCACGAACAAAAACCTCATCGCCATCAATCAGGATGAGGACACGCGCCCGCCGATGTTCATCGCGGACAACGCCGGCTCGCGCGAGGCGCTCCTTCTCTTCCGCCATCTCTCGAACGGCCGCTTTGCGTTCGGCTTTTTCAATAACTATGATACGGACAAAACCTTCATGATCCCTTATTACGAGATCGGGCTCGACCCGCTCTGCGGCTGGGGCTTCGACGTCACCGATGCCTTTACGGGCGAGCACGTGGGCGTATGCCGCGAGTACATCCAGACGAAGGTCCCCGCGGGAGACTGCAAGGTCTTTACGGGCACGCTCGTCAAGGTAAAATAAAAAATAAGCGCCGCAAGCCTCTCCCCTTCCGCCGGAGGGGGAGAGGCCCGTTTTTTCGCGCACCGTATAAAAGGACCGCCGCAGGCGGTGCAGAACAGAAAGTGAGGGACCTCTATGCTGACACAACGTCTCGCCGTCTTCCTTCCGGAGCAGGACGCGGCAAATCAAGCCTACATCGAAGAATGGCTCCGCATCGTAAAGGAAAATCCGGATTCCTGCCATGAGGTATGGCTCACCACCGCGCTTGGCTATCCGACGCTGGAGCGGCACCGCGAGATCGCAGAATACAGCAGGCAGATCGCCGAAAAATTCCGGCGCGCGGGCATCCGCGTCTCCCTGCAGATCAACAATACGCTCGGCCACGGAGAATTTATTCGTCTGCGGGACTGTTCGGGACTTGTAAACGATCACACGAAGATCGAAACGATGGTCTCTCCGAGCGGCGTGACCTCCCCTTATTGCTTCTGCTGGCGGGGGGAAAACTTCATCCGATACAACAAGGAGGTCGCGGCAGCCTATGCCGGCCTTCATCCGTACCGCATCTGGTTCGACGACGACCTGCGCGCGATGCATCATGCTCCCGTGGAGCGCGGCTGCTTCTGCGAGCACTGCATCAAAGCCTTCAACAAAGAATACTCACATGCTTTCTCAAGAGAGGAGCTGGTTTTTGCCATCAATCACGGAGATATTTCCGTCAGAAAGGAATGGATACAGTTTATCCGGGACGGCCTCTATCACTTCACCTATGAGATCGCAAAAGCCGCCGCAGACGTATATCCCGACGTCCGGTTCGGGCTCCAGTACGGACCGAACCGCCGCTATACAGGGTACGGCTATGATTTTCTCTTCGGCGCCATGCACGACGCCTCGGGAAAGGGCGTCGGCTTCCGTCCAGGCGGCGGCGCATTAAACGATGACAATCCCTATGAATTTATCAGAAAAGCAAGAGTGCTTGAATGGCAGGCAGCCGAAATGCCGAACTATATCGACGATCTTCGTCCGGAGATCGAATGCCTGCCGGACGTTGCCTACAGCAAGTCCGCAAACGGCATCGTTTTTGAATCCGACCTCTACTTTGCCTATGGGGCAGGTGCGATGAGTTATGCGATGATGAACCGCGAGCACGAGCCGCTCTCCTATCACGCAAAAGAACTCGCCCTGTTTTCGGCGCACAGCAGCTACTGGAAAAGACTCGCCCGCATCAACGCGAAAAGCGAGCATTCCGGCGTCGAGATCGCGGTTTCCAAGGAATCGTATCTAAGGCCGCTGAAGGACGGCGAGGCGGACTTCCGCTACGAGATGGAATACTACGACGCGGGCTTCGCGCCGACGCTCGGAATGCCGCTCGCCTTCCGCAGCGGCGACCGAAACAAGGTATATTGTCTCACAGGAGAAAACGCCGCGGGACTGACCGAGGGCGACATCCGCGAGCTGCTCTCCCGTCCAGTCTTTGCCGACGGAAAAAGCGTCAGAATGCTGATGGACCGCGGCTTCGACGTGTTCGGCGTCGAAGCATATGAGACCTCCGTACTGACGCTTTCCGAAGAATTTTTGCCCTGCGAGGTCAACAGGGATATCCGCGCACCGCGCTGGGATAAACTCAATATCGACGCGCCCGGCTTTGCTTTCCTGCCGAAATCCGACAAAGTGACGCCGATCTCCCAGTATTTCGGCGCGAACGCCACCGTCCGTCCGCTGTTTCCGGAAAACAATCCCTATCCGTACGGCATCGCGGCCTTCACCGTCACAACGCCATACGGCGGTACATGGGCTGTGTTCGGCAATCACCCGTTTGTTTACGCAAGTCTTGCGCGGCGCAATCAATTCTTCTCGGCAATGGACCTTATATCCGGCGGAAGATCGCTGAAGGCAAAGCTTGTCGAGCCGCTCAAGGCGGTCGTCCTCCCGCGTGTGAACAGCGAGGACAAGGTCCTCTGCGTGACCGTCGTCAATGCGACGGTCGGAGAATCCGGTGAGCTGACGCTTCTTGTCCGCAATCCGGAGAGTGAGCACTTCTCTTTCCAAAGCGGGACCATACCGGACACGCCGCTTGCCTTTGAAAAAAGAATACAGCCAAGCGGCATGGCCGAATATTTCGTCCATCTCCCGTCCCTTCCCGGCTGGAGCACCGGCACGGTCTTCTGCGAAGCCCAGTCCGTCAAGCCGTAACGAAGAGCAGGGGAAGGTGCCGCTCCGGCATGCTCTGCAAAGCTGCCGGAAAGAACGGTCTGCAAAATTCAGAAAGAATCGGAGAATCTATGGCATACTGCAAGCAATGCGGCAAGCTTTTGAAAAGCGATGAGGCCGCCATTTACCGCCGGCTTGTCTATCGGGACGCGGAGGAATACCTCTGTATCCTGTGTCTGGCAAAGGAGCTGGGTGTGGAACCGCGCGTGATCGAGGACAAGATCCGATATTTCAAGGAAATCGGATGTACTCTTTTCTAACCGGGAAACCGCATGTCCCTATCCCAAAAGCAGGTTAAAATCATAACAAATCCAAAAATATCAAGTATGACGTGATATTGTCTGGCAAGATTGCCAAAAGAAATCGCTGTTATGGACGCTCCTGTATAGTACAATACTATACACAGACAGGGAGAGGGGTGATAGCGTTGATTGAAGAGCAGTTTGTCAGACGGCTCACAGAGCTTCGAATGAAAAAAGGCGTATCCGCAAGAGCGATGAGTCTTTCCATTGGACAAAGCCCGGGCTATATCAATAACATTGAAAACGGAAAAAATCTTCCGTCGATGATGGGCTTTTTCTACATCTGCGAATACCTCGGCATTACGCCGGAAAAATTCTTTGATTTTGAATGCCGCGATCCCAGTTCTCTTTCCGCGCTTTTTGAAAGCATGAGAACGCTGACCGACGAGCAGATCGCAGTTCTTACCTTTATCGTTCAATCCTGGAGGAAATAAGATCCATCTCATAAAAAAGGACGGCTCCGCCGTCCTTTTTTATATATCCATTCTTTCCGCGGACATGCTGCGTAAAGGCGGAAGAGACGCGCCTATGATAGGCGCGTCTCTTCCGCCTCGATCTGAATAAAGGCAAAGGCGCGCGCACGGGAAAACCGCGCTGAAAGACCTTCCGTCCGCCTTGACAAAACGACCTCCGCATTCGAGGCGAGTACCCGAAGCGCCGCCTTTTCCGGCAGCACTGTCCGGTATACGTATTCGTCCTGCCGCGTCCATTCGCGGAACAAAAGCAAATACCGAGCCCCGATGGAAAATCCGCAGAAGGAAGCGCCGTCCGGCATATCGCCAAGCGGCGTAATCCTCTGCGCGTGCAGAGCCGCTCGGTGAGCCTTATAGATTCCAATGATGTTCCGCAGCCGGAGAACATCCTGCGGTTCAAGCGCCTGCATGCTCATCCAAAACAGGGGATTGGCAAGCATGACGGAGGCAAACAGGTAGTCCATGTCATAATTCGCCGGCGCGAGCGGGTCGTCCGGCGGATAGCAGCCGGCGTTTTTCCGGCAATCCATGATCTCAAACTGAAATTTGTCCGGCGGGAAATAGGCTGACAGCATCCACAGGTTTTTCAGCGTATTGTGCGGATAATAGTTCGCCATATGCGTATATCGATTCTCGACGAACAGCGTGCCGGCCTCCTTCGCCAGAAAATAGCCTGTCCGATTGCCGTCCGTGATATCGAGATTGAGCCGGATGCCGTCCCCCTGCCGTCCGAAGCCGGACAGCATATGCAGAAATTCCAGATACCGCCTCTCGGTCTCCGGCGTTTCCAAAGACACCATATCGAGCTTGAAATACCGAATGCCGCAGTCGTAAAGGTAACGCAGGATAGAAAGGTCGCGCTCGCGGTTTTTCATGCCGTCGCGGCAGTCGGGCGCAAACCAGATGCCAAGCGCAATGCCGCGCGCTCCCGCATAATCGGCGAGATACCGCAGGCCGTGCGGGAATTTATCCGCATCGACCTGCCAGAAATCGCCGTCAAGCCTTTTGAACGGCGTCGGGTCCCCTTTTTCGTCGCGAATGACCGCCTCGAAGATGTCTCCCTTCTGCCAGTCCGCGTCGATTTGGACGACGTCGACCCCAAGCTCTGCCGCCCGGTCGATTTCCCGCAGCATGAATTCCTCACAGAGGCGTTCTTTTCTGATCTCGCCTCCCCACGTGTTGGAAAGGATATAGGTCGCCTCCCCCGGATATCCGAGCCGATAATACCGATATATGAGATCCCGTGCTTCACAGGTCCTGCAATATCCGTAAACGGCGCCGTACCCGCAGCCCGAAAGAGATGCCTCTCCTCGCGAAACAGTCAGCTTCGGCTCGGCGTAGGGGGCGGCCTCCGACAGAACGATCAGCGCCTCCCCGGTCAGATAGGAATCCAGAAGGAACAGCGTCCCGGAAAAGGTCTGCGGATAATAGCGGCTTTGATAGAGCGGCTCCGTAGATTCCCGCACGAGAAAATCGCGCCGGTCCGTACCGTCCATAAAGCGCACGCAGGTAATTTTAATATGCCGTCCCGGAAGTGCAAACACCGTCCTGTCGTCATGCACAGCCGAGCGGACAAGCGGCAGCTCCGGCATCAAAGAGGAAAATTTTCCTTCTCCGTCCGCCAAAATGGCAATTTGACCGTCATAAAAGTCGATCCGAATCTCACCCAGCGCGATCTGCTTCATAATATAGATCCTCCGTTTCTTCCGCGGAATCCCTTTTCCTCCTGAGAGCACTTCTTTCTTCTCCGCGGACGCACACAATTTGCTTTTTTCTCTATGATAACAAGGAAGAAAGGAGGGAAAACCTTGATGGAAATCCTATCCGCCGTCTTTGCAGGCACGATAGCCGCCGCGCTTTTCATCCTTGCAGGAATCCGGAAAATACGTAACATACGGGCGGGAAAACGCGGCAAGGCCGCCCGCGGCGCCTGCCGCGGGTGCCCGTTTGCCGCACAGTGCCGCGGGGAGGCTTCGGACAAGGAAGAGCAAAATCGACCCTGATCCCCCCGTATGCTTCTCACCGTACCGGTGTGTAGTCCATATGGGACGTCTCGTCCGTCGCCTCCAGCTTGAAAATCACGGGGCGCAGCCCGTCGTTGCAGCAGCAGATCGCAACCCCCGGCGTCCGGATCCAGTCTCCATAATAAAAAACGTCCGCCTCCGCCCCGTGCGCAAGAGCGAACGCATACTGGTAAATCGCCTTCCACGCCTCGTCACAGAAGCCCTCCGGCTTCGCATAATCCGCATAGAACACCTGCCCCTTCCGCAGCATCGGACAGGCGGTAAGGCCCTCCGCGCCGTACTCCTGCGCAAGCGCTTTGTTCAGCGTGGTTTCCAATACTGTGATTTTGACCTTCTTCATAGAAATTCCCTTTCGATCTTCAAAATTTCATCCGCCGTTTTTCTCGCACAGCTCAAGGATCAGGATCAGGTTCCGCAGGATATGGAACGGATCCTTGACCGGCAGCGCAACGACCCGGTCCTCCGGCCTGCCGGCGCGGTCTCGGATCTGGATCCATTCGCCTCTGTCATTTTCCCGGTTCGGGAAGGTGGAAAACGTATACTCCTTCACTCTCCAGTACCAGGCAAGCGCCTCCTCGCTGTCGCTGAAAAGCATCGCCGAATAGAGCGCCTCCGAATGCGGCCACCAAAGCTTCGACATATTGTCTTCCATGACCTTTTTCACCATCGGCTCCGATGCGTCGGGGATCTCCCCATGCGGCGCGCTCCCGTCCATATCGGCAAACAGGCGGATGCCGCCGTATTCCCCGTCCCATCCGAGAGAAAGCGTCCGGCAAAGCAGCGCGGACGTCTTTTTCATCCGCACCGTATCTCCGGCGAGCGCCCATTCCGTATACATAAACCAGCAATCCTCGACGGTATGGCCGGGATTGATATATCGTCCGAGCAGGGTCTTATCGTCAAAGCCGCCCTCCTGCGGGATCATTTCACGCAGGATCCCGTTCCCATCGACGAAATGATCGAGCACGTCACGGGCAAATCCGTTTGCCGCGCGGGACACTTCGGAAGTCCCGGGATCGCCGAATGCCATCATTGCGCCGGCCAGCGTGCGGGAGGTGTTGGTCAGGATCATCGGCAGTCCGTGCGTGCGGTATCCGCGCGGCACCGGATACGGATCGGTCCGGAAATCTCCCGACGCATACCGTCCAAGGACCGACCGGTACAGCGTTTTCGCAAAATCCAAAGCAGAGCGGTCCTTTTCTGCTGCAGCATATTCAGCAAGTCCGATAACAACGAAGCAGTCGGCATACAGGCTGGTATCATAAACGCCGTCTGTCGCCTTGTGCGTGCCGTCGCGCGCCGTCAGGAACACACAGCTTCCGGACGGCAGAAGCGCATGCTCCATCAAAAAGCCGGCTGTACGCCGCGCGTTTGCGCGCAGCGCACAGCGCCGCTCTCCCGCCAGCTCTCCCCGCTCAAGAAGGCGGGACAGAACCCACAGCATTCTCCCCTGCGACCAGATGTATTTATCCTGCGAGACAAGCTGTCCGCCGTTTCCGGAAAAACAGGTAAAATAGCCGCCGTATTCCCTGTCCGGCGCATACTTTTCCCAAAAAGGAAGGATCTTTTCATAAAGCTGAGAGAGATAGAAGTCCCTTTCCCGTATGAGTTCCCCGTTCATGCCCTCTGCCCCTCCTGACTTCCATAAAGGATGCCTGGCTTTATCATATGGGCAAAGGCGATGCCGGCAAAGCCGGTAGCGGCGACGGCACAGCCGGTCCACGACTGGATGCTGTGAAGCCGGAACGGAAGATTTCCCTTCGGATCCTCTGCCATCACGCCGAGCATTTTTGCATATTCCGGCGTACAGAGGAATCGGCCGCACTGCTCATACAGCGCGCGGCACCTTGCAAGCTCCGCCGCAGAGGCGCCGAATGCGGCACCGTATTCGAGGAAATCGCGGAGCAGAATCGGATTTCCCGCGCTCTTGGAGTTGTTCCAGACATTCTGAATCGGCCACCACGGCGCCCCCTCCAAGAAGCGCAGGATACCGGCGGACCCGAACAGATAGCGCCGCAGCGCCTCAAAAAGCCGTTTGCGCAGCGCCTCATTTTTCGAGAGGGCGAGCGCTGCGCTGATCGCCTCCATCGTATAGAAGCCGTCCCCGAATTCCAGCACGTTCTGGTAGTGATCATGGCCCGGATAGGTGCCCTCGAATATAAAGTTCCAGTTTTCCCCGTTTTCATTCCAGCGGCCGGCAAGCAGAGACACCGCCTCCTCCGCCGTCCTCTCATAGCGGTCCGTGCCCGCGGCCTCTCCGAAAAGCAGCATGGAAAGCGCCGTCGTCGCGGTCGATACGCTGTATACCTTTTTTGCAGGGCCGTGGACCCACCCGTTGTCAAAGCCGCCGTTTTCCCTGCGGTACCGCATCGCCCAATCGTCAAGATAGTGAAAGACAGCGCTCCGATAGACGGACCTTTCCGGCTCCCTCGCATACCGGCACATCACACAAAGGGCGGCGACCATGCTGCCGATGTCCGCAAGATTCATCCAGTTGCCGCGTCTGACCTTATCAAGCTCTTCCTCTGTCAGCGTTTTTGTCGGCGTTCCGCGATACGCCTGCGTAAAGCCACCCTCCGGCATCTGTTCTCCGACGAAGCGGTCGAAAATCGTCTTTGCCGCGTCATAGTATTCCTCCCTCCCGAAAAGCTCGTATCCGGCAAGCAGGGTCCGCAGCGGATAGGAGGACGTATACCAGAGCCGCTTGTTCATCTCGTAATCGCCAAGGAAGCCGTCCGCCGTCCGGTGCGCCATCAGCCACTCGCAGCACAGAGACAGCGCGCGCTTGGGGTCAAACACGCCATGCGCCGTCACCTGCGCTACGGAAGGAAGCACCTCCTCCGGCGCCTCTTCAAACAGCTTGCCGAAGGTCACATCCTCCTCGGAAAGAATGTCCAGCCCGCTGATAAAGAATCCGCCGTTTGCATTCCCTAAAAAGTCCACTGCGACCTGCCCCTTTGTATGATGCAGGGGGATGTCCGCCGAGAGCTTTTCTCCCTGCGGCACATCGATTTCCGTCTCCGAATAGGGCGCGCCCTCAAAGACTGCCGTATCGGGCGCAGCGCTGCAGACACGGACCGTAAACGGCGCGTGCGCCTCGTCCGGATCATAGAAGTGCAGCCGCAAAAGATATTCGCCGGCCGGAAGCGCCATGCGGAATTCGGATCTTTCCCCGAACACAAAGTCCCGATAGGGCGAAGATTCCTCTTCCCTTCTCCATTTGTTTTTCAGCTCCGTCATCCACATGAAATGACAGGAGGCATACAGCCTTTCGAGCTTGAAAAAGCCCTCGTCCGCACGGACGGTGCTGTTTCCAAAATCCAATCGCATGATCTCTTTCATCGGTTCACCGGCGGCTCCCCCGACGGGAGCCCCTTTCTCTCCATCATTTTGGGTATTTCGCCCGACATATGCCGGACGCCGGTCAAGCCTGATCTTCCGGATTCCCTCTTCACAGGGCCGCGGTCCAAAAGCCGGCTTCCGGCTGCGCCTAAGACGCGGCACCCGTCTTTCCGGTCCGGAAAAGCGTCCGCCCCGTCCGGCGGAAAGTCTATCGCCCCGCGGCAAAGTCTCCCCTATCCGACAGGCCGGCGGCGCTCTCTCTATCGAGATATAAGGTCATATTTTGGCAGGTCCGCAGCGCGGAGGCGGGACAGGACTCCTCAAGCGCGCCGAACACCGCCGCGCGCACCGCGGCCGCCTTGCGCGCGGTCGGCACGATACATAGATGATGCGCCGCCGCAAGCAGCGTCGGGACCGTCAGCGTCAGGGCGTGCGTCGGCACAAGGGAAAGCGACGAAAAGCAGCCGTCGTTCACCTGCTGCTGCCGGCAAACGGAGTCGAGCTCCACCACCTTCACCGCTTCCGTGTCGTGAAAATCCGCGGCGGCGGGATCGTTGAACGCGATATGTCCGTTCTCGCCGATGCCAAGACACACGATATCGACAGGCGCCGCCGCAAGCAGTTCCCCGTACCGCCGGCATTCCGCCGCACGGTCGTCGGCGGTGCCGTCGAGATAGGAAACGCTGGCAAAGGAAACCTTGGAAAACAGCTCCCGGCGCAGGAAATTGCCGAAGCCCTGCGGCGCATCCGGAGCAAGTCCGATATACTCATCCATGTGGAACGCATGGATCCGCGAAAAATCGATCCTTTTATCCGCCGTGAGCGCCGCAAGAAAATCGGACTGCGACGGCGCCGCCGCAAAAATCATGCGGATACTTTCCTTTTTTTCCAGAAGCGAACGGATCAGGACGGACGCATCCTCAGCCGCCGCCCTCCCCATTTCCGCTCTTGTCTCATATCCCTTGATCGTATAGCTTTTTTCGAACATCGTTCCTCCCAAACCGGCCCATGCCGGATCCTTTCCGATTGGCACGTCATTCCGTCCGCGGCGGCAGCCCCGCCGCCGGAGGATATAGATAGTTTGAGTATAGCCTGCGGCGGGAGAAAAGTCAAGCGGAACGGAGAAAATCTTGACAAAAATCCGAGTCTCCGATATGATAAAAAGGAAACCAGCGGAGCGCGGTCCGCGCTCCATTTTCCGCGTTCATATCCGATATCGGGGCAAGGGAGGCAGTATGAAGACCTGTTTTATCCATTCCCGCGTGATTTCAGGGCGGGCACTTTTCGACTGCGCCGTCGTAGTCGAAGGAGAAAAGATACTTTATGTCGGCGAGCATCCGGGAGCGCTTTCCGGCATGCGCGTCATCGACGGCAAGGGGCTTTATCTATCCCCCGGCTTTGTCGATATCCACGTCCACGGCGGAGGCGGCTGCGGCGTGATGGACGGTTCCCCCGACGGGATCTGCAAGATGTGCAAAGCGCATCTTGCACATGGGACTACCTCCATCCTGCCGACGACGCTCGCAGCCCCGCTTCCCCTGCTGCAAAAGGCGATTCTCGCTGTAAAGGCCGCGGCCGAAAGGCAGGATTTTCCCACCATCCTCGGCGTCCATCTGGAGGGACCGTTCCTCTCTCCGGCACAGAAAGGAGCGCAGAGCGAGGACAGCATATATCCCATCGAAAAGGATACCGTACGCACGCTGCTCGATACGTGGGACGGCATCCGCATGATGGGAGCGGCGCCGGAGCTTTCCGGCATCGAATATCTGGCAGAAGAGCTGAAAAGCCGCGGCATCACCGCGTCCGTCGCCCATTCGGATGCGGCCTTCGACGAGGTAAAAAAGGCCGCGGCGCTCGGCTTTTCGGACGTTACGCATCTCTATTCCGGATGCTCGACGGTGACAAGGAAAAACGGCTACCGAACCGCCGGCGTCGTCGAAGCGGGGCTTTTGCTCGACATGCTCTCCGTATCGGTCATCGCGGACCTGCGGCATCTGCCGCCCGCTCTGCTCGCCCTGATCTACAAGTGCAAGGGGCCGGAAAAACTCTCTCTTATCACAGATGCCCTCGAACCCGCCGGGACCGATCTTGCAGAAGGATTTGCCTACCGGCAGAAAAACGGCGTCATGACCGTATACGAGGACGGCGTCATGAAGCTTATGGACAGAACGGCCTTCGCCGGCAGCGTCGCCACCATGGACCTTGCCGTTCGCAATATGAAGGAAGCACTTGGACTTTCCATGCCGGAGGCGGTGGAAATGGCGTCCGAAACGCCGGCCCGCGTCGTGTGCGCCGCCGGAAAAGGACGGATCCAGGAAGGCTATGACGCCGATCTTCTGCTCTTTGACGATACCGTCGATATCCGATACTGCATGTGCGGCGGACGCGAAGTCATAAGCCGGTTATAAAGCACAAGGAAAATGGGGGCGGTGCCGTCCCCATCGGATCATGTCACTTTCAGGCAGGCGGTATCCGTTTCCCGCTTGGCAAGGACGCAAAAAGAGGATAAAAAAGGGGGTATGGGACCCCCTTTCTCGGAACTCTCTCCCATATCGGTATTCCGCATCAAAAAATAAGGCCCGAAAGCGATGTCGCTTTCGGGCCTTATTTTTGCACTTTTTTCGGCCTATTTCCATCGCATCTCGGCCAATATCCGGCAATCCGCCTGAAAGCAAGGCAAGATCATCTTGTTTATCCCCATATCTATCGCAATTTTAATCGTTTTAAATCGATTTTAGCGTCGGGTTTTCGGCGTTTAATCCGTTCAATCGACAGCAACCGCGGATAAATTCAATAAATTTCCAAAAACATATTGCTATTTATGGGAAATCGTGGTACACTAAAAAATATCAGAAGTTGAAAATGTTTCCATTTGTCTGAAGGATGGTATCGGTATGGAAGAGGATACCCGTTTTGTACTTGAGCTTATGACACATTACAAAAGCGATCTTTTCAAAATCATGACGTCGAAGCTGGGTCCGTATATGGTCAACGATATCGAGGATTGCTATCAGGATCTCTTTATGCTCGCCTTTCTCAACAGAGAAAAGCTCTGCGCCCATCCCAATCCTGTCGGATGGCTTTTCATAGCCGCGGGCAATATCGCCAATGACAAGCAGCGAAAAAACCGCAAAAACGAACGCAGAACCGTTTCCATTGAGGATGCGGAGGAAATCTCCTGCCCGGAACGAATGGAGGATGACATCCTCGACCGTTCTTCATCGCCTCAGGAAGAGCCGGAGGCGATGAAGGAGCAGATATTAGATACCTTGAGCAGCAAGGAAAAAGAGCTGTACCGGTTAAAATATATCGAAAAGAAGGACAACAAATATATCGCCCGATATTTCACGACCACGGAGGGATGTATTCGCGCATGGCTGTCACAAATGAGAAAGCATGTGAGAAAAATCATAGAAAAACAGATGCAATAAAAAACGGGAAATTTAGAAAATTTTGTAATTTTATCCATTGCGTTTGGATATTTTTTACATATATGTATAGAAGGAGGCGATTTTTATCAATACCAGCATAAAAAAGCTTCCCGCAGGGGAAGTCAAAAAAATGCTGCTGTCAAAGGAGATCGATTTTGACACCTTGGATGAAGAAACCATTTTAAGGCTGCTCGACTATGAAACTACGATATTCGTAGACGACATTGGAGAAACAAAGTTCTATAAAATGTGTTTAAAGGCGCTCTCCCGGTTCATCGATTTCGAGGTAACGAAGGAGAATGAGCTGAAGGTAGCCGAATCGGTCTACTCGCTTTGCTACAGCAAAAGACAGCAGCGGAAATGGAAAAAAATGCTGAAGGCACGTGACAAGGAGCCTTCGCGCGGTACCGAAAGCAAAGCGGTCCGACGGAAATGGATCGGACGGTCTTCGATCGTTGCTTTGTTTATGATATGTCTATTCGCCGGACGAAATCTTGCCGTTTCCGAGCACATTCCCTTCTTAGAGAACATACCCTGTATCCACGAATTGTTTGGAATCCCGCACGGAACGGTCCTTCAGGATGGGGAAGATGAGATCCGGTTCAACGGCAAAATCACGGAATATGAATCCTATGACGCGCTGTGTCAGGACCTCGGGACCAAGATCCTGTTTCCGGATCCGGCGGCCTCAGACTTTGCCGCAGAAAGTATTTGGTATGTCAACGATCCCGGCAACGAGTATGTCAAAATCAAATACAGCGGCATCGATATGAGGGTCTATCTGGATGCCTCGCCTTTTGACGAAGCGAATTTTCCGGAGCCGCCCGTGGCAATAGGCGAAAGGCAGTTTTACAAGCTGCAAAACAAAGACCAGTATATTCGAATGATACTGTTTTCGGATGGTCAGACTTATTCTTTTATTTCATCCGATGAAAGCTTACTTAAAAATTTTTTATTTCATTTAAATTAAAATACGTGAGGTATAAAAATGAAAAAGATCATATCGGTAGTATTGCTTCTTTCCTTATGCTTGTCATTCGCGATCAACGCAGAGGGAAACTTAAAAACTTATACTTATGTAGACGGTGACATCGAAATCCAAATCCAGCACACCAATTTCACCGATGAAGAGCTCGACCGCATCGTGGATTACCTGCTGAACGGTGACGACGGCGCCACCACCTACAATCTCATCTGCACGCTGTTCGGACACAAGATCGAAGCGGGCATCGCTTCCATCACTCATCACCACGTCTATCCCACCTATCCGTACTGTGAGATCACCTACTATTATATCGAGATGTGCGAACGCTGCGACTATGAGACCTCAACCATCGAAAGCGTAGAACGTATCGGCTGCTGCACGGATTAAGGTAGCAGAGAGAACGATCGGATAAGATATGATGAAAAAATTTCTGACAGCGGCCGCATCCGTTTTTCTTTTCCTCGCGCTGCTGGTCCACACCGGCAGCACCGCAAATACGGCCTTTCTTTCGGCTGATTCAGAGGAAAAAACGGAATTATCCGGCTTCAACAAAATCGTTTTTCTGCTGGAAAGCGAGGCTGCCACCAAGGATTCCACGGTGTGCCGTCCGGCTTGCCTGCTGTTCGGACATCAGCTCACAGAAGGAGTTGCATGTCTGACCTCACACGGGGAATACGCTGCCTATCCGGACAGTGAAAGCAGCTACTATGTGGTCGCCTACTGCGAACGCTGCGGATATTTTTCCATTTTATTCACCGTCTCGAATCGTATCGGAACGTTTTCCAGCTAAAAACCGATAGAAACGCCCCTTCTAATTTTGCCCAAGGAGAATTTCCTTGAGAACACCGGCAAAGCCGGCGTCCTCAAGCGAATGCCTTGGGCATTTTCTATAGGCTCCCCCTGAATCGGGACCGCCAAGGACCAAGATATCCGCGTTCATTTTCCCGCATATCCAATGCCGGCAGCATTGGATATGCGGCAGGGGGATATTTGCGCCGGATTTCCCCCAGCATATTGACAAAAAAACGATTTCCATATATAATCAAATAAAATAGGGCGGAATCGTTTCGTTGGAATCTCAGCCGAGAGGACAACATCCTATCATATTCAGAGGAGGAATAGTTTTCATGGAACAAGCAAAGCTTGCGCTGCTCACCGAAAAGGCGCGGGAAATCCGTCTTGGCGCGGTAAAAGCCGTTTACAGTGCCGCTTCCGGACATCCGGGCGGTTCTCTGTCCATTGCGGATATCCTTTCCTATCTTTATTTTTCAGAAATGAACGTAGACCCTAAGGACCCGAAAAAGGCCGACCGTGACCGGCTTGTCCTTTCCAAGGGGCACACGGCGCCCGCGCTCTACGCGGCGCTTGCCGCGCGCGGATATTTTGAGAAAGAGCTTCTTTCCACCTTCCGTCAGGCGGACAGCATCCTGCAGGGACACCCGGATATGAAGCATATCCCCGGTGTCGATATGACGACCGGATCTCTCGGACTCGGATTCTCCGCGGCGAATGGGATGGCACTTTCCGCAAAGATCTCAGGAGATTCCTACCGCGTCTACGCCATCCTCGGCGACGGAGAAACGGAAGAGGGGCAGATCTGGGAGGCCGCGATGTTCGGCGCGCACTATAAGCTCGACAACCTCATGGCCTTCGTCGATTTCAACGGGCTCCAGATCGACGGTAAAATCACAGAGGTCATGAATCCCACGCCGCTGGACGAGAAATTCGCCGCATTCGGCTGGAATGTGCTCACCATCGACGCGCACGACTTTGACCAGATCGAAGCGGCGTGCCGCGCGGCGCGCGAATGCAAGGGAAAGCCGACCGCCGTCATTGCCAAGAGCATCAAGGGACGCGGCGTGTCCTTCATGGAAAATGAGGTCGGCTGGCACGGCAAGGCGCCGAACAAGGAGCAGTATGAAAAGGCCGTCGCCGAGCTTTCGGTATAAAGGAGGAGAGAATCATGGCAGATAAAATCGCAACCAGAGAAGCGTACGGCAACGCTCTTGCCGAATTCGGCGCAAAATACGATATCGTAGTTCTCGACGCAGACCTTTCCGAAGCGACAAAGACCTGTGTTTTCAAAAAGCAATTTCCCGACCGTTTTTTTGACTGCGGCATCGCGGAGGGCAACATGATGGCGGTAGCGGCAGGCATCGCCGCGACAGGAAAAATTCCGTTCGCCTCAAGCTTTGCCATGTTCGCGGCAGGACGCGCCTTTGAGCAGATCCGCAATTCGATTGGATATCCGCATCTCAACGTCAAGATCGGCGCGACCCATGCCGGCATCTCCGTCGGAGAGGACGGCGCGACCCACCAGTGCAACGAGGATATCGCGCTTATGCGCACGATCCCCGGCATGACGGTGATCAGCCCCGCAGACGGTACGGAGGCCAGAGCCGCCGTAGAGGCCGCTATTCTGCACGACGGACCGGTTTATCTGCGGTTCGGACGCTATGCAGTCCCTTACCTCTATGACGAGAGCACATACAAATTCGAGCTTGGACGCGGGATCAAGCTTGCCGAGGGAAGCGACGTCACCATCGTCGCCACGGGGCTGATGGTCCATCTCGCGCTGGAGGCAAAAGAGCTCCTCAAAGCGGAGGGGATTTCCGCCGAGGTCATCAACATTCACACGATAAAGCCGCTCGATACCGAGCTTCTCGCGGCATCCGCCTCCAAAACGGGAGCCGTTGTCACAGCGGAGGAGCACAACGTCATCGGCGGACTGGGCGGTGCGGTCTGCGAGGCGCTCGCGGGCATATGTCCCGTACCGGTGCTTCGCGTCGGCGTAGAGGATACTTTTGGCAGGTCCGGCAAGGTTCCGGCGCTGCTGGAGCTCTACGGACTGACCGCCGCCAATATCGCGGCAAAGGCAAAAGCTGCCGTTTCCATGAAAAGAAAATAAAAAAATCACTCCCGCAGTTTCGGCTTCGGGAGTGATTTTCCATCAGAGGAATAGTCCAATATCCGACATAAAAAGCTTATTTCCGTCAGCGCCCGACAGAGCCCTTGCCGGGCATCCCGCAAGATTCCCCGCTCCGGCAGGACAGGCGAGGGCTTTGCAGGATCTTAGTTTCTCATGATAAAATCCGCAGTTCTGAAAGGAGAGCACGGCTTGAAAATATTGATGGTCACGATGGGGATGAATATCGGCGGAGCCGAAACGCATATTGTCGAGCTGTCCTCGGCGCTTGCCGCCCGCGGAATACAGATAACCGTTGCCTCCTCCGGCGGCGTATACGAAACCGCGCTGGCAAAGAACGGCATCGCTCATGTCACACTGCCGCTCGATAAAAAATCTCCCGGCGCGCTCCTTGCCTGCCGGCGCGGTCTTTCCTCCCTGCTGGAAAAAGAAAATTTCGATATTGTCCATGCGCATGCGAGGATCCCGGCCTTCGTCTGCGGATCCCTGCAAAAAAAATTCGGTTTTCGCTTTGTGACGACCGACCACGCCGTCTTCCGGACAGGGCCTCTCCTTGGACGCCTTTCCGACTGGGGAGAATACACCTTTGCGGTAAGCGACGACATCCGGAATTATTTGCTTGCCAATTATGAGCTCAATCCCGCTCATATCATTTCCACCGTCAACGGGATCAACACCGACACCTTCTCTCCTGGCAAAGACGGCAGCGCGCTCAAAGCATCGTTCGGCGCCGGCGGCCGTCCGGTCCTTCTCCATGTCAGCCGTCTGGAAAAAGCGAGCGCCGTCTGTGCCGAGGCACTGATCGGCGCCGCACGGCTGCTTCACGGGAGAGTGCAGCTTGTCATCGTCGGGGACGGTGCATACGCCGATGAGCTGAGACGGCAGGCGGAACGAATCAACGACGAATTCGGAGAAAATACCATCCTGTTCGCCGGCGCCAAAACCAATGTCGCAGAATATATCGCCGCATGCGATATATTCGTCGGTCCGTCCCGCGCGGCCATGGAGGCGATGTCCTGCGCTAAGCCGACTATCGTATCCGGCTCCGAGGGACACGGCGGCATTTTCGATTCCGATATCGAAGATGCCGCGGCAGCAAGCAATTTCTGCTTCCGCGGCGCCGCAAGCCCGACGCCGGCGCTGCTCGCGCACGACATCGAAACGCTGCTCTGCTGGGACGAGGATAAGCGAAAAAGGCTCGGCGAAAGGGCGCGGCAATTTATCCTGCAGCATTATTCCGTAGAAAAGATGGTCGCCTCACATCTTGCGGTATACGAAAAAATCACGGCGTACCGGACCGGCGGTCCTCCGGATATCGTTGTCTGCGGATATTACGGCTACGGCAATGCCGGAGACGATTCTCTGCTCTCCCGTATTGTAGACGGCATAAGGAAAATCCATCCCTCGCTGCGCATCTGCGTGATGTCCGCGCATCCGAGAAAGACCGAACGGCTCTATCTTGTCGATTCGGTGGACCGCTTTCGTTTTCTTTCCGTCCGCCGGAAGCTAAAAGACGCAAGCCTTTTCCTTTTCGGCGGCGGCAATCTCCTTCAGGACAAAACCAGCACGCACTCTCTTTTATACTATACCCATATGCTCCGGATGGCCAACCGGAGCGGAGCGAAAATCATGATTTTCGCAAACGGGATCGGCCCGCTCACAAAAGCCGCAAATATATATCGCGTCAAAGAATGCCTTTCCTACTCCGACAGCATTTCCCTGCGTGAGGGTTTCTCATTTGAATTTGTAAGGCGGCTCGTTCCGGAAAAAAACGTCAGGCTGACCTTTGACCCCGCCATCGGCGTTGCGCCGATCCGGCTTCCGCTTCCAAAGCGGCCGTACTGCCTCGTTTTTCCGAAAAAAAATGCGCCGGATGCGGCGGATAAGCTCTCGTATGTCATGAGATATCTGCGCGGCCGAAAAGGCATTACGCCGTATCTTGTTTCCCTGTATGACGGAGAGGATCTGGAATACTGCCGCCGTTTGAGTGCAAAAAATGATATCGATATGCTCTATCCCCGCTCCGATGCCGAAATCGTTTCCCTGCTTGCCGGAGCAGAGCTTGTCATCTCCTCCCGTCTCCACGGACTGATCTATGCCACGGCCGCCGCCTGCCCGATGATGAGCTTTTCCGATGACGGCAAGCTCGAATCCTATCTCGACTATATCGGATTCGGCAGGCATTCCGCCATCCCATGCGCGGCCGATATTTATTCAGATGCCGAATATCTCTGCATGACCGCAGACCGGATCCTGCACAGGCAAAATCAAATCCGCGGCACGCTTCGCGAGGGACTCCCTCTGTGGCGGACGCTTTCGGAATATGAATTTTCGGAAGCCGTGAGACTGGTATGGGAAGGACAGGCCGCGAAAAGAAAGGAATAACGTCTATGTTTGAAATTTATGCCTATGTGGAAAGAATGAAATATATCAAGCGCTGGGCGCTGATGCGCTCTCTGCGAGAGGAAAACGACATGGAGCATTCCTTTCAGGTCGCATATGTCGCGCATGCGCTCGCCGTCATCCGAAACGAATATTTTTCAGGACAGGCGGACATCGGAAAAGTTCTGGAGATCGCGCTTTACCATGACCTTGCGGAAACCATCACCGGCGACATGCCGACGCCGGTCAAGCACATCCATCCCGAAATGCGCACGATGTACGGCGGCCTTGAGAGCAAGGCAAAGCAGCGGCTGCTCGCCACGCTGCCCCGCCCGATCCGGCAAACCTATCAGGCCGTTATCGACCCGGATACGGAATGCGACGAATACAAAATCGTCAAAGCGGCCGATAAGCTCAGCGCCTATCTCAAATGTATCGAAGAAACCAAAAGCGGCAATGCGGAGTTTCGCCGCGCAATGGCAAGCAAGCAGGCGGAGCTGTCCGCCCTTGCGCTTCCCGAGGTCGATTATTTCATGGAAAAGATCGTGCCGGTCTATCTTCTCACACTGGACGAGCTGGATATCACGGCGGACACCTGTTTCCCTTAACGGCAAAAAAGCGGCTGCGGCCGCTTTTTTGCATGCCCGCCGTGCTTTCCGTGTCCAAAGCGGCGTACGCCGCATATGATAGGGTAGGATGTATCACATCCGAATGACAGCATGAAAGGAAGCAAATGAAATATATGGCAACACAAATCACCAATCAAGCAAACATTGCCTACAATTACGGAAATGCATCCGGCGTCGCGGTATCCAACATCGCGACGACAACACTCGTGGATCCGATCACGGCAGACAAAAAGTCGGTAAGCAGCACCTACCGGCTGGGAGACACCGTTACTTATGTCATCTCCGTCCAAAACAACGGAAATACGCCCCTGACGGGCATTACGGCAACGGACAATCTCGGCACGTATACGACCGGCGCTTACACGACCGTGACCCCTCTTACCTATGCGAATAATGCAAGCCTTTATATAAACGGCGTCTATGCAGGACCCATTGCAGGAGTCACGGACACAAGCAGCGTTGCGTTTACCATCCCGTCGCTTGCGGCCGGCGCCAATGCGCTGATCATCTTCAACGCGACCGTCAACAGCTTCGCGCCGCTTGCCGGAGGATCAACGATCGTGAATACGGTCATGTTTTCCGGGACCGGAATCTCTTCACCGGTCATGGCATACAGCACCATCCCTGTCGAAAACTACGCCAATCTCTCGATCCTAAAGGAAATGAGCCCCAATCCGATCGCCGACGGCGATACGATCACGTATACCTTCACCATCAACAATTACGGCAATACGCCGGCAACGGACGTCGTCTTGACCGACAAGTTCGATCCGGAGCCGTCCTCTATCACCGTCATGGCGGGCGGACAGGTCATTCCGTCCTCCAACTACATGTATACCGACGGACTTCTGACGCTCCCCAGCGGCACGGGATATTCGCTCACCGTGCCGGCGGCCAGCATATCCCAGAATCCGGCAACGGGCATCGTCACGGTATCTCCCGGCACGCTTGTCATCACCGTGAGCGGAACCATTTAAGCAAAAATACAGGATGCTCCCATCTTCATTCCAAAAGGGGAAGGTATCTGAGTCCAGATACCTTCCCCTTTCTTGTATTCTCTCTTATTTGGCTTCCGTTTCAGGATTTTCCGATGCGCCTGCTTCTTTATCGGCTTCCGTATCCGATTTTCTGCTTCTTGCGCACATGATGTTGGCAAGGATGCCAAGGATCAGCGCGGTCGCAATGCTCGTGATCGTGATTTTCCCAAACGTCAGGGAAAGCCCGCCGATGCCGAGCACAAGGATCGTGGAAACCACAAACAGATTGCGGTTGTCCCCAAGATCGACCGTCTGGATCATCTTCAGTCCGGATACCGCGATAAAGCCGTACAGCGCGACGCAGACACCGCCCATGACGCATGACGGGATGGAATTGACGAACGCGACAAACGGAGAAAGGAACGAGATGACAATCGCTCCGATCGCCGTGGCAATGATCGTCAGGACCGAAGCATTGCCGGTGATCGCGACGCAGCCGACCGATTCGCCGTAGGTCGTATTCGGACAGCCCCCGAAAAAGCCGCCTACCATCGAACCGACACCGTCGCCGAGCAGTGTGCGGGAAAGGCCCGGATCCTCCAGCAGATCCCTTTCGATGATGGAGGAGATGTTCTTATGATCCGCGATATGCTCTGCAAATACGACGAACGCGACAGGGATATAGGCGATGGCAATGGATGCGATGTAGCTTCCGGAAAGCTCTCCGAACGCGCCGAATGCAGAAAGGAAAGTGAAATCCGGCACCTGCAAAAAGGTAGAAAGCGTGACGCTTCCATCCGCCAGCAGCGATTCAAATACGCTGAAATTGATGACCTTGAGCGCATCGTAATCCAGTGCGTTCCCGATCACCGTCAAAACGGCGGCGACCGCATAGCCTGCAAGGATCCCCATGATGAACGGGATGAGCTTCAGCATCCTTTTGCCGTATACCGAGCAGAGGATGGTAACGGCAAGCGTAACGATCCCGCAGAAAACGGCGATGAGCGGATCGGCAAGCGGAACAGAAACGACCTTCTCCGCCATCTCAGGAACAGACGAATCCGATACGACATAGGTCAAAACATCCTTGGCGGCGCCGCCCTTTACCAGATCGCTGACCGCATTGCCGGCGAGAGACAGCCCGATAATGGAAACCGTAGGACCGATGACCACCGCCGGCATCAGGCGGTTGACCCATTTGACGCCGACGATCTTCACGATAATGGCGATCACGACATAGACAAGACCGGCAAAAACCGCCCCGATGATAAGGCCGAGATAGCCGAGCGCCATCGAAACGCCGCCCGCGAACGCCGCTGCCATCGAGCCGAGGAAGGCGAACGACGAGCCGAGGAACACCGGACTTTTGGCTTTCGTGAACAGTACATATACGAGCGTACCGGCGCCGGCGCCGAACAGCGCCGCGGCGGGGCTCATATTGCTGCCGGTCGAAGCATTCGTGATGACCGGAACGACAAGGGTCGCCGCCATGATCGCCAGCAGCTGCTGGATGGCAAACACGATAAGCTGCCCGAACTTCGGCCTGTCCTTTACGTCATAGACAAGTTTCATATTGATTCTCCTCCAATATTTTTTATATCAAACGCTCTCGCATTCAACATTTCACATCTCATAAAGGTCGGCGGCAAGCTCCCCGTCATATGGCGGGATCAAAACGCTCACCACTTCATTTTTCGCGGTCGGGATATTTTTTCCGACGAAATCCGCGCGGATCGGCAGCTCTCTGTGGCCGCGGTCGATGAGCACCGCAAGATAGACCCGCGCCGGACGTCCGAGCTTCATCACCGCTTCCAGTGCGCAGCGCGCCGTGCGCGCCGTATAGATGACGTCGTCCACCAGAATGACCACCATATCCGTCACAGAAAACGGCACATCCGTAGCGCTGACCTCGGCCTCCCCCGCATCCGTAAGGTCGTCCCGATAGAGCGTGATATCCAGCGTTCCCACCGGCAAAGAAACGTTTTCGATGGCGCAAATCTTCTCCCGAAGCTTTTCGGCAAGCGGTACGCCGCGCGTTTTGATCCCGATAAGGCACAGCCTGTCCGTGCCGTGGTTCTTCTCCACGATCTGATGGGAAATGCGCGTGAGCGCCCGTTCCACCTCGTCACCGTTCATCAGTCTCGTTTTCCATTTCATGCCGAACGCCCTCCCCCTTTATCCATGCCGGTCCTCCGCAGCAAAAAAGGCTTTCTGCCTGAACAGAAAGCCCTCTCCCGATTTTGACCGCTGAATCTGCAAAGGACGAAATCAAAATCTTGACGGCAGCACTGTACCGACTTAAAAATTTTACGCTATCCGCATATCCCAATGTCAGTTTTTCATCTTTCCGCAGGATAGGATACCACAAAAGTCGATCCTTTGCAACGGTTTTTTAACAATTTATTCAAATTTTTCAAACCTTCATCGTCCAGCCGTAGGGGTCCGGAAGTCTTCCCCACTGGATGCCGGTGAGCGTATCATACAGCTTCTGCGTTGTCTCGCCGATCCTGCCGCCGTTCACGATATGGTCGACGCCCGCATACGAAAGCTGTCCGATCGGCGAGACGACGGCTGCCGTTCCGCAGCCCCAAGCCTCCTCAAGCTTGCCGGACTCTGCGGCGTCCATCAGCTCGTCGACGGAAAGCAGTCTTTCCTCGACCGGGATCCCCATATCCTGCAACAGCCGGATGCAGGAGCTTCGCGTCACGCCGGGCAGAATCGAACCGGTGAGCGCAGGGGTGACGACGACCCCGGCGATCTTGAACATGACGTTCATCGCACCGACCTCTTCCACATATTTCCGCTCCACGCCGTCGAGCCAAAGCACCTGAGAGAAGCCCTTTTTCTCGGCGATCTCGCCGGCTCGGTTGCTCGCCGCGTAGTTTCCGCCGCATTTGGCGTAGCCCGTACCGCCGCGCACCGCGCGCACATCGGCAGTCTCGATCATGATCTTCACGGGATTGATGCCCTCAGGATAATAGCTCCCGACCGGAGAGGCGATGACGACATACACCGCGTTGCGGATGGAATGCACGCCGAGCGACTCGTCGTTCCCGAACAAAAACGGACGCAGATAGAGCGAGGTCCCCTCAGCATCCGGCACCCAGTCGCGCTCCATATCCACGAACCGGACAAGCGCCGAAAGCGCGAATGCTTCATCGAGCTGCGGCAGACGGATCCTTTCGGCAGAATTGTTCATCCTTTTGAAATTCTCGGCGGGGCGGAACAGCTGGATCTCTCCCTTCGGCGTGCGGTACGCCTTGAGCCCTTCAAAAATCTCCGCGCCGTAATGAAATACCGTCGACGCGGGGCTGAGAGAAAGGTTCCCATACGGCACGATTCTTGCATCGTGCCAGCCCTTATCCGGCGTATACTCCATCATAAACATATGATCGGTAAAATATTTTCCGAAGCCGAGGACGGCGGCGTCCGGCTTGCTCTTTGGCATGGTTGTTTTTTCGATCCTGATCGACTGCATAGATTCCTCCTCCGCCGACGTTGCAAAATGAACGGGGCATGCGACAGTTTTTATTTATAGAATGTAGTATAATTTTATATTATATCGCCGTCGTCCCCTTTTGTCAAGCAAAAAGGAGCTGCAAAAGGGCCGTCTCGCGCCGGTCCCGGAAAAAAGGAATCATACATCGCCCTGGTCCCCGTGGGAATGCCATCTCTTTTGCCTTCCTTGCCGGAAGCCTCCATCCGCGGGCGCGCTTACACCCCTCGTCTTTCTATGCAGACGCACCCTTGCCGCGCGCCGTCCTTTTCATGCACCTGCTCCTGTCCTCCGCCCGCACCTCCGTTGCCCTCCTTGCGGAAAACCTCCATCCGCGGGCGCACTGACACCCTTCGTCTTTCCATACGGCCGCCCCTTCCCGCGCCCGACCATCCCGCGCACCTGCGGGGCATGCCGCCATCCTCCGCTCCCCTATAAAACCCGCCGCAAAAACCCGTCCCTGCGGGAAAACATCTGGCCGCCCTGTCCGCCGCCCGCGCCTCCGTTGCCCTCCTTGCGGAAAGCCTCCATCCGCGGGCGCACTTACGACCCTCGTCTTTCTATACGTCCGCGCCTGTCCGCGCCCGACCATCCCGCACCATCCCGCGCGCGCCCTATAAAACCTGCCGCAAAAACCCGTCCCCGCGGGAAAACACCCCGCGCCCCGCGGAAATATCTCCCCCTATTTCCCATGTGAGAACCCCGCGCCGCCCTTTTCTATGCACCCGCGCCTGTCCTCCGCCCGCACCTCCGTTGCCCTCCTTGCGGAAATCTCGGTCCGCGGGCGCATTGGCACCCTTCGTCTTTCTATGTGGCCGCGCTGTCCTCCGCCCGCACCTCCGTCGCCCTCCTTGAGAAAGCCTCCATCCGCGGGTGCACTTACAACCCTCGTCTTTCTATACGGCCGCCCCTGTCCGCCGCTCGACCGTCCCGCGCGCACCCGCGGGACGTGTTGCTATCCCGCGCGCGCCCCTATAAAACCTGCCGCAAAAACCCGTCCCCGCGGGAAAACACCCCGCGCACCCCGCACGCCTTTTTCCATGCCGAAGCCGCCCCCGCCGCGGCATCGTTTCAAAAAATTCAAAATAAAGCGACAAAATATGAAAATAGAGTTGACATTTTCAAAAGATTCCGTTATAATAAAAGAAAAAGAGGCAGGCTGATGTTCGTTACACATCAGCCCTGCATAAGAAAGTGTGGAAGCACTCCCTCATACAACCGGATAACCGGCACCCTGTGGACAGTATAACAGATTTCCGCAGAGATTGCAAGAGGATTCGGAAAATTAGGGGCTTTATAGTCGCGCCTTTTTCAGGCGAAGGACCGTGCCGAGACGCTTTGGGATGCGTGCCTCGGGACGGATTTTTTGTTTTTGTGAGGTAGCGAACATGCAGAGCGACAGGTCGTCATGCTCATATACAAAAAAAGGACGCTGTGCGTCCGGCTTCCGATGAAAAATCAAGGTTGGCGTTGAGACGTTCTCTGAGAGAACAAAAAACCGCCGGACTTCATTCGAGTCGTTACCTCGTTTGAAGCTCCGCTTGGGGTGTGGAAGCACCTTACGCGACCGAAAGAATCGGAACCGGCGGCAGAGCCATTATACCATACATTTTGCTTATTTTCAAGTGGATGTTGGGAAAAAAGCTTTGCCGGTGGCAGCTTCCGAGGAAATCGGTGGATAAAGGGATTACATAAGGGTGTAATGCCGCGTAGGGTTGCAGAAAAGGGGGATTACCGTCTCCTAACTGAACCCTGCGCGGTGTTTTGTTTTCATCGGAGGACGGATTGGCTGCCCCTCCGTGCGTGTGGAGCGCTTCTCCGTGAAGCAGCACCTGCTCCCGCGCGCGGAGGAACCGGCAACTTCTGTTCTCCGGTCTCAGTTTATATAGATAAAAACAGCTAACATCCTCTTTATGCCGCGGGCGTCTGGTTTTTTTCAAACAGATCCCCATCCCACTCCTTTCTTTGAACG
This sequence comes from uncultured Clostridia bacterium, assembly GCA_944381075.1. Lineage (GTDB taxonomy): Bacteria > Bacillota > Clostridia > Oscillospirales > CAG-272 > QALR01. The sequence goes on from CALWJT010000009.1 coordinate 30,392, forward strand.
GGCGCCCGCGG
>CALWJT010000010.1 GCA_944381075.1 uncultured Clostridia bacterium
AATATGTAGCATACTATGAGAACTGTTTGTATCGTATAGAAGGTGGTGGATATAGGGCATTTATCAATGCAGTGAATTTTATCAATGAATCATTTCCAATAGAATATGAGGACTTATACAGTCGTTCTGAGCAAAGTGATGAAATAGATCTGCCTTGATATCCCAAAGCAAACAAGTATGGCGTTAGATTGGACCATTTGTATAAAATCAATCCAGATATGAGGATTTCCTCATATCTGGACATCCAAATTAAACACAAAAGAGAATGCTCGTCTGTACGATGATGGTGGACTGCCGACAGGGATGCAGTACCGCAATGAAAGCTATGCGGAGGGAGTCTTTGATACCTTCTGGTTTGAGAAGAACCTGCAGGGAGACGTGGTTGCCATATACAATAACGCTGGGGTGAAGCTGGCAAGCTATATCTACGACGCATGGGGCAACTTCACGGTAACATACACCAATGGCGGAGCCACGACAGCGGCGCAGTATAACCCGTTTACGTACAGGAGCTATTACTATGATGATGACCTCGGGCTTTACTATCTGAACAGCCGGTATTACGACAGTCACACGGGACGTTTTATCAATTCGGATGGATTTTTGAGCAACCATCTTTTGGGATACAATATGTTTGCGTATTGCTATAATAACCCAGTAAATATGATTGATTTGTTTGGTGAAATTCCTAAATGGCTAAATGGTGTGTTCAATGTTATTAGCGGTGGATTTCAAATGGTTGCCGGTGCAGCACTTGGAATAACTGTTGGATGGACTGGATTTGGTACGGTTGTTTCAGGTTTCCTAATGGTAAATGGAGCTGCAACTACTACTCAAGGTATTGGACAAATTGTAAATGATTTGACAGATTCTAGTATAATGCGCGAAGATAATATTATAAAAACTGGAGTTCAAGGGATAGGACAATTTGTTGGAGGAGATCGGGGAGCTCAAATAGCAGGATTGATATATGACTTATCCGTAGTAACTGCAAATATATATGCCGGAAAAGTCATTTTGCAACAAGCGGGGAAATTGCCAATAAGAGTAAATATAAATAATGTTGTCAATAATCCTTTAGATGAGTTTGTGACAATAGGCCCTGCTGACGGAGTTATAAGTCAATACTACAATACTATTCCGCAGATGGGATATGGTAAAATATATGCTACATATTTGGAAAATGGTTTTTATCAACTTGCAAACGGTCATCACCGAGTGGCTGCATTGAGAATGTTAGGTGTAAAGTTTATTAAAATTTATTTAATTAAATAGGAGAAAAAACAGTGCAAAACGTAATATATTGTGATTATGTGGAGATAGAAAATGGGGAGATAGTGATAAAAGATAAAAATACACTTTTCCATATTAGTCTTATTGAATGTGCTAAAAATTTTTCTATTGAAAGATCATCGAAAATGGGAAAGTGTGTAGCGGATAGAGACATTCTATCATTGTCCTTTGTCTTTTATACAAAACCAAAAACAAAAATCATTTTTAAAAAACATCGTATAAAAGATTTGTTTTTTTCCAAATCTGCTAACAAAAAATTTATTGATTTACAAAAAGGAATAATTAAAGCTGGTTATACAAGCTATGACATGTCATAAAAGAGAATAATTAAAATTGTAAGAAGGTAACGGACGTCCAGGTATAAGGATTTCCTCATACCTGGACGTCCCCAATATGTAGGCAAAAAACGCTCGTCTATTTGTACGATGACAATGGACTGCCGACAGGGATGCAGTACCGCAATGAAAGCTATGCGGAGGGAGTCTTTGATACCTTCTGGTTTGAGAAGAATCTGCAGGGAGACGTCGTTGCCATATACAATAACTCTGGAGTGAAGCTGGCAAGCTATATCTACGACGCATGGGGCAACTTTACGGTGACATACACCAATGGAGGAGCCGCGACGGCGGCACAGTATGTTTCCGCTAAAGCAGTTTAACTTTCTGATGGGGACCCAGCCGGATTGTATGGTGCTTTGTATAAACTCATATGACGATCTCGACTATATACGAAGAACGATAATTTTTTTAGAATCCAGCGTAGCGGGAAAGGTCATTGGATTATGGAAAAAGCCTTTGCTCAAATCGAGCAAAGGCTTTTTTGTTATGGTATAGTCAATGAAAGAATAATTTTTCAATTTCAGTTATAATTGGAATATATTTGTCAAATATTGTATGATAATGTAAAAATATACTATATTATGCAATAGGAGACAGAAATGAAAATTTTAGGAGAGAAAGGCAAAACGAATATTTGCAGCAGCCGTATTCGGAAAATCAGGCAAGAACGGGGTTATTCACAAAATGATTTGGCGATTAGGCTGCAGCTTGCCGATATGAGCTTGACGCAAAAGGCCATCAGCCGCATTGAAACGGGAGACCGCGCCGTGCTGGATTATGAACTGAAGTATTTCTCCGCAGTGCTTGACGTTTCCGTGGCAGAATTGCTTGGAATAGAGGAGGGCAAAGACAACTAACCTGCGGTCAATTTGTACCCATTCCGTACCCAGAAACGAAAAACCACTATATATTGTGCCAATTATCCACAATATATAGCGGTTCTTGCTGGTGGAGATGGTGGGGATCGAACCCATGACCTCTTGAATGCCATTCAAGCGCTCTCCCAGCTGAGCTACACCCCCGTATGAGAAAAGCACTCGAAGCGGAGTGCTTTTTCTTGGTGAAGACGAGTGGATTTGAACCACCGACCCCCTGCATGTCAAGCAGATACTCTAACCAGCTGAGCTACGCCTTCAGAAACAGCAAAACAACATCTTTAGGATGTCACTTTCAAACTGCGGTCTTTATCATATCATAAATTTTACAGAATGTCAAGAGCAATTTGGCAAAAATAAAAATATCTTGTGATGCCGGCAGGACGGCCAAGATTTTATGAGCGTTTTCTAAATTCACTTGGCGGCATACCGGCATGGCGACGAAAGCAGCGGGCGAAATGACAGGCGTCGTAAAATCCCGTTTCTTCGGCAATGACGCCAAGGGGTGCGTCCGTCAATCTTAGAAGGGTCTTGGCCTTGCTGATTCTGGAATTCAGCATATAGTCGGAAAAAGAAAGACCGGTGAGCTTTTTGAACATTTTTCCGATATATCGTTCGGAATAACCGTATTTGCGGGAAAGCTCCGAGAGGGAAGACGGCCGCCTTGCGCTGTCGATCTCCTCACGGATCTCATTTATGATATGCGTCCAAACGTTCTCAGCCTCCGCGCCGCCGAGGGCGTCCGCGCTGCGGAATTCCTCAAGGGCGGCAAGAAAAAAGGCGGAAGCCGCCTCAGGCTTGTTGCTGTTGAAGAGAGCGACCGTACGCATGAGAAGCGTTTTGAAAAACGGAGGGGAGGCGACGCTTTTGGCTTCCGGCTCCCGCGTCGGACGCATGGGCTCTCCGTTTTCCGCGAGGAAATCGAAATGAACGTTGATGACGAGCAGCGGACGGGATGGGTCATGGAGCGCCGTATAAAAGATATCCGGCGCGAGGAGCAGGCATGCGCCTTCCCGGATATGATAATCGCCGGATGCGTCGCCGGCGCGGTAGGAAAGATGTCCGACGCCGCGGAAAACCGCCCACAGGTCGTAATCGCCGAACCCGTGCGGGGCGGTCGTCCATTTCCAGTCCGGCACGCAGTCGCTGACGCCGCAGGAATTGATTTTCAGCTGCATGAGGAATCCTCCTTTGCGGATCTTCTGTAAGGCCGCTTTTCCGTCTTCTGTGAGTGCCGGATATCGAAAAATCGGAGATTTTTCCCGTTATCTGTCATCCGTCGGATCGGTTCGGCCTCTGTGCGGGCCGTCCTCCCAATGAGACATCCTTTTTACGAGCTCATGCGAGCGTAACGAAAAAATGCGGCGGATTTGGATTCTGTGTACAATTTTACAAGTTTTTTTTACAAAAATCAATGGCTTGTTTCCTTATTTTGTGGTAAAATAGAAAAAAATTATCCTGGAATGGGGGGACCCCTTATGAAATGGACAAATAAGCAGTATGTAGACCTTATGACATATAACCATCCGGAACGCCCGATGTTCTCCGAGCTGTTCGGTCCGATCGTCGGACTTTCTGAGGAATGGCGGGCGCAGGGCGCGACGGAGGAGATGATCGCCATGCGCGGCTTTGCGTTTGATTATGTTCCGTATTACAATCTCGGCAATCTGGATTCCATCCACCGTCCGAAGGAAGTCGTCATCGAGGACAACGAACGGTATTATGTCGCCGTCGACCATTATGGCAGGCGTGTACGAATGGACAAAGGGACCTCGACGATCCCGCTTCCGGAGAATTATCCGGTGGAGACCATGGGCGACTGGCGGAAGATCAAGCATATGTTTGAATATGACGACTGCCGTATTTCCAACGAGGAAATCGAGAAGGCGAAGAAGCTTCAGGCGGAGGGGACGCTCATCAAGTCGGAGATCCTCGGCGGGTTCGATATCCTGCGGGAACTGATGGGTGAGGAAAACTGCTGCATCGCGTATTATGAGGATCCGGAGCTGCTTTTTGACATCCTAAATACCATATCCGAAACCAATGTGAGGGTCCTCACAAAAATTATCTCTTCCGGTCTTGTCATCGACCAGCTTTCCGTGCATGAGGATATGGCGGGCAAAACCGGTCCGCTCATCGGACCTGGGACCGTCGCGGAATTCATCGTCCCGTATTATCTCAAATCGTGGGAGCTTGTGAAGGACGCCGGGACCAAGCTTTTCTGTCAGGACAGCGACGGCGATATGAACCCGCTTATCGATACGTTCATCGAGGGCGGCGTCAATATCTTTTATCCGTGCGAGCCGGCAGCGGGCATGGATATTGTCGCGCTGCGGAAAAAGTACGGACATAAAATCGCCTTTCGCGGCGGGATCGACAAGCATGTGCTGCGCCGGACCAAGGAAGAGATCGACGCGGAGCTTGCCTATAAGATGCAGCCGTCCATGATGGAGGGCGGCGTCGTCTTTGGGCTCGACCACCGCATCCCAAACGGGACGCCGCTTGAGAACTATATCCATTATGTAGACCGCGCAAGAGAGATCCTCGGAATGCCGGATTTCCGCACATCGGAGCCGTCATGGGGGCGCATGGCTTTTTGAGTATCCGAAGAGCCTGTGGATCCGGACAGTCGATGGCTGGCAGGGTCAGAAAAAGACGGAAAAAGGGCTTTGTCCCGAACAGGCGAGGAGGCTGCGGATTTTGCGAGAGGCTTTGATCTATGAGATCCTCTCCGTTGTCGAGGAGATCCCGGAGGGGAAGGTCGCCACCTATGGGCAGATCGCAAGGCTTATCGGCAGGGAGAAGAATGCAAGGCTTGTGGGAAGGGTATTGAGCATGGCGTCCCGCTACGGAGACTATCCCTGCCATCGCGTGGTGGATCATGCGGGAAGGCTTGCGCCGGGCTTTCCCGAACAGAAGCCGCTTCTCAAGGGCGAGGGCGTGCCGTTCTGCGATGAAAAGCATGTGGATTTGAAGCGATGCCAGTGGGACGAATAGCGTCCGAAATGCCGCAGGCGGGACATCCCCCGGAGAAAGAGCGGCCGGAAAAGCATCCGGCAGGATGGCTTTTGGCTGACAGCTTTTGTGTGTAGGAAGCCCTAAGCCTGCTTTTGCCCTTTCTTTTTCCCGCGCAGCCTTTCGGCGCAGGCACCTGCGATGTACTTCGGCAGACGCATCATCCTTCCGATCCGCCGCGGTTCTTTTATCAGGCGGTAAAGCCATTCCATGTGCGCCTTGATGAAAACGGATGGTGCGCGCTTTGCCGTGCCGGCGTAAATGTCGAGGGACCCGCCGAGGCAGACGGCAAGACGGACGTGGGTGAGCTTTTCTTTGTTGGCGTGCAGCCATTTTTCCTGGAGAGGCGCGCCGAGACAGACAAAAAGAATCTGAGCCTGCGACGTGTTGATTTCTTCGATGACCGCTTCGTTCTCCGCACCGGTTTTGTCAAAATATCCGTCATGGACGCCGCATACGGGGAGCTTCGGCAGCCTTCCTTTCTGCTTATCCGCTGCGGCTTCGGCAACGCCGGGCCGTCCGCCGAGAAAGTATACGCCGCGCTGCTCTCGCTCCGCAAGCGAGAGCAGCGCCTCGCCGAATTCGACGCCGGCTACCTTCCCCCGAAGGGGCGTGCCAAGGATCTTGGCGGCAAGAACGACGCCGGCGCCGTCCGGCAGGATGATGTCGGCGCTTTCGATGATCTGGAAAAAAGAGGGATCCTCAAGGCACATCTGCGCGATCTCCGCATTCGGCGTGACGACGGTGTGGACGCCCTTTTCCTGAAGCGCTTTGCCTGCAAGACGCAGCGCGCCCTCCATATCGACACTGTCATAGCGGATCTTCCGAACGGTTTGCTTTGACATAGGGCTTCTCCTTTTCTGGTTTCTCCTTATAATTTTACCACGAAAACGGAAAAAATACCATCCCATACTTTTTGAAATTCAAAATCGGACAATATTTTCCCATTTTTTCAAAAAACTCCTTGTGTTTTATTTTATCATCTGATAGAATATAATATAGAAACGAATGTCGGGGATTTTTGACATTTGTAAAAACAATAAAGAGGAGAAACATCATGAACAAGAAAGCGATTGGTTCTATTTTTACTGTGATAGCCCTTGTGCTTGCCCTGCTGAAAAGCACGGTCTGGGTCATGGTAGGGCTGCTTGTGGCGGCGGTCGTATTTTCATTGGAAGAAAAACACATCAAGCGGATTTCCCAGTGCCTGATGTTGCTGCTGAACGTGCTCGTCGTGTCGCAGGTAATCTCGCTTGTTTTCGGAGGATTTACGTCGGGTTCCTCCATTTTCGGCAGCACGTCGGATTATGACAATTTCTATTCGGAAATGACAAAGTGGATCGGTATCCTTTTGAATTTCTATCTGATCGTTTTTGTCGTCCTTGGCGCTGTCGCATACCGTTCCGACAAGGAAATGCCGCTTTACGGCGCGCTGGTCGACAAGCTCTACGGCACTGTCGTGAAGACGGCAGGGGGCTCCGGTGCTTCTGCGGGCGGGACCTCCTCGGGGACTGCTTCGGGGACGGAGCAGAACTCCGGCAGCGGGAATCCCTAAAGGCGGGGATGCGGACGCTTTGCGCTTTCCGAATTCCCCATTTTAGGCGAAAAGCGAGGCAGAGCTTGCATAGCTCTGCCTCTTTTGATGCCGCGGCGCCCTGCGGACAGAAAAGTCCTCTTGAAAGAGAGCAGACTTATAAAAAAGCAGGTGCATTGCCCAAACAGGTTCTTTTTTGGAGTATTTGCCGTCCGGACGGTTGTTTTTGTAAAATATCCTTGAATTCTATAGACAATATTTGCCGTTTGTGATACAATATTCTAATCGAAAACGATTGCGGACGGCAGGGAAAAGGAGCGCGGATGAAGATCATACGGCTATGCGGGACGCTTCTCGCGACGAATACCTATCTTATTGCGGACGAGCTGACCGGGAGCGCCGCGGTCGTGGACCCCGCGGCGCCTGTGAGCGACATTCTTTCGGCGGTGGAAAAGCTCGGCGCCGGCAGAATCGAAAAGATCCTGCTGACGCATGGACATTTCGATCATTTGGGAACGGCGGATGCGCTTGCCGAGAGGACGGGGGCGTCGGTGCTGGTTTCTGAGCCTGACGCGCCGCTGCTTTGCGACGGCGAAAAGAATGGCTCGCTGCTATTCCTGCGGCGTCCGGTCCTTTGCCGCAGCGTGCCGCAGAAGCTGCGTGACGGCGATCTCGTACCGGTGGGCAGCGAAACGCTTGCCGTGCGTCTGACGCCGGGACATACGCGAGGCTCCGTCTGCTTTTTTGTGGAAGAGGCCGTCTTTACGGGGGATACCGTGTTTGCCGACGGATACGGCAGGACGGATCTATACGGCGGGGACGAGGCCGTGATGCGGCGCACCTTGTTATCGCTCTTGCCGGCGCTTGCCGGACGGACGCTCTATCCCGGACACGGGGCATACGGGTTCCGCAGGGAGCCCGGCTCTGTCAACTGACTGATACGAAAGGATAAAAACCATGGAGAATAAAGTTCTTGCAGATTTGCTGTTTCCGGACGTCAGGATGACGCCGGAGGAGGTCGAACGGAAATTTCCGAAGCGGGACCTGCCGGAGGGAGCCAAGGTGACGCGCTTTGCGCCGAGTCCTACGGGCTTTATCCATCTCGGCGGCATTTACGGCGCGATGATCGACGAGCGGCTCGCCCATCAGTCGGGCGGCGTGTTTTATCTGCGGATCGAAGATACCGACGCCAAGCGGGAGGTAGAAGGCGCCGCGCAGGCGCTTGTCCGCACGCTCGCCGAATACGGACTGCACTTTGATGAGGGACCGACCGTGGATGCGGGCGGCTCGATCGTGGAAAGGGGGGACTACGGTCCCTATAAGCAGAGCGAGCGCGTGGCATATTATCATGTGTTCGCCAAAAAGCTTGTCGCCGAGGGCAGGGCCTATCCGGTGTTTGCGACGGCCGCAGAGCTGGACGCGCTTGCCGCCGCAGACAAGAAGGCAGAAGTAAAAAGCAAGGTATGGACCGAGGAGGAAAGCGCGCATCAAAGAGAAGAAATGCTGCGTCAAAGAGAGATTTCGCTGGATACGGTGCGCGCCCGTCTTGCGGCGGGAGATCCGTTCGTTCTCCGGATCCTCTCGGACGGCGACGGCGAGAAAAAAATCAAGGTGACGGACCTGGTGCGCGGCGAGCTGGAATTCCCGGAGAATGACGAGGACTTCGTGCTGCTCAAATCGGACGGCGTCCCGACCTATCATTTCGCGCATGCGGTGGACGATCATCTGATGGGCACGACCCATGTCGTGCGCGGGGAGGAGTGGCTTCCGAGCCTGCCGAAGCATGTGCAGCTTTTCCGCTATCTCGGCTTCCGGATGCCGAAATATCTGCATACCGCACAGATCATGAAGCTGGATGAGAACGGCAACAAGAAGAAGCTTTCCAAGCGCGATCTGGGGCTGGATATGAAGGATTATAAACGCGGCGGCTACGCGCCTGCCTGTGTTTGCGAATATATCATGACGCTCCTTAATTCCAATTACGACGAGTGGAGGATGCAGAATCCGGAGCGCCCCTATACGGAATTTCCGTTTTCCATAAAGAAAATGAGCAATTCTGGCTGCCTTCTCGATTTTGCCAAGCTTACCGACGTCTCGAAAAACGTGATCTCGAAGATGACGGCGGACGAGGTCTATGAAAAGCTTTCCGCATGGGCGTCGGAATACGATCCGGATTTTGCAGCGTGCCTGTCCGCCGACGCGGATTACGCGAAAAAAATCCTTTCCATCGGACGCGGCGGGAAAAAGCCGCGCAAGGACCTTGCGACGTGGGCGGACGCAAAGCCGTATATGGGCTTTTTCTACGACCGCTATTACGAAATCGTCGACGGATATCCCGATGGCTTTGAAAAATCCGTAATTCGGGAAGTACTGACTCGGTTCCTTGCGTGCTATGACCCGCAGGACGACATGAACGTCTGGTTCGATAAAATCAAGAAGATCGCGGAT
>CALWJT010000011.1 GCA_944381075.1 uncultured Clostridia bacterium
GTCCGAAAAGGATGGCGCCGAGCGCGACGGGGATCACAAGGAAGGTAATGGAAACCGGACCTGCGCGCAGATATCCGATCGGGGTCACGCACATGAGAAGGATAATCGCCATCAGCACGGCAGTAAAAACGAGTCTGCGTATTTTTTCCGTTTGCTTTGTCATCATTTGTCTCTGATTCCTTTCTTGTCCCGCTGCAAGCTGCAGATCGCTTTTCCGCATCCAAGGGCTTTGCCCGACTCACGGTGCAGCCGACTTTTTTATTTTCTGCATCCCTATCTTTTCATAAATTTTCCGGACCGCACGCTCAAAGGCCTGCTCACGGATCCCGACCGTAAGGACGATATCATCCGCCCCGAAGCCGATAAACCGTATCCGCTCGCCAAGTTCCTCCAGCGCACAAAATACCGCCGCCGGCACAGAAGGAGGCATTTGCTCGCCCACCACGCAGACAAGCGCAAGCTCTTCTGAAAGTCCAATGGTATCCGGCTCCAGGCACTGACAAATCTCATTCAAGATGTAATCCTTTTTTCCCGCGATATTTCGGCTTTCTACAAGAATCCCCACCGAATCCACGCTGCGTGCGTCCGCGTACGCTGCCACCTGCCGGCGCTCAAAAATTCCAAGCAGGCTCTGCACGGCGGCAGAATCCACCCCGATCCGATCCTTGGATACGCGGATGAGAGAATATCCCTTTTTCCCCGCGATCCCGCTTATCCCCGCACCGGTCTTCTTTTTTTCCACAATCATCGTGCCGGGATCGTCCGGGCAGTCTGTATTGCGGATGTTGATCGGGATCCCTGAGCGGCGCACGGGAAAGACCGCATCCTCATGGAGCACGGATGCCCCCATATAGGACAGCCTGCGAAGTTCTTTATAGGATATTATACTCACCGTTTCGGGTTTGTCAACAATTTTCGGGTCCGCAAGCAGGAATCCGGATACATCGGTAAAGTTTTCATACAGATATGCACCCGCGGCATCCGCTGCAACAGCGCCGGTGATATCCGAGCCGCCGCGCGGGAAGGTCTTGATCGTATCGTTCGGCATTCTTCCGTAAAAACCAGGGATCACGACCGCTTCCCGCTGGGCAAGAAGCGCCGAGAGCACCGTTCTTGTCTTTCTGCCGTCAAAAGAGCCGTCCTCATGAAAAAAGATGCCGTCCGCCGCGTCGAGGAATTCATATTTTAAAAGCGCCGCAAAAATTTTGGCGCACAAATATTCGCCCCGTGAAACAAAATAGTCCCGACCGCCGAATTTTACACCGGCATTTTGGATTGCTTCGTATTCCTCCGAAAGGTCAAGTGAAAGTCCAAGGTCGGAGATTATCCCGTCGAAACGCTCTCTGATTTTTTCAAACAGACATGCTTTTTTCACATCGTCCGGCTCTTCATAGCACCGGTACAGCAGATCCGTTATTTTTTCATCCTCCGGCGAACGCTTGCCCGGTGCAGAAACCACCACCACGCGCCTGTCCGCGTCGGCGAGGACGATTTCGGCGGCTTTTTTCATCTGGGCCGCGCTGCAAAGCGAGGTTCCGCCGAATTTTACGGCTTTCATCCCCACCGAAAATCACCTCTCTTTCTTTGATCTTATAAGCGGGAAATCTTCCCGCCACTCCATCATATGAAAAAACAGGCAAAAGGGTTTGCCCGGAATCCCGTTTTTTCCTGCAGACAAAAAGGGCACGGCAATCAGACCGTGCCCTTTTTGCGTCGAGCAAAAACTACAAAATATTGATAAAAGAATCCGCGATCCCGATCAAAAAGAAGCCGGCAGCGGCGGAGACCACATTCGCCGCGGCAGCATAGGCGATCCTTCTCGCCTTGGAAACGCCCCGCAGCAAAAATGCGTATGCGGTCATCTCGACCGCGAGGATCACAAGCTCCAAAGGAAGAAGGATCAAATACGCCGTCAGAAGGCCGGAGGATACGAGCGTGCTCGTCATGATGCCCGTGAGAAGAAGCTGGGTCGCCAGATTGACGCCGAAGAATACAAGCAGATTTTTCTTCACCGGGATCCGGAACAGCAGAAGGATCAAAAATTCCACAAGCACCGTCGGGACGAATGTCGCCGCGAACTGTCCAAGGTACAAAAGCGGTACCGAGGGGCTTTCCGTCACAGCGATGCTTCCCGTCTCAGGGTCCAGCTTTACCCGAATGGTTTCCTGAAACACTTTTTTTGTGAGGATCTCGGAGGTCATGACCTGCAGATCCTCCGTCACGATGAGGATCCGATACGTATCCGGCACGCCGAAATACGAAAAGGTATGCGCTGCCCCGCGTTCCTCCCGAACTCCCGTAAGCGAGCCGAACAGAGGGGCGGCCGTGCCTGTCACAAGCGCTGTATGCCATCCGTCCTGCCGCTGCGCTTCCAAGGCGGCGAGCATCTCCGGATCACAGGCGGCCCGCTCCTCCTCGGTCAAATTGGAATGAAACTCGTACTCGCTGTCCGGTATCAGAAGGTCCAGATAATAGACGTCGGGCGGATTTTCTACAACAATCGTCGTACCCGGCTTCGGTCCCATGTCCGCATGGACCGGCAGGACGGACAAAGCTGCGATAAACAGAACGACAAAGCTTGCCGCTATTCTTTTCAAGCTTGTTCTCTTCATAAAAAATCCCCCCTTGGAAGAAGCTTATCCCCGCTCAAATTCCGAGAGCGCGACGGTCCTGCCCTCTTTCCGGCTGATTTCTGCCGCGTAAACGCAGAGATGTCCGTCGATAGAGGTGTCGATGGAGGTCAACGACGCCGTGGGACGCCCTGTACGAAGATATCCGACAAGCTGCCGCATGATCTCGTTGTCTCCGCCCCCATGCTTGCCGATCTCGCTGTGCTCGCGCGTGGAAACGGTCTTCGTATCGTACGAATATCTGTCGTTTTCCCGCGTGAAAATTCTCAGCTCAAACTCATTTTCTTCAAAGACGCCCTCGATCTCTCCGTTTGTCCCGACGATATGCAGATACCTCTCCGGCTTTGCGCAGGCGCCGACAAGATTCAGCGTGCCCATCGAGCCGTTCTCGAACGCGACGATGACGTTCTGATTGTCCACGATGTCCCCGCCGCTGTTATAGGCACAGAGCCCGTAGGCGGAATGCTTCATATACTCGATCTTGTCCTCGCGCGTGATGGTATCCAGCGGCTTTCCGATCCCCGCCCAGGTCTGGAACGGCATGGTATCGCGCTCCAGATGGATCTTTACGGCAGAATAATTGCAGGTTTTTTCATGGGGGCAGTCGAAGCACCGCTCCGTCGCGCCCTCCGGCGCATTGCGCGGGATGAAATTCTCCCGATAGCCGAGGCTCGTCACGCGCGCAGGCCGGGAGGCGTCCCCCAGCCAGCACATGAGGTCCACGTCGTGACAGCATTTGGCAAGCAGAAGTCCCGAACCGCATTCCTTTTCGCTCTTCCATTTGCCGCGCACGAACGAATCGATAAAGTGCGCCATGCCGACATGCTCGGTCATCTCAATGCTGCGGACCCTGCCGATCTCTCCCGCATCGATCGCTTTTTTGACAGCGGAATAAAACGGCGTATAGCGCAGCACATGACATATGATAAGCCGGCAGCCCTTCCGGTGCGCCGTGTCCCGCAAATCGAGCAGTTCCTTCTCATTGGGACATACCGGCTTTTCGAGAAGCACGTCGTAGCCTCCCTCCAAGAGTGCCATCGCCGTCGGATAATGCGCCTCGTCCATGGTCGCATCGATCACGATGTCACACTTTATACCGGCGGCAATCAGAGAGTCTGCGCCATCGAATGCGCGCTCCGGCGGGAGCGAGTAGCGTGCACGGGCCTGTTCTCTATGGAGCACATCCGTATCGGCGACCGCCACGATTTCGAGCTCATCGGGATTGCGCAGCGCGTAATCCGCATAAATACAGCCGCGGTCCCCGCAGCCGAGTACGGCAGCTTTGATTTTCTTCATGGATCGTTCCTCCTAAGAATCGTTTCTTCGTTTTCCTCATCATATCACACCGCAGAGGAAATTTCAACACAAAATCGCACCCGCCCGCACATCCTCCGGAAAGCCGTGCCTTACGGCCTCCTCGGACAGATCCGAAGGACGGGCTCCGTCAAAAGCCCGGATACAGGGCTCCCGCCGTAGCGCGTCGGGACCGCAAGGTAGAAATTGGCAAGCGTATTGTAGACCTCGATCCTCAGCTCGTTCTCACCGTCCTCAAGAAGGTCCGTAAGCTCGAACCGGTAAGGCGGGGCGATCCTCACGCCGGCGCTTTTTCCGTTCACAAACACTTCGGCGGACGAACGAACGGCGCCGAGGTCCAAAACAACGCTGCCCCCGTCCGCCTCGACCGGCGGGAGCGTGCGCATATAGGCGGCGCCGCCGGAATAGCATTCGAGCCCGTCGCACAGGCTCCAGTCTCCGGCAGGAAAAAGCCCTTCGGCACAGTCAAAATCGATGAATTCGTCGATCACGGCGCCGCCGTAGTGCTCCGGGCGAAGCGCTGCCCGGATGAGGATCTGCGCAGGACGCGTCAGCACGGCATCCGGCTCGCAGAGCCATTCCTCGGCCCCGGACGGAAGGACCCTGCCGGTCCGGTCCGCCCGAATCGGCCTCCCGTCCGCAAAAACGGCAAGGGAATCCGCAAATGCGGGAATCCTCATGCGGCGAAGTCCCGGCGGCGACTGGAAGCGGAAAAAGCCGAATTTCGGCGCGCGGGCCCCGCCGTAATAATCGTACCTCAGCGCCGATCTATCATGCGTCCAGCGCATGGAAAGCTCTCCTGCCGGCTCCGCGGACGGCGTCTCTCTGCGGCTGAGCATGAAATACGCCGAGCCCTCCCCGTCATACGCAAGCGCGACCCGATGGATGCCCTGTTCCAGCCGGATGCCATGCGTATCCGCAGGGAGCACCCTCCCGTCGACCGCGGCAAAACGGGGCGCCGTCCCGCCGGAAAGGATAAAATACGTTCCGGAGCGCGGAACGTCCACCGCGCCGGCAAACACGCGGCCGCGTGCCGATGCCGGCGCATCCTTCGGCTCGCAGAAATATAAAAATTCGTCTGTGACAAGCTCCTTGAGCCCATGATAGCCCTGCGCGCCCGGCTGTCCCCATCTGCCGTAGCGCCAGGAGATCTCATAATCGGAAAAGCCCGCCGTGTCCCCGACCCTTGCCCTTTCAAACGACCGGACAAGTGCCTCTTCTGTCTCAAAAGGTCCTTCGCATTTCATGATCTTGCCGAACGAGAACCGGACCCTGCCATGAAACGCGGAGGCATCCGGCGCCTGCTCGCAGTTTCCTTCCGCATATGCGGCGGTGCAGAGTCTCGCGCCGACAAAGGAGTCCGACGCGGGAAGCCGGAAATCCCCCATACGGTTATCGAGCGTCGGGAGAAGTCGGAAGCGGTAATCGCCAGAAAGCGTAAGGCTTCGCGCCGGCAGCCCGTAGCCGCGGTACGATGCGTCGGGCGCTTTCCCCGTGCGGTCGAACACGATCAGCTCATATTCCGACGCCTCAAGCGGCAGAGCAAGAGAGGTCGTTCCATCTCCATGAGGAACCGATGCAAGGGAATACCGCTTCCCGTCATACGGATTCCAGAGCGCAGCCGTCCCCTGCGCACGGAACCGGCAGACGGTCCCCTTCGGCACACCGTACACCATATAGACGTCCCGCCCGCCGATTTTTCTGTGATGAAGGAAGCGGTCGCCGCCATAGGCCGAGGAGAAGTCAAGCGTCCCGATTTCCGCGGCAACGGAAGGGACGACCTCCTCCATCGACGGGATGACGTTTTTCCCGTCCGCGAACATATCCCGCACCATCCCGTCGAGCACGGGGTCGCGCCGCCCCGCACGGTCCGATGCGCACGGCAGCTCTCCGACCGCCAGCACCGTCCCGCCCGCGCGGGAGAACGCATGCAGCTTTTCCAGCATGGAAAAGCGGACGACCGGCATCGCAGGCAGGATCACGACGCGGTAGCGCTCCCCCGCGACGCAGAGCGCGCCGCCCTCGATCTTTGCCCGTACAATCGATTCAAAATCGATAAAATCCGCATCGATGCCGCTTCGGTACAGACGGTCCAGCAGCTCGAACGCCGTGTCGGCAGCAAGCTTCCCTTCCGCCGGGACTCCGCCCTCCGCCGCCGCGACAGGATATACAACCGCGGCGTCGCAGACATGCACGCCCTGCGACAAAAGATAGCCAAGCCGCAGCGTCGCGTGCGTGAATTCTGAAAAATGCTTCCAGTACGGCATGCGGAAGCAGTTGCAGGGCGGCGCCCACTCCCACCAGCCGCCGTGCGTCGTATAGTAGCAGCCGTGCAGGGAAAGAAGGTTCTGCCCCATCACGAAATTGCGCGCCGTCACGTCCGCCATGTCGGCGCTCGAAACGCCCCAGCCGCTGCTGTGATAGCCCTCGAGCCATACGCGCGGACGCTCGTATAGATGCGCGATGGACGACGCGACCTTGTTTTTGACGATGTTCGCGTTCATCATCGGCTGATCGCAGCCGGGTCCCTGATTGTACTTCTGCGTGCGGAAATAATCGCCGAATTCCGTAAGATCGGTCCCTCTGCCGCCGTGGTCGCAGCCATAGATCATCCCCCGCTTCTCATGCCAGTCAAATACTTTGGAAAAGTAGTTTTCGTTCTCCAGCGTCACCACGACGTCGTTGTAGTCGAGGCGGACCTTCGGCGTGATGTCGCCGATGTCGCAGAAAAGCCCCGCAAGCAGAGGAATCAGATCATAGCCCTTTCTCTTCCGGAACTCCTCGGCGAGCCTTCCGTCCCAGAGCTTGGGGAGCGTATTACGGAAGGAGCGGTCGGCAAGGCCGAAGTTCAGCTCGTCGGAAAAGAAGAAATTCAGCCCGTCCCCGCACTCGCCTGGGAAATGCTCCTCAAAGCGCCCAAAAAAATGGCGGATCGCCGACTCCCCAGCGTCGGGGTGCATCGGGTCGACGGAAAGCGGCTCCTCCTCATAATAAACCAAGACCAGTGTGCCGTCCGCCGCCGGTGTCAGGGAAACGGCGCCGTCCGAGATGGCGCCGTTCACGTCGGAAAGTCCCTGCGGCGATACCAATCCCGCGCTGAGAAAGCCCTCGGGAAGGGGAATGGAGATCGGTGCTCCCGCCGTCACGGGATGGGACCTCGCCCGCAGCCATCCGCCGTGGATATCCGGATTTTCCCGAATCATATCGTCGGCAAAATTGCCCTGTCCGGGAATGCCGAGCGTGTAGTCGGAAAGGCTCACGGAAAATCCGTATTTTTTGCCCTTATCGATCATCCATCCGACAAGCTCCCACCATGCGTCGCTGTAAAGGGGCGGATCGCTCGGATAGGTGAGCCCGTAGGCGCGCCCGCCCTTCGCGCTGTGCGCATAGTTGATCTGCAGCCCGCAGAGGTCGTGCCCCGAGAGCTTTTCCAGCTCAAAGGACAGCCTCTCCTTCGTAAGAGGGTCCCCGACCCACCAGAAAAACGGCACGATGCCGTAGCAGGCGGGAGGATTGCGGAAACCCTGTTCGATATCGCTCGTCCCTTCTCTGTCCGGTTTGACGAATTTCATAAAATATCCCCCCGATTTCGGGCGGGATCCGCCCGTTTTTCGGGGGATATCGTACCATAAAAGGAGTGCTTTGTCAACCGCGCCTCACAAATCCGCTTCCCTGCCCGATCCATTTTCGGGGAGCGGCATCCTCACCAAAGAGACGGAAGAAAGCAAAGCGGCCTCTCGCCGGCGCTCCCCATATGGCGCGAAGGCATACGCGCAGTTTTATTATAGAAAAAAGAAAATTTCAGAAAGCATTGACAAAACGTCCGGATTCCGATATAATGGTCACGGATTGTATACAAGAATACAAAAGGAGGACCCGCCATGATCATCAAAAACCCGGCCAGCCACCTGCTTGAGCAGTCGCAGTATAAATATTCGCTTCAGGATGTAGACGAGCCGAACCTTTACAGAGACATTTATCCCTACGACGAAATCCCGAAAATCGCCTTTAACCACCGCCGTGTGCCGCTCAACACGCCGGAGCATATCTGGATCACGGATACGACCTTCCGCGACGGGCAGCAGTCCCGCGCGCCGTATACGCCCGAACAGATCGTGACGCTTTACAAAATGCTCTCCCGACTCGGCGGAGAAAACGGCATCATCCGGCAGAGCGAATTTTTCGTCTATACGAAAAAGGACCGCGAGGCGGTCGAAAAATGTATGGCGCTCGGCCTTCGCTTTCCGGAAATCACGACGTGGATCCGCGCCAAAAAGGAGGACTTCGAGCTGGTCCATGACCTCGGCATCAAGGAAACCGGCATCCTTGTCAGCTGCTCGGACTACCATATTTTCAAAAAGCTCGGCATGACGCGCTCGCAGGCGCTCGAGCACTATCTTTCCGTCGTAAAGCAGGCATTCGACGCAGGCATCCGTCCCCGCTGCCATCTTGAAGATATCACGCGCGCGGACTTCTACGGCTTCGTCGTTCCCTTTGTCAATGAGCTGACGGAGCTTTCGGGAGAATCGGGGATCCCCGTCAAGATCCGCATGTGCGATACGATGGGTTATGGCGTGCCGTATCCCGGCGTCGCCCTGCCGCGCAGCGTCCCCGGCATCGTATACGGGCTGCACCACTATTCCGACGTCACCTCGGAAATGCTTGAATGGCACGGACACAACGATTTCTACAAGGCCGTCGTCAACGCCGCCGCCGCATGGCTTTACGGCGCCTCCGCCGTCAATTGCTCCTTGCTCGGCATCGGCGAGCGGACCGGCAACATCCCGCTTGAGGCGATGGTCATCGAATATGCCTCCCTGCGCGGCACCTTCGACGGCATGGACCCGACGGTCATCACCGAGATCGCGGAATACTACCGGCACGAGCTCGGCTACGACATCCCGCCCATGACGCCGTTTGTCGGAGAGAGCTTCAACATGACAAAAGCGGGCATCCACGCCGACGGGCTGATGAAGGACGCCGAAATCTACAACATTTTCGATACGGAAAAAATTCTGAATCGTCCCGCCGAGGTCGCCATATCCAATACCTCCGGACTTGCCGGCATCGCCTACTGGATCAATACGCATTTCCAGCTTCCGCCGGAAGAAATGCTCGCCAAGCAGGATCCTCTGGTCGTCGGGATGAAGGAGAGGATCGACAGCCAGTACACGGACGGCCGCACAACGGTCATGAGCGAGGAGGAGCTGCTTTCCATCATCGATGCGCTCGCGCCGGGGCGCTTCCGGGAGCCGTGAACGGGAAGCGGGGGAGACACGCATGATCATCGACAAGGATACCGCCTCTCTGGAGGCAAGGGTATACGCAGCGCTGGAGGATGCAATCCTCTCGGGCGAGCTGAAAAAGGGAGAGGCGCTCACCGAGCTTTCTATCTCGGAAAAGCTCGGCGTCAGCCGGACGCCGGTGCGCAGCGCACTCCACAGGCTCGCGGAAGAAGGGCTCATCGAGGCCCTGCCGAACCGCGGCGCCGTCGTCGTCGGCGTCACGACCGACGATCTCGTCGACATTTACCGCATCCGAATGCGGCTCGAGGGGCTTGCCGCGGCAATGGCGGCGGTCAAGATAACGCCGGAGGAAAAAAAAGCGCTTTCGGAATCGGTCGAGCTTTCGGAATTTTATCTTCAAAAACAGGATCCGGAGCACCTCAAGGAGCTGGACACGACCTTCCATGCAGAGATCTACCGCGCCTGCGGCAGCCGGATCCTATGCCGCATCCTCTCGGAGCTGCACCGGAACATCAAGGCGTACCGCAAGCTTTCCCTGACGGTGCCCGGCAGGCTTGAAAAATCGGTCGAGGAGCACCGAGAGATCATGGACGCCATTTTCCGCGCAGATGCGGATGCCGCTGAGCGGCTGACTTCGGCGCATGTAGAGCATGCGCTGAAGAATCTGCTTTCCGCGCTTCCAAAAGATTAAGAAAGGATAAACGAAACGATGGGACACACGATTGCACAGAAAATCATCCAAAATCATTTGATTTCAGGAGAAATGAAGCCCGGCACGGAGATTGGGCTCCGGATCGATCAGACGCTGACGCAGGACGCCACCGGCACGATGGCGTATCTGCAATTCGAGGCGATGGGCACAGAGCGCGTCAAAACAGAGCTTTCCGTCGCCTACATCGACCACAATACCCTGCAGGCAGGCTTTGAAAACGCCGACGATCACCGCTATATCCAGACCGTGACCAAAAAGCACGGCATCCGCTTCTCGCGCCCCGGAAACGGAATCTGCCATCAGGTCCATCTTGAGCGCTTCGCCGTCCCCGGAAAAACGCTCATCGGCTCCGACAGCCATACGCCGACGGCGGGCGGCATCGGCATGCTCGGCATGGGCGCCGGCGGACTGGATGTCGCCGTCGCCATGGGAGGCGGCGCCTATTATATCACGATGCCGAAAAGCATCCGCATTGAACTTACCGGTGCGCTTCCCGACTATGTCGGCGCCAAGGACGTCATCCTTGAGGTCCTGCGCCGGCTGGACGTCAAGGGCGGCGTCGGAGCCATCCTTGAATACACCGGAGAAGGCGTAAAAACGCTGTCCGTCCCTCAGCGCGCGACCATCACGAACATGGGAGCGGAGCTCGGTGCGACAAGCTCGCTCTTCCCTTCGGATGAGGTCACGCGCGCCTTTCTCGCGGCGCAGGACAGAGAAGCGGATTTTGTTCCGCTTGCGCCGGATGCGGACGCCGTTTATGACGAGACGTATACCATCGATCTTTCCGCGCTCGTTCCGCTTGCCGCCTGTCCGCACAGTCCGGGCCACGTTCGGCCTGTCGCAGAGCTTGCCGGCATGAAGATCGATCAGGTCTGCATCGGCTCCTGCACGAATTCCTCCATGCTCGACCTGCTCACCGTCGCGGCAATTCTTAAGGGAAAAACCATCCATCCGGACGTGAGCCTTTCTATCTCGCCCGGCTCAAAGCAGGTATACACGATGCTCGCAGAATGCGGCGCGCTCGCCGATCTCATCGCCGCCGGCGCACGCATTCTGGAATGCGCCTGCGGCCCCTGCATCGGAATGGGCTTCTCTCCAAGGTCCGGCGGCGTCTCCCTGCGCACCTTCAACCGCAACTTTGAGGCGCGCAGCGGGACGGCGGACGCGAGGGTCTACCTCGTTTCACCTGAGACCGCCGCCGTCTCCGCGCTCGCAGGCGTGATGACGGATCCGCGCACGCTCGGAAAAGCGCCGGAAATCCATACACCCGCGCATTTTCTCATCAACGACAATCTCATCGAAATGCCCGCCTCCCCCGCGGAAGCGGCGGACATCGCCGTCGAGCGCGGACCGAACATCAAGCCGATCCCCGTCGGCAAAGCGCCGGAAAAAGACCTCTCCTGTGGGCTCATCCTCAAGGTCGGAGACAACATCACGACCGACCATATCATGCCGGCAGGGACCAAGATCCTTCCCTACCGCTCCAATGTGCCGAAGCTCTCCGAATTCTGCTTCACGGTATGCGACAAGGACTTCCCCGAGCGTGCGAAAAAAGAGGGCGGCGGCATCGTCGTCGGCGGCACAAATTACGGGCAGGGCTCCTCCCGTGAGCACGCGGCGCTCGTACCGCTGTATCTCGGCGTCAAGGCGGTCATTGCCAAGAGCTTCGCACGGATCCACGTGGCGAACCTCATCAATTTCGGCATCGTACCGATGACCTTTGAAAATCCCGACGATTATGACAAAATCTCCGAGGGCGACGAGCTTGCCATCCCCGGTTTTGCCGCGGCCGTGGCGGGCGCGGATACCGTGGTCCTTGAGGACCGGACAAACGGTGCGAAAATCCCGCTGCGCCTCGCCTTCACCCCGCGTCAGCGCGCGATTCTCTCTGCCGGTGGACTGCTAAATTACACCAAAGCGAACGGAAAATAAGGACGAAAGGACAGAAATCATGGAAAATACCGCTTATGCTGCGGCGCTGGACGCCGCAGCCGAAAAATTCAAAAAGATTCTGGAAGGACAGCTCCGCCGCGTGGAAGACATGAAGGCGCAGGGAGATTTTGTCGACTACAGCGCGCTGGATACCATCAAAATCGGCGTATGCGGCGGCGACGGCATCGGCCCCATCATCTGTGCGGAAGCGCGCCGCGTGCTCGAATACCTGCTCTCCGACCTGACAGCGTCGGGGAAAATCCAGTTTGTCGACATCGAAGGACTGACCCTTGAAAACCGCATCGCGGCGGGCAAAGGCATCCCCGATGACGTGATGGAACAGCTGAAAGCCTGCCATATCATCCTGAAAGGTCCGACGACCACGCCGCAGAAAGGCAGCGGCATGCCGAATATCGAGTCCGCCAACGTCGCCATGCGCAAGGCGCTCGACCTGTTCGCCAACATCCGTCCGGTCAAGGTGCCGGAAGAGGGCATCAACTGGACGATCTTCCGTGAAAATACCGAGGGCGGCTATGCCGTCGGCTCCTCCGGCTTCAATGTGACGGACGACCTCGCCGTCGATTTCACCGTTACCACGAAACAGGGCTCCGACCGGATCGCAAGGCTCGCCTACGACTACGCGCGCAAGAACGGCTTTACCCGCGTGTCGCTCGTCACCAAGGCGAACGTCATCAAAACGACCGACGGCAACTTCCTCGAGGACTGCCACAAGGTCGCGGCCCTCTATCCTGAGATCACGACGGACGAATGGTACGCCGACATCATGACGGCAAAGCTTGTAGATCAAAAACGCCGCCGCGACTTTCAGGTGCTGCTCCTGCCGAACCTTTACGGCGATATCATCTCCGACGAGGCGGCGGAGTTCCAGGGCGGCGTCGGTACGGCGGGATGCGCCAACATCGGAAAAAAATACGCGATGTTCGAGGCGATCCACGGCTCCGCGCCCCGTATGATAACGGAAGGCCGCGGCAAATACGCCGATCCGAGCTCCATGCTGCGCGCCTGCGTCATGCTGCTCTCCCACATCGGACTTCAGGACCGTGCGGATAGACTTGAGCGCGCGCTCGACATCTGCACGTTCGAGGAAAAAGCGCTCGTCATCACGGGACGCGATACGGGCGCGACCTGCGAAGCGTTCGGCGAATATGTGATGGAAACGCTGCGGGGACTGTAATATTGTAATATTTTGAATAAGGGAAAGCCCTCCTAAAAGGAGGGCTTTTCTTGTTTTGGGAAGAGGGGATTTTTTGTCGAAAGCCCCGCTCTCATAAGCAAATACCGCAAAATCACCCCGCGCCCGCAGGCGCAAAACCTATCAGCTGCAGCCGGTGTCCGCGCTGCATGTTTGCCCTGCAATGCGACACATTGTATCGGGATATAGCTGATAGTATGGCCGAGCTTCAAAAGGGTATAGATGATTTTTCGGCTTTGGCCTCGGCGAACGCGCAAAACGCGTGAGTCCGTCATGACGGGAGCCGTGTGGATATGGCTCCCATCCTGCGGCTGGGAGTCCGAGGCGGTAGCCTCGGTAAATCTTCCCGTCCTTTTCTCTTTCCGGAGAAAAGAACACCGTTCCCCCTTTTCCCAAAAGAAGAAAGCCCTGCTTTTTTATCAAAAGTCTTTTTTTAGAACCATGTTTTTCCCTTAAGCTTACCGGCGACCGACTCTGCGGACTCTCCAGGTTTAAATTCATCGTTTCCGCCAAGTGAAGCCTTCAAATCAAAA
The DNA here is from genome assembly GCA_944381075.1 of uncultured Clostridia bacterium. Lineage (GTDB taxonomy): Bacteria > Bacillota > Clostridia > Oscillospirales > CAG-272 > QALR01. The sequence goes on from CALWJT010000011.1 coordinate 13,581, forward strand.
TAACGTGTACCCCATAAACCTCCTGAGGTTGGCTTTCGATAATCCGTCTCATAAAATGAATCCACAAAGAAATACGTCATGTCTTGAGCATTCAGATCGTATCCGTATTGCTTGCCATTTTCTATCGCATTTTTAATAATTTGTTTTCTTTCCGGGGCTATCTTATTTTGTTCCTCAAAGCTGCCATCTGATTTTCGTTCTTTAATCATCACAAATTTGCTGTCATCGTCTTTATGTCCCGGTTCTCCTTCTATAATTGCCACAATCCGACCGATTGCCCGCACGCTTTTGTTTTGATACAAGCCTAAATAATCATGCGGATGATATCCGCGTGTGCTGTTTCGATAATATACCCCATTTTCTTTATTAAACTCAAATGTATTTCCGCATGCGACAACACGCATCTGCTTCCAAGAATCATTGATCAGCTTATCTTCGTAGCAATAATCACGATAATCTTCCAACCATTCCCTCATCACATCACTGCGTTCATCAAGTGCATCCTCAATGGCGGCCGCTAAATTTTCAAAAGTAACATTCCAATGAGAAGCACCTTTGGCGGCCGCTTCATCGTCTATTTCCTTTTTCAGGCGAGCATCCATTTCTTCGGGCGCAATGGTGACAAGGACTTCGTGTTGGGCATCGCCAAAAGCATTCAAATGATTGAGAAGCTGTTTTTTTTCAAACTTTTGTCCGTTCATTTTTGTCTCTACAACAAGCTTAAAACTTTGCTGCTCGATAACGGCATCCGGAACGCTGTTGCGTTCTTTTTTTTGCAAAATAAAAGAGATTTGAGGATTAAAATTGTCAATTTGACTGTTAAAAATCTTTTCTCCTATCACGCGATAAAATGAATTTGGCGCAAGATGATATAACTGTGAAAGCAGTAGCATTGTGTTTGCGGTGGCAACGTTTTCCTCTTGATGGTACCTTTGGAAATAGTGGGTTTGCATAGTGTTCCTCCTTATTATTATTTAAAATTTTTTCTAACATAAAAAACAACAGCCGCTTTTTCACAATCACCTATTGACTTTTGGTCCCTTTCATGCTAACATAATGACATAAACAAAAAAGGCGGTCCGCCGTGTAACCAGCACGACAGACCGGCAGAGTGTACAGGCACCCTGCCACCGGATAACCGGCGCCCTGCCCATAGCATATCACATTTTTGCGGCTTTGGCAAGGGATTTTTCAAAAATTGCTGTTTTTTGCATATTTTATCTTGACATTTTGTTCACTTCATGCTAAGATAATGTTATAAAATAAAAGGCGGCCTGCCGTGTTACCAGCACGACAGACCAGCAGAGTGTACGAGCACCCTACCACCGGATAACCGGCGCCCTGCCGATAGGATATCACATTTCCGCGGTTTTGGCAAGAGGTTTTTCGGAAATAGGCTTTTTTGTCATGGAATTTTTCCGTGCGGCGCCGCGCTCTGCGTGCCTGCGCGGTTTTTTTGCGCGCAAAACGAAAAAATCGGGAGGAAAAAGCCATGTCGGACGGCAGGAGCGTCTCGCAGCCGCGGGATACGGGATGACTGCCGTGGGGATCGGTTTTCGCTGTTCTCTGTGAATAAAGAAAACCGCAGGCGGCTGAAGCGTTACCAGCGCGACAGCCTGCTTGGGGGTGTACGAGCACCCTGCAACCGGAAGATCCGGCACCCACGGTATGAGGTCATGATAACACATTGTTCGTCATTTTTCAAGAGGGATTTTGAATTTTCTCAAATCGCGGCGGGGGACCGTCTGCGCTCTCATTGGCGGGCAAAGGGGGAAGTGACAGGGCATAGAAAGAGCTATGCTGCCGCATGGCATGGATCTCAAGGTGGCGCGAATGGCATAACGATGCGAGTTCGCCGCAGGGTAAGAGGGCTGCGAGCCTGTTTTTCGGGGGAAAGATGTTAGGTTTTCTCTGGGAGGCGGGAGCGCAGGCCAAAGCCCCGCGGCGGTTTTTCTTTCACGGGAACGGATGTCATGTCCTCCCGTGGGCCTTGTGCCCGCGGGGGTGACGGGTGCATTCGTTTTCCTGGAAGCTCGCAGTTTACATAAAGGACCGGCACGGCTGTGCCGGTCTGTTTTTTTCTCAGCCGAAATCGAGGATAAAACGTCATGGTCTCACATAAAATAGGGACATGAAAACATGCTGTGTGACCGGAAATCGTCCGGAAAAATTTCCATTTAACTATAGGGAAAAAGATTCTCATGAAATGATACTGTATACCGACGCACTTTACCGCAAGGCGGAGGAGCTGATGCGCCGCGGGTATACGGGCTTTCTCACCGGAATGGCAAGAGGGGTCGACCTCGACTTTGCCTGCGCCGTCATTTACCATAAATGCGAAACGTTTCGGGATATCTTGGATATCACATTGGAGGCGGCGATCCCGTATCCGGACCAGACACAGGGCTGGAACCGGCGCTGTCGGGAGCAGTACGACTATGTGCTGTCTCACTGCGATAAAAGGACGCTCATCTCCTATGACTATTTTCCCGGCTGTGAACAAAAGCGCAATATATATATGGTAGAGAGATCCGACCTTGTGTTTGCCGTGTGGAACGGCGTGGAAAAAGGCGGCACATGGAATACCATCCGGTACGCAAGGCGCAGAACGCGCCCGATAGAATTTCTTCTGCTGAAAGACTTCTTGGACCGGAACAAGTAAATGATGAATTTTATCAGGATCGGCGCGGCATCGACGATGCGGACGTCATGAAACACCTCAAAATGCAGATTCAGCCAAGGGAAGAACGCCTTCCCCTGGCTTTTTTTGGCTTTTTCGGATGATTTTCATGTCGGCTTCCTGCCGCTGCCCTTCCCTCTCGGCCAGTCTCGCCTTTTGCCATGTCACAGCTTCGGATTTCCGCCGCGCAGTTTTCCTCCGCGTCCGGATGCCCTGCGCCAGCGGGAAAGGAGCCGTCTGTCCTCTCCGTGCTGTCCTCTCTGTCGATACGCTCCCTTGGGTCACACGCCCGCGAAATCCGCACGGTTTCATTTTCGTTTCTCCATATTTTCAAAGAGAAATATTTGCGTTCTTCTCCGGACGTCCGGCGCAGAACAGCCATGCAAATTCCGTTTCCTCTTTACAAAGAAGGGAAAGTCCCGACGACCGGATATTCCGCAAAACCTCATCCGGGCTGTCCGGATAAATTTGGAGCTTTCTGTCTTTTGCAAAGACAAGCTCCGTGCTTTCATTCTTATCGACAGAAAGCACAAATCGTCCGTTTGGACGCAGAAGAGAAGCTGCTTTTCGGATCGCCTTCTCTTTTTCTTTTATATGCATAAAGGTCAAAGAAGAATAAACGACGTCGAAGCACATGTCAAAGCGATACGTCATAAAATCCCCGCAAAGCAATCTTACATTCCGCACACCCGAAAGATGCAGGCTCGCCCGTTCCACGGTTTTCTTGGAGATATCGATTCCGACAAAACAGCGGCAGAGCGGCGCTGTTCTGACCGCCAGCCGGCCCGTCCCCACTCCGATTTCCAAAACGTGCGCCCGAGGGGAGAGAGACAGCAGGTCCAAAAACGGTTCGCCGTCCCACCGATTCATATAAGCCCGCAGAGGCGCTGGATCGAGCACAGGATCATTCCCCTCGTCAATCAGCGCATCATAATATTCGGCGACCTTGGAAATCACACCAGCAGCACCTCCCGGTTCGTCCCGTAAAAAATATCGTCCCGTCCGCTTATCATGCGGCAGAAATCCTCGAACCGCTCCCAGAAATCCCACGCGTCGAATTCATACGAATGCCCCCAGATATAGAAAAGCTGCGGCGCCTCCGATTCGGACGCGAGGAACGTCTCGCCGAGCGCGAACATGGCGTCCGTATCCAGATGATAGACGGTCGGCGCAAAAGCGAAGCGATCCGCCTGCGGCGCAAAGCTGCCGGAGGCGTCCGTCGTGCGCGCATAGCGCACGACGGTCCTTTCCCGTATCAGCCGCTCCACGCGCGCATCATGGTTGACGCCGCCTCCCGGATATGCCATTCCAAGGACCTCATAGCCGCAGAGCGCGGAGAGCGCCAGCCGGTCCTCTTCCACCTCTCGGACAACCTCCTCGTCCGAGAGCGTGCATAGCGCCGGATGCGTCAGCGTATGCGCGGCGACCTCATGCCCGTCGTAAACCGAACGCACGTCCTGCGCGGAGATTTTCGTGTGGGCCACGCGGACCCCACCATTGCGAATGAGGCTTCCCTCTTTTCCCAGAAGCTCCGAATTGAGATTGAACGTCGCCTTCAGATTATATTTTGAAAAAATTTCAACCAATCGAATATCCTGCGTCACGCCGTCGTCATAGCTGAAGGTCACCGCTTTTTTCTTTCCGTTCCACATATCGGCCTCCATGATCGGATTTTTATCTTGCCTCCATTATACCACAAATCCAGGAAAAGCGGCGCTCTTTTTTCTTTGCCTTTCCTGATGTCCCAAAATGGGACCTGCCTTGGATTCGCCGGCAAGCCCGCAGTCGATTTTCCGTCCTTGTCGAAAAATTTGTAAAAAGCCCTTGCGTCCGGGGCGCAAAAATGATAAGATATTGATATTACAATCATCATGGGAGAGTATAATACATATGTGGTTTATCTTTGCGCTTATCACGATGCTGGCGTGGGGAACAGCGGACCTTTTTTATAAAAAGGGAGCCGATGAGACCGACCGCTACAGCCATCTGAAAACGACGATGATGGTCGGTCTCGTCATGGGGATCCACGCGATCGCCACCATTTTGTTCACTGACGTCAACTATAATTTTACCAATATCCTCATCTATTTCCCCGTATCCATCATGTACATCGCATCGATGACCATCGGATATTTCGGCCTCCGGTATCTCGAGCTTTCCATTTCTTCCCCGGTCCAGAACGCCTCGGGCGCTGTCGCATGTCTGTTATGTCTGATCTTCCTCGGCGATACGATGGACCTGCCAACCTCCATTGGCGTCGTCCTCGTCTGTCTCGGCGTCGTTCTGCTCGGTATCCTCGAAAAGAAAAAGGACGATGAGCTCGAGGCGCAAAACAGCAAAAAGTATAAAATCGGCTTTGTCGCGTTCATGATGCCGGTCCTTTACTGCATCATCGACGCACTGGGGACCTTCTTCGACGCCTACTACCTCGACGACTACACCAAAACGCCGCTTGTCGGCGTGACGGAGGAAAATTTCGAGAACGTTGCGAATATCTCCTACGAGCTCACCTTTCTCGCCTGCGCCGTTATCATCTTCCTTTTCCTCAAGCTGAAAAAGCAGAAGATCGGACTCAAATATCAAGGCGTGCGCGCAGGCGCCGCCATATTTGAAACGGCGGGCCAGTTTTCCTACGTGTACGCAATGAGCGGCAACGGCGCGGTGGCGGCTCCCATGATCGCCGCATACTGCATCGTCTCCATCCTTCTTTCCCGCATTTTCCTAAAGGAAAAGCTTCCGGCGCGCCAATACGCGACCGTGGCCGTCATCATCGCAGGCATCATTCTCATCGGCATTGCGGAGGGACTGGCCGAATAAATCCAAAACGAAAGGCAAGAGCGGCCCGTGAAAAAAAAGAAAAACAGCTTATTTATCCCAGATGTCATGTTCGACAGCGTCCATGATATTTCCCCGTCATACCTTGCCGAAAGGGGGATCCGCGTCGCAGTTCTCGACATCGACAACACGCTTGTCACCTACGGGATGCCGGAGCCGACAAAGGAGATCCTCGCCTGGATCGAGGCTCTGCGCGCCGGCGGGATCTCCGTCGCCGTCGCATCCAACAACAGCCGGGAGCGCGTAGAACGCTTCAATCGGACGCTTTCCGCCTTCGTCACCTATCGAAGCAGAAAGCCCTCGCCAAAGTCGGTCTATGCCGCCTGCCGCCATTTCGGCGTCACGCCGGCACAGACGGCCGTTATCGGCGACCAGATTTTCACCGACGTCCTCTGTGCGCGGCGCGCGGGCGCCTTTGCCATCCTTGTCACGCCGCTGCCATACAAGGAAAATTTCTTTTTCAAATGCAAGCGGCTGATGGAAAAGCCGTTCATCCGGGCGTACCGGCGGAAAAACGATTCGGATAACGGCAGCTGATCCAAAAAGGCGGATTGGAATAGGAGGCCAATATGATTTTTGAACATTTACATATCGCAAGCTTCGGCGGGCTCGCAGACAAAACCCTTGATTTTTCGGACGGCGTCAATATCGTCGAGGGCGCCAACGAATCCGGAAAATCTACCATATGCGCCTTTCTCCGATTCATGTTCTACGGGCTTCCCTCGAAGGCCGACGACAAAGCGCGCGCCATCAGTCTTCGGGATTCCCGCGCCGCGGGAAATCTGACCTTCTCCGATGACGGGAAGCGCTACCGCATCGAGCGCGAGGCCGTCTGCGTCTCCGGCGCGGACGGCAAGCTTTCCTACCGTGAAAAATGCACCATCTACGATGCGCAGACCAATCTGATCTGCTTCAAGGGACAGGTTCCGGGAGAGGTCTTTTTCGGCGTTTCCGAAACGGTTTTCGACAGCACCGTTTATATCCGGCAGGCTACCGACAGCAAGGTCGGCGGACATGCGCTCGGCGAGGAAGCAGAAAATATCCTGTTTTCCGCAAACGAAAGCATCAATACGAAAAAAGCCATTTCAAAGCTTGACAGCGCAAGAGTTTTCTTAAAATACAAAAAAGGGCGCGGCGGGAGGATCGCCGAGCTCGAGGACAGCCGGAATGACACAGCGGAAAAGCTGGAAGCTGCCAAGAAAGCAAGCGGTGAAATCATTTATCTCGAGGGAACCAAGAGACAGCTCTCCGAGAAAAAGGAGGAAGCGGAAAAGCAGCTGTCAAAGGTCCGTGCAGAGCTTGCACAGTACGAGCGGTATACAATGAAAAAGGCATATGAAAAGCGGAAAGCGGAAAAATCGCGGCTTGCCGAAACGGAAGAGGCCATCGCCGCGGAAAAAGCGCCGCCGGAGCATGGGGGACGTGATATCTCCTCCGATGCGTATATCACGTCTCTCGAGGAAAAGCAATCGGAGCTGTCCGTTGCCTCCTCCCGCTATGCCGACGCACAAGAGGCACTCACCGCCGCCAATCAGAAGCTTTCCGAAATGAGCGAAAAGCTTGCGATCTTCGAGCGGTTCGGCGCGAAAAGCGGAGGCAAGCAGCGTCAAGAGCTGGTTGCGCAGATGCGGGACCTGCAGGCAAAGCTTCACACCAATACAAGAGCCGCCCTTGGACTGTTTCTGCTCGCCGTCCTGTTCGCGGCCGGTGCTGCTCTTCTTTATTTCCTGCCCGAGGGCATGGCAGCCTTCTCTTATGTAGCGGCTTCCCTTGCCTTCCTTGCTCTGATAGCCGGAAGCATTTTCTGGATCCGAAAAAGCGGACCGGCAACGGATATCCGCACCATATGCTCAAAATTCGGCTGCCGGAATTACGAAGAATTTGAAGAGCTTGTCCGCGCCGCATCGGAGGATGAGGCTTACATGGTTTTTATTACCGGTGCCCGGGACGAAGCAAATGATAAATTTACGGCAGCATCGGAAAAACTCGAAAAAACCAGCGCCGATATCCTGGATATCCTCGGAAAAGGCGGATTTGAAATTTCGGGCAACACGGCAGCATCACTTGCGAAGGCAATCGATATCTGCCGTACCGCACGCACCGAAATCGCAAGGCTGGAAGCGATCCGCGACGAGCAGAAAAATAAAATTTCAGAAATCGAGCAGTCCCTCGCGGCCTATCCCAAGGATTATCTGAAAGCCGCCTGTCTTGACGAATACGACGAAGAGGAAATGGCACGCTTCCCCATCGCAGATAAAAAGAAAACCAGCGAATTTCTCACGGGCGCCATTGCGGCACAAACGGATAAGCTTCATCAAATCGAGGTCGATCTCGCCGCTCTTTCCGCCGTTACCGTAAAGCCAACGGAGCTTGCTGAGGCAAAGGCGGCGCTGGACGAAGAAATCGATGAGCTGACATTCAAATGGAATGCCTACATGCTTGCCATCGAGTCGCTTGAATCCGCGAGCGGCAGGCTGCGGGAAGGAATCTCGCCCAAGCTTGCCAAAAGCGCCGCCAAGCTCATGGGAGCCCTGACAGACGGAAAGTATTCGGAGATCGGCGTAGATATGAATTTTGGACTTTCCTTTTCTGACGGTACGGCGATGCGGGATGCCGCTTATCTCAGCGCCGGAACGGGAGATCTCGCCTACCTATGTCTTCGGATCGCGCTCATCGAGCTTTTATATAAAAAATCGGTCCCGCCGTTTTTATTCGATGAAAGCTTTGTCCGCATGGACGACACAAGACTTAGGAAGGTCCTTTCCCTGATCGATAAATATGCGGCGCGCAATTTGCAGAGCATCCTTTTTACCTGTCATGAAAGAGAGAAAAATATGATGGATTCTGTCGGCTCCTATCGGCTTTTGTCAATCTGATGGCAGAGTTACGCTGCGTCTCAGAAATTTTGTACTTAATTTACAAAAATTCTTTATTTCTGCTTCCGAGTATGCTATAATAGAACTGTAAGGAGGCGGAAGCTTTTTTACAAATACGTAGCGAAAGGTGATATATCTATGAAAACATCGATTCTTTTAAGACAAGTGACCATTGGGGACGATGTCCGGGCACTGATCGAGAAAAAGATCGGGAAGCTGGACAAGTTTTTCCTCGAAAATGCCGAAGCGTATGTTACGCTCAGCAAGAAAAGGGAAAAAGAGATCTTAGAGCTCACCATTTCCGCCGACGGCGTCCTGTTTCGCAGCGAAGTAGAAGGACCGACCTTCTGCCACGCGATCGATACGGCCGTCAACATCATCGAACGTCAAATCCGAAAAAATAAGACACGTCTCGAAAAAAGACTGCGGGACGGTGCATTTTTAAGCGAAGTCACCATGCCGGAGGAGGACGTCGAGGAGGAAACCGATTTTAAAATCAGAAGAAAATCGTTCAACCTAAAACCCATGACAGCGGAAGAAGCAATTATGCAGATGAACCTGCTTGGCCACGAATTCTTCGTGTTTGAAGATCAGGAATCCGAAGAAATCTGCGTAGTATACAAACGCAAAGACGGCGCATACGGTCTGATCGAGACCTCAAGATAAGCTATGAATGAGAAAAAGGGGGAGGGCTTAAGCCCTCCCCCCTTTTTCTCCATTTCTTGACTTTTGGCTTTTACAGTGCTACAATAAGCAGAGAAAAACGATAAAAATCCGAGGTAACTATGAAAAAAAGCGCTATTCAAACTCTTGTCATTGCTGCGATGCTGCTCGCCCTCGCCCTTCTGCTTCCGTTTCTGACGGGACAAATCCCGCAGATCGGCTCCATGCTCTCCCCGATGCATCTCCCCGTCCTGCTCTGCGGATTCCTCTGCGGCCCGCTTTGGGGATTCGCGGTCGGCGCCGTGGCAGCGCCGCTTCGGTTCGTCCTCTTTGGTATGCCGCAGGTACCGATGTGCTTTTTTATGGCGGCAGAAATGGCAGTATATGGTCTTCTTGCAGGACTTCTATATCGTATTTTCCCCAAAAAGATCCCGTATCTATACGCTTCCCTGCTGCTCGCGATGATCGGAGGGCGGCTCGTATATGGGGCGGTGTCGTGGATGACCATCGCAATGGATGGCGGCACCTATACCCTGAATGCCTTCCTCGCTTCTACTGTCGTCGGCGCATGGCCGGGGATCCTATTGCAGATCCTGCTCGTTCCCGCCATCGTTATCGCATTAAAGCATGCAAAGCGAATCGGGGACCGTACCCGGCCCCAAGCCCCTTCACAAAAATCTCCGGAAAACCAGGAAACAGTATGACATGAAACAAACTCCGCTTTCAAAAAATGATATCGTCACGCTGGAAATCAGCGATCTTACGCCCGACGGCGCCGGTGTGGGCAAGCAGAAAGGCTATGTCGTCTTCGTCCCCAAAACCGCTGTCGGAGATGTCGTTTCAGCAAGAATAGTAAAGCCGCTTGCCTCCTACGCCTACGGCAAATGCGAGGCTGTATTGATCCCCTCCAAGGACCGGTGCGAGCCCATGTGTCCTGTTTTTTCCAAATGCGGCGGATGCCTGTTCCGTCATATCCGGTATGAAGCAGAGCTGCGGATCAAAAAAGGGTGGGTAGAAGAAAATTTCAAAAGGATCGGAAGCCTGCCGGTCTTATGCAGCAAGATCCTCCCTTCCCCGCAGGTAGACGGCTATCGGAACAAGGCACAGATCCCGTGCGGCACCGGGGAGGACGGCAGGCCCTCGTTCGGCTTCTTCGCACCGCACAGCCATCGGATCATTCCATGCGGCGACTGCTCGCTTGCGCCGGCATTCTATTCCGCTGTCATACGCTGCGTTTCAAAATGGATGGAACAATACGGGATCCGTCCCTATGACGAGGAGGCCGGCAGGGGAACGGTGCGTCACCTTTTCATCCGAGACGGCAGGACAAGCGGCGAGGTCATGGTCTGCATCGTGGCGAACGCGGACTTCCTTCCGCACGCGGACGCTTTGGCGGACAGCCTGCGCAGGGAAATTCCGAATGTCGTCAGCATCCTTTTAAACGTCAACAAAAAGCCGGGCAACCGTATCCTCGGAGATCGGTGCGTCACCCTCTGGGGCAAAGACGCCATAACGGACGTCCTTTGCGGACTTGCCTTTGACATTTCTCCGCTTTCTTTTTATCAGATCAATCACGACGCGGCGGAGCTCCTTTATCGTACTGCGGCGGACATGGCCGCGCTTTCCGGAGAGGAAACGCTGCTGGACCTTTACTGCGGGGTCGGCACCATCGGTCTTTCCATGGCGAGCCGGGCAAAACGTCTTGTCGGCGTTGAAATCATCCCCGAGGCTGTCGAGAACGCACGCCGGAATGCACGCCGCAACGGTATCGCAAACGCCGAATTCATCTGCGCCGACGCCGGAGAAGCGGCAAAACGGCTCGTCCAGAGCGGACAGATGCCCGATGTCGTGATGCTGGATCCGCCAAGACGCGGCTGTACACCGGAGGTCCTCGATGCCGTTCTGCGGATGGCTCCCTCCAAAATCGTCATGATCTCCTGCAACAGTGCGACCGCGGCGCGCGACTGCGCCTATCTTGCGGCGCGCGGATATCCCGTGTCGCGCCTGTGCGCCGTCGATCTGTTTCCCCGAACGGGACATGTGGAGACGGTCGCTTGCCTCGAAAAGAGCAATTAAACGCTCTCTATCCAGAGAACGAAAGGATGCCGAACGGGACAAGTCCGTTTTTCTGCCGGCGGACGCCTATCGAAGAGCGCATACAAAAAGCATCCCGCGCTTCGGGAGCTCCCGCATCCCATTTCCCATTTCATGGCAGAACGATGAACATAAGCCATTCCCATAGAGAAAAGGAGTCAAGATGGAAATCCAGAATTTGACGATACGCAAAGCCCATGCAGAAGACATCTCTATCCTCTACGCCCTGATAAAAGAATTCGCGCTTTATGAAAAAAGGCCGCAGGACGTGACAGGAACCCAAGAGCAGCTGCGTCATTGGCTGTTTGAACGGAAGATCGCATCCGTCCTGCTGGCCGAATACAACGGGGACGCCATTGGATATGCGTTGTATTATCCTGTCTTTGGGTCGTTTTCCGCAACGGGAAAAGTGCATCTGGAAGATATTTTCATCAGGCAAAAATTTCGCGGCCTCGGCTTCGGCAAACGCCTGCTGGCCAAGGCCGCCGAGTCCGTGCTCGCCGACGGCTATGAGGAAATGGAATGGAGCTGCCTTGCCTGGAACAAGCCTTCTCTTGCATTTTATAAAAAGTTAGGCGCGCAGGAGGATACGGGACGAAGATACCTTCGATTGGATAAATCGGCATTGGAAACGATAGCACCGCAGTTCCGAAAAGACGCGGAAACCGAAGCGTCCGCAAGCGCAGCCTGCGGCACGCCGGACTCAAGCATTTAAGCGCGAACGTCAAGGGCATCCGGCAAAACATTTTCAGCCCTCTCCCGATCGCTGCCATTATCGGCTGAAGGCAAGCGCCTGCTCCTGTCGGCCAAAGCAGGAGCCGCGTATGCCGCAGGCGCTGCATCCAGAGCCATTTTCAAAAAGCCGGCGGCGTGGAACGTCCGCCGGCTTTTATGGCTCTTTTTCCGGTTGAAATCCAGTAATAAAAATGATAGAATATAGCTACAATAGAAAGAAGAAAGGCCGGACAGAAGGCAGGGCGCAAAACCTTCCGGAAGAAACAGAAGCCGCCTATTTCCCTTTGGCTCTCCCAAGGCCATGTCCTCAAACGGCAGCTTTCCGGATGTGTTTTCAAGGAGCTCTGCCGCCTCTAAGTTTTTCTTTTGGATTTTTCTTGCTTGCCGTATATGCGTAAACGCTCCATCTAAAGCCTATTTTTTCGGCAATACAGCCTTAATTTCTCTTCAGTCAAAATTTTTCTACAGGGTTCAAGCGGAATACGGCAGCGGTTGCAAACGGTCATTCCGGCAGGATGCCTTTTAAGAATCCCCCCACATGTACAAAAGGGTCAGGGCACGCACCGGCAAAAGCCACGGAAAAGCGGAAAGCAAGCCGCACTTTTCCAAGCTGCTTTCAGGAGAATTCAAAAGGAGGCGGGACAATCCTTTGCCGTTTGTTCCAAAAGCCGGAACAAACGCAGAATCCGGTGAAGTCTTTCGGCGCTGCGCACGCACCGCCGAAAAATGTCCCTTTTCCGCCGAACGAGGCGGCATCAAGACATCGGCTCCGTTCGGGACACAGCGGCATCTCAACGGTTTTTGCCTCCTTATCCGTCCATTTCTCTCAAAATTGAAGCAATTTCGGAAGCGCACCCGAAAAAATCATGATAAAATCGGAAAGGAATTGATACGATGAAAAAGAAGATCGCGGTCATTACCGGAGCCTCCAGCGGGATCGGAAAAAAATTCGCGGAGCTCTTAGAAACCTACGATACCTTTGATGAGGTATGGGTCATCGCCAGAAGGCTGGAACGCTTAGAGGAGCTGAAAACCAAAATCCCGTTCCCGCTCCGGCCCCTCCCTCTCGATCTTACCTCCCCTGCAAGCTATGAAGCCTACGCGGCGCTGCTCTCTGAGCAAACGCCGGAAATCACACTGCTCGTAAATTGCAGCGGCTTTGGAAAATTCTGCGCCACGCTGGATGTTCCGCTGGAGGAAAACCTGAATATGGTGGATCTCAACTGCAAGGCGGTCATGGCAATGTGTCAGCATTCCATTCCCTATATGCCCAAAGGAGCAAAAATCATCAACATCGCATCGGTCGCAGCCTTCCAGCCCATCCCCTATATCAATGTTTACGGCGCGACGAAAGCGTTCGTCCTAAGCTACAGCAGAGCGCTGAACCGGGAGCTGAAAGCCAAAGGGATCACCGTTACGGCGGTATGTCCCTTCTGGACCAAAACCGAATTTTTCAACCGCGCCATCGCCAAGGACCAGAATACGGTGGTAAAAAAATATGTGGCGATGTATGTTCCGGAGCAAATTGTCAGAAGAGCGTTCCGGGACGCGAAGCGCGGCCGCGACGTCAGCAAATACGGATTCATCGCAAGAGGACAGATGCTCCTTGCCAAAATGCTGCCCCACCGCTTTGTCATGAGCTACTGGATGCACCAGCAGAAATTAAAATGACAGAGCGATTCGACCTTTACCGCCGCTGTACGCTTTGTCCCCGCCGGTGTGCCGTAAATCGCGAAAGGGATCGGGGCGCCTGCGGAGAATCGGCGGTGCTGCGCGTCGCGCGGGCCGCGCTTCACTTCTGGGAAGAGCCGTGCCTTTCCGGCAGCGCCGGCTCCGGCGCCGTCTTTTTCTCCGGCTGCGGACTGCGCTGTCTATACTGCCAAAATTATGGGATCGCCCATCAAAATCACGGAAAAGAAATCGATGTGCAAAGGCTGTCCGAAATCTTTCTTGAGCTGATGGAAAAAGGCGCCGCCAACCTCAACCTTGTAACGGCCGTGCAGTTCGTCCCGCATGTCATCGCGGCGCTGGATATGGCAAGGGCCCGCGGACTTGACCTGCCCGTCGTCTACAATTCCAGCGGATATGAAACGATCGACACGCTGCGCATGCTGGAGGGATACGTCGATATTTACCTGCCGGATTACAAATACTTCGATCCCGCGCTCGCCGCGCGCTTTTCCGCGGCGCCGGACTATCCGGATGCCGCTAAGGCCGCCATCGGCGAGATGCTCCGCCAGACAGGGGAGCCGTGCTTTGACGCGGACGGCAGGATGCGGCGCGGCGTCATCGTCCGCCATCTCGTGCTGCCCGGACATACGGAGGATTCCATAAACGCGGTCCGCCTGCTCCATCGCGCGTACGGCGACCGCATTTACATCAGCATCATGCGCCAGTACACGCCGTGCGGCTCCTTTCCGGAAAATCCCGAGCTTTCCCGCAGGCTCACCACCTACGAATACGAAAAGGTCCTCCGTTTTGCGCGCTCGCTCGGCATCACAAAGGGATATGCGCAGCTCGGCGAGACAGCCAAGGAAAGCTTTATCCCGGATTTCGACGGAACCGGCGTATAACGGAACTCACATTTTTCCCTATCGGGGCCGCGGCTCTTCGCCGCGATACCAAAAAAGCAGGGCGCGTCCGCGCCCTGCCTTTTTCTTTCTCAAAACCGGATGGAATGGAGCAGCTTTATCCATTTCGGGTCGAAATGATCGACGATCTCGCTGCGGCCGATGTCCATCGCCTTGATTTTGTCCATATCCTCTTTTGTCAAAGAGAAATCGAACACATCAAAGTTTTGCCTTATTCTGTCCTCGTGAACCGATTTCGGAATGACCACGACGCCGCGCTGTATATTCCAGCGAAGGGCGACCTGCGCGGCGGTTTTTCCATACCTACTGCCGATTTCCGTCAAAATCGGGTTTTTGAAAAAGTCATGTAATCCCTCATTAAAAGGCGCCCATGCCTCTGGCACAACATGGTATTCCTTCATGGTATCAATGTTAAGCTGCTGCTGGAAAAACGGATGCATTTCCACTTGGTTTAACATGGGTTTGATTGCAAAGGTTTCGCAAAGGTCCGCCAGCACATGGGGATAACAGTTTGCCATTCCAATCGCTTTTAATTTACCGTCTTTATAGAGCTTTTCCAGCCCGCGCCATGCTCCTATATAATCCCCCATCGGCTGATGAAGAAGCATCAGGTCGATATAGTCTACACCAAGGCGCTCCATAGACAGCTCCGTTGCTTTGATTGCGCCGTCATAGGAAAAATCCTGTATCCATAATTTAGTGGTGATAAAAATCTCTTCGCGGGGGATCCCGCTTTCCTTGATGGCGTCGCCGACGGCCTTTTCATTCATGTACCCTTGTGCGGTATCAATCAGCCGGTATCCTGTTTTCAATGCTGTCAGCACAGTATTTTTTGCCTGCGTATATTCGGGGATCTGATATACTCCAAAACCGAGCATTGGGATTTTTACACCATTGTATAATTCTCTGTATTCCATCTCACATTCTTCCTTTCAAGCTGATTCGTCATTTGCGTGGACGTCAAATGCGCTGACCAGCATTTGGGCAACGCCGGGGGCGTCCGGATTATGGCAGCCTTTGCCGGTATCGAGCGCACGCATTTTTTCCATCTCGTCCTCGCTTAAAGCAAAATCAAAAATTTCCATGTTGCTCTTGATTCTTGCAGGATTTGTGGATTTCGGGAAAACGATCGCGCCTTCCTGATGTTCAAAGCGCAGAATAATCTGACCGATGTCTTTTCCGTGTGCCTCGGCAATCTCCTCGATAACCGGATCTGACAGCATTGCCTGATTGCCCTGTCCGAGCGGTCCCCAGCCCTCAAGCTGTACTCCGGCTTCCGCCATGATTTTGCGAATTTCCTTCTGCTGATAATAGGGATTAAACTCTACCTGATTGACAGAAGGCATCGTTTCAAACTGCGGAACAAAGCTGTTCCAGATTTTCGGCGTCATGTTGCTTACGCCAATAGAACGGATTTTTCCTTCCGCTTTTGCTTCTTCCATCGCTTTCCATGCACCGGGAACATCGCCGTAGGGCTGATGAATTAAGTATAAGTCCATATAGTCCAACCCCAGCTTACAAAGAGAAGCTTCAATCCCCTTTTTTGCAGGTTCATAGCCATAATCCTGCAACCACAGTTTACTTGTTAAGAAGATTTCCTCACGGGGAATCCCACTTTCCCGGATGGCTTTTCCTACTTCTTTCTCGTTGAAATAGGCAGCCGCCGTATCGATATGCCGGATGCCGAGATCGAGCGCTTCCCGGACTGCCCTATAAGTGCTGCCATCGGCAGGAATCCGAAAAGTACCGAATCCATAAACAGGGATTTTTACACCATCGTTCAATGTCACCGTTTCAATTCTCATAAAAATCACTTATCCTTTCTAAATGATATACGGTTTTATAATTTCCGGTAAAAACAAACGGCAAAACTCTTTTGTGCGCTCTTCAAAGCTGTAGGCGCCGCCGGACATATCCCAGCAAAGCATTTCGCCGTAAAGCACATCTACCAATGTATGGGAAAGCGCTTCAACGGGAGTGTCCCTTTTCAGCTCACCCAACTCCACACCCTTTTCGATCATTCCTCTCATGGAATCCAAATCCATCCCCAGCTTGTTCTTGTCACCCGGGTTTTCCACAAGGTCGGGGTCTACGGTATTGCGCACCCACTCCTGGCAAAGCTTCAGGCTGCTTTTTTCAATATAGCCTGAAAAATTCACCATGTAGAATACCAATCGTTCCAGGAAGGTGCCTTCATGCGCCTGTGCATTTTCATAAATTTCCTGATACACCTCACGGCTCAAAGCAAAAATAACATCCTCTTTTCGCTTGAAATAGGTGTAAAAGGTTCCTTTGGATACGCCGCACCTTTCGGTGATCTCGTCGACGGACGTGCCGGCAAGTCCCTTTTCGCAGATGAGCTGCTTTGCCGCCTCCATAAGCCTCGCCCTCGTTTTTGCCGCCGTTTGCTGTCTTGTTGTCATCGCTTTCCTCCTGTCTGCGCTTTTGTAAGGATAGAATAACATAACATTGACTAAAAGTCAATGACTTTTAGTCAATAAATAAAATTTTTTATGGGAAATAAAAAACGGAACCCGATGGGGTTCCGCCTAAATGAGAGAAGGCTTCCAGTTCTGTGGTATTTTGTCCCTTGTGAAATCGCAGAAGCGTCACAGCACATAGCCTGCCGCCGACAGCATTTCCCGCGCCGAATCCACGGAGTCGACGCCATGACGATTTTTCACAGGAGCGAATTCTTCTGCGCGCCGCACCTCATACGGCAGGCAGGAGTCCATTCGCTCGACAAGATCTGTCGCCAGCATTTCGTATTTATACCCATTTTCCTGCTCCGGAAAAACCGTCCTGCCGTCGCAGTAATACGGGATCTTTTTGCGGACGCGGTGAACGGGCAGCTCCCCCTCCGGCGTCCTTTCCATACGCTCTCTGCGAAACAGATAGTTGAGGATGACCCCGTATTCGATACCGTCCGTACATACGGCGCTTTCCTTTAACAGACGGTCGAGCTCATAATACTCGATGACCGCCGGATGCCCTTCGTTCCGGCAAATGAGCCCGATCCTCTCATCCGGCGACGCCTTGCGGATCACCTTCGCGCCGCAGTCCGCGCCGGAAAGCAGCGTCGCACCTATAAAGGACGGGTCCGCCGTTTTTTGCAGCACGTTGTCGATGGAGACGACGTTGAACCATTCGACACCGTCATACTGGGCGCCGGAAAGAAGCCCCGACAAGACAAGCGAGGAGAACCACCCGCCGTTCCCGTTCGGCGACATGGCAAGGCTCGTTTTTCCGGAAAGCAAAAGCCGCCCGTCAAAGTCCGTCGCCGGCGCCATATCCTGAACATAGGTACGGACATAACGGCTGTCATATCCAAAATAGCGGCGCGACGCCAAAAATTCGCGTACCTGCGCGTCGCCCGCTCTGCTTGTCATGACAAAAACCGGGAACCACGCGCCGGCGCGGCGCGCCGTCTCGCACAGACACGCAAAATGAAATCCGAAGATCGGAAGCGGGCGCGTAAGCCCGATATCGTACATCCCCTTGGGATGGTCAAAGCCAAGCCGCGTCCCCTGCCCGCCGCAGAGCAGAACGGCAGCCACCTTTCCGCTCCGGACGGCGTCCAGTCCCGCAGCATCCAGCTCTGTACGGCGCGCATCCGCTTTTTCGGCGGTAAAAATATCAATAGGAGAAATCTCATAAACTCGGTTCTGGAAAGAAGTCTCTCCCCGTTTCAAATAAGAAAAATCGATTCCGGCAAGCGCCGAGAGAAAAGTTTCCTTCTCCGTGCCGGAAAGCGTTTCGAGGTGCCGGATAAGGTGCGTCTGCCCTTCCCGCTCCAGTCTGCTGTACAGCGTCTGCCAATTACAGATCATAAATCCTCCTTTGCGGAGTCCGATCTCCTTATATACTATACAAAAGAATAAAAGATAAATATTCCATACGAATTATTTGTTCCTGCTCAGAAGATACCCGGCAAATTCGGTCAAAATTTCATGTCCCTCATAGACTTTGAGCGCCGAGACCGCCTTTTTCGTTATCTCTTCCGCATATGCGCGCGCCTTTTCCACGCTCATGAAGCTGAGGAACGTCGTTTTGCCCAGCACATCGTCCGCATGTGTTTTTTTGCCGAGCACCGCCTCATCCCCGACCGCGTCGAGGATGTCGTCCACAATCTGAAAAGCGAGTCCGATCCCCTCGGCATATGCCGAAGCGGCGGCGGCGCGCGGGTCCTCATCCGAAACAATGCCGGCTGCATAGCAGCCGAGACGCGCCGACGCCCGGATGAGCGCGCCGGTTTTTTTGGCGTGCATCGCAAGCAGCGTATCGAAGTCCGCTTTCTTTTTCTCACAGACAAGGTCGATCTGCTGTCCGCCCATCATGCCCTCAGCGCCGGCCTCCCGCAGCAGCATCGCCGTCGCCGCAAGCACGGTCGCAGGCGGAAGATACGGATTGCGCGCGGCAAGCTCATAGCCGCGCGTAATCAGCGCGTCGCCCGCAAGAAGCGCGATATCCTCGCCGTATACGACATGGTTGGTTGGCCTTCCGCGGCGCAGCGCATCGTTGTCCATACATGGCATATCGTCATGAATCAGGGAGGAGGCATGGACGCATTCGATCGCACAGGCAAACGGAAGAGCCGCCTTCTCCTCGCCGCCGAACATGCGGCAGAATTCCAGAACCAGAAACGGACGGATCCGCTTGCCGCCGGATGTCGCACTGTACCGCATCGCCTCGTAAAGCAGGGCCGTTCTTTCATCCGTGGTTTTTAAATAGTCCGGAAGCGCTGCGTCCACAAGCGCCGCGTCTTCCGCAAGCAAAGCCTCAATCTTCATTCTCCTGCCGTTCCGGCGAAGTCCGCTTCCGCAACGGCTCCGTCGTCCTCCTTTTGAAGGATTTTCACCCGCTGCTCCGCATCGTCGAGCGCCTTCGTACAGAACTTGACAAGCCCTACACCCTCCTCGAAAAGCGCCAGCGACTGGTCCAGCATAGCGGTCCCGCTCTCCATCGAGCGGACGATCTCCTCAAGGCGGGCGAGCGCTGCCTCGAACGTCATTTCTTTTTTCTCAGCCATTGTGTTTCTCTCCCTGCAAAAAAGGTTTTTCCCTTGGATTTTTCTTTTCTTCCAGCATGACCTGATCGACTGTCGCATGGATCTGTCCGTCCGAAAGCATAACGGAAAGCCGCTCTCCCGGGGCAGCGTCGGCGGCGCGGCGCACGACGCTGCCGTCCTCGCTGAACACCGCTCCGTATCCGCGGGACAGCACCGCAAGCGGACTTAAAGTATCCAGCTTCGCCGCTTCCTTCATGAAATCCGCGCGCTTTGCCGCGAGGACCGCGCCCATCCTGTCGAAAAGAGCCCTCTCCTCCATTCCGAGCGCCAGACGCTTGTCATCGATCAGGACCCTTGGATTTTTCAGCACGCGCGCGCTCTCTGCCCGCGACAGGCGCTCGCGGTACAGCTTCAATCGACTCTCCAGAAGAAGCGTGAGCCGCGCGGTGACGTTGGACAGCTTGCGGACAAGCTCCCCCGTCTCGGGAACGGCAAGCTCCGCCGCCGCCGAAGGCGTCGGCGCACGCTTGTCGGCCGCAAAATCACAGAGCGTAAAGTCCGTCTCATGTCCGACAGCGGAAATGACAGGGATCCGGGACGCTGCGACGCGGCGCGCGAGCGTCTCGTCGTTGAACGCCCACAGATCCTCAAGCGAACCGCCTCCGCGTCCGAGAATGATAACGTCCACATTTCCCGCCCCGTTGAAATAGTCGAGTCCGCGCACAAGATCCGGCGCCGCCTCTGCGCCCTGCACCAGCGCCGGATACAGGATCACCTCGGCAAGCGGGAACCGCCTGCCCAAAATATTGATGATATCGCGGATGGCGGCGCCGGTCGGAGACGTGATAACGCCGATGCGCGTCGGGATCTTCGGGAGCGGCTTTTTCTTCGAGAGGTCGAACAGTCCTTCCGCCTCAAGCTTTTTTTTCAGCTGCTCATAGGCGATATACAGAGCGCCGATGCCGTCCGGCTCCATGGTCTCCGCATAAATCTGATACTGCCCGTCGCGCGGGAAAACGCCGACGCGGCCGCCCACGATCACCCGCATCCCGTTTTCGGGCATAAATCTTAGCTTCACGGCGCTGCCGCGGAACATCACCGCCTTCACCGCGCCGCCCTCGTCCTTCAGAGAAAAATAAAAGTGTCCGGTTTTATAATGATTGGTAAAATTCGAGATCTCCCCTTTTACGAAAACGCGCATGAGGAGCTCGTCATGCTCCAGTACCATTTTGATATATTCGTTGAGCTCGGAAACCGTTATGATCCTTTTCTCCACGTCTATCCTCTCTCCCTTTTCCGCTTTGCAAGCCCCAGATATGCAGTCCCTACCGCATTATCGCTCGAAAGCGACGGTTCCGCAAACCAAACGTTGGAAAACGCCGCCGCTACCGCCGACCGTATCGCGGCGTTGCGCATGACGCCGCCGGCGTACAGGATCGGCAGGGCAGGATACTTTTCTCTTGCTGCCGCCGACATTTCAAGCACGGTCCGCTCGACAAAGCGCAGAGCAAACCGTGCGACATCGCACGCCGGCGCCCCCTCGCGAAAGAGCTTCTGCGCCATATTCTCCGCGCCGGAGAGATTGCAGCTAAATCCCCTGACACATACATGCACCCTCGGCATGGATGCCGATTCCGCCGCAAGGCGCTCCAGCGAACCGCCGCACGGGAACGAAAGCCCCAGCATCACGCCGACGCGGTCGATAAGCTGTCCAGCCGAAAGATCGAGCGTCGCGCCAAGAACGGACACGGCGAAGCCGAGCTCCCTGTCCGGCCGCACCAAAAGCAGCTCCGTCGTGCCTCCCGACAAGTGAAAGGCGAGAAATTCTTCCTCTCCGATCTTTTCATCCCCGCAGGAATGGACGGCCGCCATCAGGTGTCCCGCCTGATGGGAAAAACGGTAGACCGGAACGTCCAGCGCTGCGGCGACGGATTCCGCAGCCGCCGCGCCGGCGAGGAAGCATGGCATATACGAGCCCTCCGCATCCCGCGGACGGGCACTGTATGCCACAGCATCCAGCCTCCCCATCGGGGAAAGCGAGCGCATAAGCGCCGGCAGGTCCACCGTATGCAGAAAAAGCGCGTCGCTCTGCCGGAGCCCGCGCTCTCCCTTGCCTACCGATAAAAGCTTCCGCTGCTGCCGGAAGCCCGACTCCTCTGCAAGCGCTACCGAGGTGGTATAGTTGCTTGTATCGATGCCAAGCACCCTCATGCCTTTGTTTCCCTTTCCCTGCTCGCAATCGCATTGAGGATCCCATTGATGAAGGCCGGCGCGTCGTCGCCGTCATAGAGCTTCGCCAGCTCTACCGCCTCGTTGATGGCGACCGGCGTCGGGACCTCCGTAAACAGCAGCTCATAGGTACACAGCCGCAGAATGGCAAGAGATATATGTGCGATCCGGTCCAGACTCCAGCCCTTGGCGTATGCGGAGATCTTTTCGTCAATGGAGGCCTTGTGGCTCACGGCGCCGAGGAAAAGCTCCCTTGCGAAGTCGTTATACGGGAGCTCGCACTCCTCGCACGTCGCCGCAAAAAAGTCCTCCGCGGGCATTTCTAAATGAAAATCATAGCTGTAAAGCGTCTTTACCGCGCATTCTCTTGCGGCACGCCTTGAAATCGCTGCCATATATGATCCCTTCCGGCAAAAAGCAGATTTGCGCAGATCCATGCGCACTTAAGTCCTATATTGCAGATTCATTATACCGCCAACACAGGAAAAAGTCAATATCTCTCACCTGCGCCGCCAAAAAAAGGACGCCGTCGGTACGGCGTCCCTCGGTTATTCCTGTTGATTGTTCTCGATATATCTTGCCACATCTCCGACGGTTTTGAATGTTGCGATCACATCGTCCGGAACGACGACGCCGTACTCCTGCTCGATGGTCATCAGCATCTCCACCACGTCGAGAGAATCCGCACCCAGATCGTCGACGATGTTCGTCTCCTCCGTAATGCTGTTGATATCCACTCTCAGTTGTTTTGAAAGTATTTCCTTTACCGCCTCAAGCATGTTTGCCTTCCCTCCTAATTCGTATCAAATGGCTAACGCCATTATATACGAAGCATTTTCGATTTTCAAGTACTTCGCAAAAATATTTTTTGTTTTCGTATTTTTGCCTCCCCGGACTTTGTTATGCCTCAAAGGTCTCCTCCCGCCTTTCCGCGTTTTCCCGTGCCGTCTTTTGCAGGACGGCCAGCATTTCATCATTCGGCTGGAACACAACCTCCGCCATCTGTCCGTTGAATTCAAACAAATAGGAATACGCGTCCTTCGGGCGAAGGATCTGGCAGTAATTGTATCGGATTTTCACACGGCCGAATTTTTCGGCAAATTCCATTCTCTGCGCTTTCGTCTTCGGCGTCTTGACAACAGCAAGCGCGGTCGTCAGAGAAACGTTGCAGGCATACATCATCTGGCGTCCCGTTCGTTTCATGACAATAAAATTTCCTTCTTCGTCAATGATGTAGGTAAACTCGGTAAATACATAGCGGAACAGCAGCTCAAAGCTCAAGACAAAGAAAAGCAGCGCGATGATCTCATAGACCGCCTTATACGGCACGTCAAGAAAAACCGTGGCAATCAGGATACAGCCAAGAAGAACGCAGGCCAAGGATATCATTTTCGCAGTCCCGTTTTTTTTCGGCGTATATCTCATAAATCCTCCCAATCTCAAAATATAGATAATAACAAGAATATTTCTGCCCGTCCGGTCGCGAAACGAAGCAGGATAAGTGGCAAAAGAAAAAAAGCCGGCATAGAATGTAGCATGATAAGCGACCATCCGAATCGCCGGACTCCTCCGGCAGGAGAATCTTCCGCCGATCATAAAAATTTATTGTTCTGCCGTTTCAACGGCAAGGAGGTAACGATGGAAATCAATCAAAAAATGCTCGATTCCCTGCTTTCCCTCAGCGACGAGGAGCTGAGAAACAAAGCGCGCCTTATCGCTTCCGCGATCGGCTTCGATGAAAGGATCGCCGCCGCGCAGACGGCCGATATTTCCAAGATCCGGACCATGCTGAAGCGGGCAGGCCCGGATGACATCAACCGGCTTATGGAAAACATTGGACGCGACAAGGCGGAAATCATTTTGAAAACGCTGGACGGAGGCGGTAAGGGATGAATGGAGATTTCAGCTCCAAGCTCGACAAAATTCTTTCCAATCCGGCTATGATGGCACAGATCAAATCGCTTGCCGATACGATGACGGAAGCCGAAGAAGCGCCCGCCCCCTCTCCGGAAGCGGCGCCGGAGCCAGCAGAAACGCAGTCCTCTGCTCCAAGGGAAGAAGATCTGTCCGACCACCCGGCAGACGCCGGCGCGCCGTCCGAGGCGGCGCTGCCGGCCTCCCTTTCACCGGCTCCGGCGCTGGCCAGAAATCTGAAAAATACACGGGCACTGCTTTCGGCGCTCAAGCCGTACCTTGACGACAAGAGGAAAGAAAAGGTCGATAAAATGCTGAGCATGATGCGGCTTGCCGAAATGGCCGGCTATTTCAAAAATCTCATGTAAGGGGGTGACAAACATTTACAGCCGAAGCTATGGTTCGATTGAATCCGACGCAAGGATAAGACCGAAAATCACGGTCCCGCCGGACTATCACGGAAGTATGTACGCACCGGAGAGAAAAGAGGAGCCTGCGCCGCCGCCTTCGGAAAAGCAGGAACCTGCGCCGTCAAGACGAGAACCGCCGGAAATGCCCGCGCAAAAGGCATCTTCCGAGCCAAAGCCGCAGGGACTTCTCGGAGGACTCGGCGGGCTGCTTGAAAAAATATCCGCCGAGGACCTACTGATGTTCGGACTGCTCCTCGCCATGCTCTTCGGCGATTCCGGCGACAATCTGGCTCTGCTTGCCGTGATTTTGGCCATTATTCTTACTTAAATCTCTTAATCGATCTGGAACATATAATCGCTGAACAAAAAATCCAAGTCCACGGACTCCACATCGATTTTCCATATCAGACGGCCGCCGCGGAACCGTGAAAAGGAATCCAGCATGCCGGTGGATTTGGAAAATACGACGTTGTCTACCGTCGAAATGGAAGGATATTCGATCGCGGCGCTGCAGACATCCCCCGTTTCCGAATATTCAAATATCTCGCATTCCGTATCGGCAAGGGCGCCAAAGTCCGGAAGCGGCGCTATTTTTTCAAAGGTATACCCGTCGGAAACGCTGTAATAGGTATTCGACGGTTCCGTAAAATCGATCACCTGGAGGCGAACGCCGTCACAGGTGACGATCCATTCCGTCTCATTTTCGCTATTGTACCGGTGGATCTTATACTTATCCGCAAACCGCCAGATTTCGTAGGTCCCGGATACCGGCACCTCACCTTCCGCCGTTTCGTCGACGGATACCGACATTTTGATATAATAGCTGTCCCCATAGGGGATGTCGGCAAAGATCCTCTCAAAAACGGAGACTCCTCCCTCCAAAGCGGCAGCCTGCTGCTCGTTTGACGTATGCACCGGCAGGGGGAACTCCGTCTCTACAGAGGGATCCTGCGTTTCGTCAGGGACAGGGCCCGATAAGCTGACAATGCCAAGCTTATCCATGGCAAACAGACAGAGCATGCAGACAAGCGAAAAGACAAGGAGCACAGACAGAACGGACAGCAGTGTCAGGATATTTTTGCCCGCTGTAATTTTTTTCATGGCATCGCCTCCCATTTCCGGCCGCTGCGTCAGCTTGTCCGTTTGGCATCCTCGATCGGCGCCGTTTCCTTTGGCGGCTTCTTTTTTCGGTCAAAAAGCTGCTTCCAGTGCTTGAGGACCTCCAAAAATATAAGATCCAGCAGCACCAGCAAAACCGACAAAAGCTTATAGCGCATAAATAGAATTGAAGCCACACAGAACATCGCGGAAGCACAGTAAATCGCAAGGACAGACCGTTTAGGCGAAAAGCCGTTGTCGATGAGCTTGTGATGCAGGTGAGAGCGGTCCGCCTTGAAGGGACTTTGTCCTTTCATCACCCTTCTGAAAAAGGCAACGATGGTATCCAAAAGAGGAAGCGCAAAGATGAGAGCCGGAACCACGATGGAGAAAAGCGCCTGCGCCTTGAACAGACCAAAGACAGAAATGCACGCCATAATATAGCCGATAAACATGGAGCCCGCGTCTCCCATAAAGATGACGGCACGGTTCGCATTGTACGGCAAAAAGCCAAGCACGGCGCCGCAGAGCGCGGCGGAGGCCACGATACATACCGTATTCCCCATGATAACGGACGTGATGAGAAGTGCAAAGGACTCCAGCGCGGAGACCCCGCTCGCAAGGCCGTCAAGGCCATCGATCAAATTGACCGCGTTGATAATGAGGACCATCCAGAGAACGGTCACTGGAACGGAAAACGCGCCGAAAACGATGGTTTTATCAAAAATCGTGGTATATTCGATCGCGCCGCCGAAATACGCGGTAAAGGCGGAAACTGCAATTTGCAGCATCAGCTTGAGCAGCGCCGGCATATCGTACATATCGTCAAGAACACCCACAAAGCAGATGCTCATTCCGCCGACAATCATCACAGCGACGTTCTGTGGGATCGTCCCCAGCATCACAAGGGAAAAAAGGACCGTCGAGGCAAGAAAGCCCACAAGGATAGCCAGCCCTCCAAAGTACGGCACAGGCTCCTTGTGAAGCTTTCGCGCGCCGTCCGGACGGTCAAAGCATCCGCATTTGGCGGCAAGCTTGCCCGCAAGCGGCGTTGCCGCAAGCGATACAGCAAAAGCCGCGAGAATCGCAAGCAGGCAGAAAAGCGTTTCTGCCGAGAAAACAGAACTTAGCATAAATTTATTTTATCCCCAAATCATACGGCAAGAAAACCGATTTTGCGGTACACCTTGGAAAGCGTGCGGCGGGCGATATACGATGCCTTTTCCGCGTTTTCGCGCAGAAGCCCCTCCAAATACGCGCGGTCGGCCATCAGTCTATGATATTCCGCCTGGATCGGCGCCAGTCCGTCGGCACAGGCCTCTCCTACGGCAAGCTTGAATTCGCCGTAGCCGCGGCCGTCGAATTCCCTTTCGATTTCCTCAAAGCTTTTTCCTGTAAAGCAGGAATAGATGGTCATCAGATTGTTGATCCCATCCTTGCCCTCGGCATACCGGACGGCGGTGCCGCTGTCGGTCACTGCTCTTTTGAATTTGCGCACGATGTCGTCCTTCGGATCCAGCATCAGGACGCACCCATTCGGGTTATCGTCGGATTTGCTCATTTTCTTGGAGGGATCGGCAAGCGAGCAGATCTTGGTCCCCGTCTGAGGCATATATCCCTCCGGAACCACAAAGGTCTCGCCATAGATCTGATTGAAGCGTTCCGCGATGTCGCGCGTGATTTCAATGTGCTGCTTCTGATCGATGCCGACCGGAACGAGCGACGCCTGATACAGCAGGATATCCGCCGCCATCAAAGACGGGTAGGTGAAAAGTCCCGCATTGATATTTTGTGCATTTTTTGCACTTTTATCCTTGAATTGCGTCATTCTGGAAAGCTCGCCGAACATGGTATAGCAGTCCAGCACCCAACCGAGCTGCGCGTGCGCCGGGACGTGGCTCTGCACAAACAGGAGACTCTTTTCCGGATCGATGCCGCAGGCCATGTAAACGGCGATCGTTTCCAGCGTCCTGCGGCGGAGGTCTGCCGGCACCTGACGCACGGTAATGGCATGCATGTCCATGACGCAGTAAAGAAAATTGTAGTCGTTATATAAATCGTTCTGAAGCGTCACCCAGTTGCGCAGAGCGCCGAGATAATTCCCGATCGTCAGATTTCCGCTGGGCTGTGCGCCGGAGAACGCTGTTTTTTTCTGTGCTGTAAATTCCATCATTTTTACCTCAAAATATTTTATTCCTTGCAAGCACCCAGGCTGTCCATGCGTATCTATACCATAATCATACCACATTCTCATATTTTTTCAAGTAGCAGAAGAAAAAAACAATCGACAAAGCCGGAGGGAGCGGCACAATATGTGTCTTTTCCTTTTAACGGGAAGGAGCCGGGCGGGAGATAGGAAAATACCATAAATTTGCGTATGGCTTTTTTCCGGTTTTGTGCTTATAATGTAATATAGCGCGTACGATGCCGAAAGAAAAGGGCATCCACCGGCCCATGGCCGATGGAAAGCGCCGGCGGGTTCTCTGTACGTGAATATGAAAATACGGTTCGGATGGTGATAGTGTTGGAACTCAGTCTGATGGGACAGGATAAGCTAAGGGTGATCTTAACGCCGTTTGATATGATCAAATACGACCTTACATGCGACAAGATCGATTACGACAATACAGAAACGCGAAAAGCCGTCTGGAGCATACTCGACTATGCCAAGCACGAAACCGGCTTCGACGCGGCAGCGGGACGCATCTACATCCAAGTATATCCGGAAAAAAACGGCGGCTGTGAAATCTACATAACCAAACTGCAAAAAAATGAACTCCCGTCCGCCGGCAACATGAACTATACAAACGAAAAAACGGCTGCCGTCGTCCCGAAGGAGGTGTCCGCCGTCTATCAGTTCGAGGACGCGGAAAATCTCATGCGGGTATGCAAATTCCTCGCGAGGCGCGGCTACTCGGCAAAGAGCGGCGCTTTTGTCGAGGAGATCCCGCACAAAAAGCACCGCTATTTCCTCTTGATTTTTGAGACCGTACCCACGTCACAGGGCAAAAAGGCAAGATACCTGCGGGAAAACCTTTTCATCGGGGAATTCGGAACCCGTATGGAAAATGAGAGCTCCATTCCGTACCTGAAGGAACATTGCCGATGCTTCTGCGAGGAGGATGCCGTTCACATGCTTGCCGCGGTCGCAAAATAAACAAAAAATTCCGTTGAAAAATCGAAAATAGAATTGCAACCGGACGCCGTTTGTGGTACAATAGCCGCAGACGGCGTCTTTCATTCGGAAAACGCCGGAGAGCGGCATTTTCTGCGTACTTCCCGCCCGCAGGCGGACAAGGGAGGACATATGGGGTTTCAAACACTTGAAGAAATCAAAGCGGCCTGTGAAGCAT
Organism: uncultured Clostridia bacterium; assembly: GCA_944381075.1. Lineage (GTDB taxonomy): Bacteria > Bacillota > Clostridia > Oscillospirales > CAG-272 > QALR01. The sequence continues at coordinate 42,067 of CALWJT010000011.1, forward strand.
GCCGGGCTTGCGAGCTGCATAAAACCCGGACAAACGTCGTGTTCGGTGTCGGCAATGCTTCGGCAAGCCTGATGTTCATCGGCGAAGCGCCCGGAAAAAACGAGGACGAAACGGGGATCCCGTTCGTGGGCGCGGCAGGGAAGCTCCTCGACAAATATCTCGACGCCGTCGGCATCGACCGCGGCGACGTCTATATCGCCAACATCCTAAAATGCCGGCCGCCGAACAACCGCGATCCCCTGCCGGAGGAGGAGGACTGCTGCATCGGCTATCTGCGTGCGCAGGTCGAGGCGATTTCCCCGCGGGTCATCGTATGTCTCGGACGGATTGCCGCGATGCGGCTGATCAAGCCGGATTTCAAGATCACAGCGGAGCATGGAAAATGGTTCGATAAAAACGGGCTTTCCATCTGTGCGGTCTATCATCCGGCGGCCCTTCTGCGCGATCCGAAAAAGAAGGACGATATGCTGGGAGACATGATGGCGGTGAAGGAAAGGCTCGACGCGCTCTCATGAACTTTGAAGCTCTGCTGTCGACGGCGCTGTCTCTCTTTCTCTTTATTCTGATCGGCTTTGTTCTGTACAAAGCGGGCGTCGTCGATACGGATCTGACAAAGAAGCTCTCCGGTTTTGTCGCCAAGGCTGCCCAGCCCTTCCTCATCATCTGGTCGGTCGTAAAGCTTGAATATTCTCCGGAAAATCTGAAAAACGGGATGATCGTGCTCGGATTTTCCGTTCTCCTGCATATTTTCCTCGCACTTGCTGCAAAGCTTTTTTTCTCGCGCACAGCAGACGCGGACGAGCGGAAGATCCATGAATTCGGCTGTATATTCACCAACTGCGCGTTTGTCGGATTTCCGATCCTTAACGCGCTTTTCGGCGAAGCGGGACTTTTCTACGGCGCCTTTTACGTCATCGTCTACAATCTCGCAGTTTGGAGCTACGGCGTCGTCATCATGGCGCGCGGAAGACAGGACGTGAAAATCAGCGCGCGGAAAATGCTTGTCAATCTGGGGACCGTCCCCTGCGCCATTGGGCTGGGTCTTTATATCGCCCGTATCCCGATGCCGGACTTCCTTACGACCGTGTTCGACAGCATGTCGGGGCTGTGTACCCCGCTTTCTCTGATCGTAACGGGCGCGCTCGTCGCATCCATGCCCCTGCGGGGACTTTTTACCAATCCGAAGATCTATTATTTCTGCGCGGCAAAGCTTATCCTCATCCCTCTTATTGCGGCGGCCGTTCTCCGTTTTGCGGGGCTTTCCGGACTCGTCGAGGGCATCGATCTTTCCGTTTTCATGGTCGTGCTGCTTGCGATGCCGCCTGCCGCCTTTACTACGATCTTTGCGGAGCTTTACGATACGAAGCCCGCTTATGCGGCGCAGCTTCTCAGCGTTTCGACGATGCTCTGCCCGTTCACCATCCTGCTTGTGACAAAGCTCTCGGACCTGCTCCTATAATGGATAAAGACACCCTTTGAGGAAAAAACATACGGCCGCCGGCCGGCACAGGGCCGCGTGCCGGCGCCGAAAAGAAGCCTTTTTTCATTTATCTTATAAAGAGAATCCTGCCGGCAAAGCTTTTGCCGGCGGCGCCGAAGCGGACCGCCGTCCTTATCCGCGCAAACATCTCTGCGTCCTTCGGAATGTTCCCATCGAACGCATGAAAAGGGCAAAAGCTCTCCTTTTTGCGCAGACGGACCGCGGCACTGCGGCAGACGCGGTGTGTGCAGGCGGAAGAAGCCTGCCGCCGCTTCCCAAAGCAAATCTTGGCGCGGCATATTGACATGCACAAAAGCGGAAGAAGCTAATAGCCGCGGCAGGCGCCGCCTCTGCGGACTCTTCTTCTCAAGGAAGCCCGTTTGCGCCGCGCAGCCGGCCTTTTGGAAGGCATCCCTCTCGGGATACCGCCCCGCCGGTCCTGTCTCTTCCGGAAAAACGGATAGGCGCTCTAAGACGGCCTGTACCCTCAAAAAGGGACCGCCGGCGGGTCTTTTTATAAAACAGGCTGAAATTCCGCCATTGAATCCAGGCGGGTCCGGATACAGGCCCGTCCCAATCCAAAAATCACGATACAAAGGAGAACCAATCTATGGAACAACTTCGCGGAAATGCCGCCGTCGGGCAGTCCGGAGGACCTACCGCGGCGATCAACGCGACGCTCGCGGGCGTCATCCGAGGCGCGATGGAATGTGACGGCATCGGCAAGCTCTACGGAGCGAGAAACGGCATCGAGGGCGTGCTTGCGCGCCGTTTCCTCGATCTTTCCGGCATGACGGAGGAAAACCTCCGCCTTTTGGAAAACACACCGGCCGCCGCGCTCGGCTCGTGCCGCAAAAAGCTCCCGCCGGACTTCGACGGCGAGCATCGTATCCTCTACGAAGAGATTTTTTCCGTATTCCGGGAATATGACATCCGCTACTTTTTCTATATCGGAGGAAATGACTCCATGGACACCGTAGCGAAGCTCTCCCGCTTTGCCGCGGAAACGGGTTACGATATGCGCATCATCGGCGTGCCGAAAACCATCGACAACGACCTTATGGGGACCGACCACACGCCCGGCTTCGGCTCCGCCGCCAAATACATCGCGACGACGATGCAGGAGATCCTGCGTGACACCGCCGTCTATACGGTAAAGGCTGTCACCATCGTAGAGATCATGGGGCGGGACGCCGGCTGGCTTACGGCCGCGGCGGCGCTTCCCTCGCTTTACGCCGACGTCGCGCCGGACCTTGTCTACCTTCCCGAGGTGCCGTTCGATTTCGATACCTTCTATGAGGATGTCGAAGGAGCCTTCCTGCGCCATCCGAACGTCGTCGTCGCCGTCTCCGAAGGCGTACGCACGGCAGACGGCCGATACGTCGGCGAGGGCACGCAGAGCGGCGCCGCAGACGCCTTCGGACACAAATATCTGGCCGGCACCGCGAAGGCGCTCGAATATGCCGTAAGGGAGAGGTTCGGCTGCAAGGTACGCTCTATCGAGCTGAATCTGCCGCAGCGGTGCGCTTCCCATCTCGCATCGAAAACGGACCTTGAGGAGTCCGTGAAGATCGGCCGCGCCGCCGTACAGCATGCATCATCCGGCGAAACCGGCCGGATGATGGTCTTTGTCCGCGGGACAGGCAAGAGGTACGAGGCCGAAATCGACAGCGCCGACATTGCGGGGATCGCCAATGCGGTGCGCAAGGTCCCGCGCGAGTGGATCAGCGAAAGAGGAAACGGCGTCACAGAGGAATGTCTTTCCTATATCGCGCCGCTCGTCGAAGGGCAGCCGGAGCTTCTCTATGAGGGCGGACTGCCGAAGCATTTTTCGTTCGATCTCTAAAAAATTCATGAATATGCCGCCGAAGGGCGGCGCGGAGGCTAAGATGACAGCGGTCTTTATGTCGAAACGATTTTTCAACATCGACAGCGTTTACAGCGAAGAGGTAAAGGAAAAGCTCCGCTCGGAGCTCACCTTCCTCGAGCCCATCCAAAGCGAAAAGGAACTGCCGGCAAGAAAGGCGGAGACATCCCGCGTCGACTTCATCTTCTCCACATGGGGGATGCCGGCGCTGACGAGAGAGGAGATCCGCGAATATTTCCCGAATCTGAAGCATGTCTTTTATGCCGCCGGAACGGTGCAGGCCTTTGCGCGTCCGTTTCTGGAGCTCGGGATCTCCGTTCACTCCGCGTGGCGCGCGAACGGGATCCCCGTGGCAGAGGTCACGGTATCGGAGATCCTCCTTGCCAACAAGGGCTTCTTTCAGCGCCGTGTCCGTTCCCGCGAGCAGTGGCACAATAACGACCCGGAATACCGCTTTCCCGGCAACTACGGCACACGGGTCGGGATCCTCGGCGCCGGCATGATCGGCTCCAAGGTCATCGAGCTTTTGGCGCCGTATCATCTGGAGATCCTGGTATTCGACCCGTTCCTCTCCGACGAGCGCGCGGCGGCGATGCGGGTGAAAAAGGCGTCTCTCGAGGAAATCTTCGAGAGCTGCCATGTCATCTCCAACCATATCGCGAACAAGCCGGAAACGGTCGGCCTGATAAGCCGCGCGCTTCTTTCCCGCATGGGAGAGGCCGCCGTGTTCATCAACACCGGACGCGGCGCGCAGGTGGACATGCAGGCGCTGATCGAGGAAATGCGCGCGCATCCGGCCCGCACGGCGCTCCTCGACGTGACGGACCCCGAAGAGCCGCCGCAGGCGTCAAGCGAGCTCTATACCCTTGACAACGTATTCCTGACGCCGCATATCGCCGGAAGCATCGGATACGAAACGCACAGGCTCGCGGATTTCATGTACGAGGAATACCGAGCGGTCGTCTCCGGCGAGCCGCAGAAATACGCCGTGACGCTTTCCATGCTGGAAACCATGGCTTAAAAGGACGGTGAGCATCATGTACGCATATGAGAAGAAAGATCCTTATACCTTTTCCTTCACGTCGCCGGACGAGCTTCGGCTGTATCTTGTGCAAAACGGATACCGCATCCCGTTTTCCTGCGACCTTTCCCCGCTTGCCGAAAAGAAGCAGCTCCGCACGCGCGCGGGAACGCTTACGCTGGAAAATTCCCTTACCGTGCATCCGATGGAGGGCTTTGACGGCGGCGAGGACGGCACGCCCTCCGAGCTTTCCCGCAGGCGGTATCTGCGCTTCGCCCGTTCGGGAGCGGCCCTCATCTGGTCGGAAGCGATCTCCGTTCTTCCGGAAGCGCGTACCTCGGACCATCAGCTCATGATCACCGAAAAGAACGTCGGGGCATATGCCTCCCTGATAGCGGAGGTGAAGAAGATCACCAAGGCTCCGGTCATCGCCCAGCTCACGCATTCCGGACGATTCTCGAAAAACAGCAGGACGCCGCATCCGCTCTTTGCCACGCGCAGCCTGCCATTTGAGTCCGTCCGTCCCGGAGACCGCGAGGTCCCCGTCGTGACCGACGAATATCTGGATACCCTGCCCGAGGCTTATGTCCGTGCGGCAATCCTTGCCGAAAAGGCAGGCTTTGACGGCGTCGACATCAAGGCATGCCACGGCTATCTGCTCTCGGAGCTGCTCTCAGCGCATACAAGGGAGGGCAGGTACGGCGGCTCCTTTGAAAACCGAACCCGTCTCCTTCTCGATATCGTGGACGCGGTGCGGGAGGTTCTGCGTCCGGAAACGATCCTTGCCTCCAGGCTTTCCGTTTCCGACATGATCGACTATCCCTACGGCTTCGGCGTGACGGAAGCCGTCCCAGCGGCGCCCGATCTTGCCGAGCCCAAAAAGCTGATCGGCCTTCTCATGGAAAGGGGACTAACCCTTGTCGACATGACGATGGGCTCTCCTTACTTCAATCCGCATATCAACCGGCCCTACAACAAGGGCGGATATGTCCCGCCGGAGCCTCCGCTTCGGGGCGTGGAGCGCCTTATCGGCGCTTCGAGGGAGATTCAATCGGCATTCCCCTCACTCACGCTGATCGGGACCGGCTACAGCTACCTGCGCGAATTCGCGCCGTACATTGCAGCGGGCGCCCTGCACGAGGGAGCTGCGGCGCTTGTCGGCTTCGGCCGTATGGCATTCGCCTATGACGGCTTTGCAAGCGACATGATAGCGGGAACCGTCGACAAACACAAGGTCTGCATCGCGTGCAGCAAATGCACCGAGATCATGCGGGCAGGCGGCACGACCGGATGTCCTATCCGGGACCAAGAGGTCTATCTTCCGATCTACCGGCAGTACTGCATGAAGCAATAATCTTCGGGAGGTCCTATGGCAGAGCAATATGCCGTACTGGCAGAATTTTATGACCGGCTGATGGAGGACGCCGATTACGGCGCTTGGGTGTCGTTCTATCTGCGGTGCTTTGAAGCATTCGGCGTCCGGCCGGAAAAAATCCTCGATCTTGCCTGCGGCACGGGAAACATCACGCTCCCTCTCGCCGAACGCGGATACGATATGACAGGGATCGACCAAAGCGCGGAAATGCTCTGCCTTGCCAGAAAAAAGGCGGATGAACGGAAAATCCGCGTCTGCCTGTCCGAGCAGGACATCGCCGCATTCAACGCCGGCGGGCGCTACGACGCCGCCGTATGCGCCTTCGACGGCGTCAATTATCTCACAGGCACGAACGACGTTTTCTCCTGCTTTTCCAGAGTTTATGAAACGCTTGCGGAGGGAGGGCTTTTCCTCTTCGACGTCAATACGCCTTATAAATACCAGAAGATCCTTTCTGACAACGCATTCGTATACGAATATGAGGAGCTGTTCGTCATCTGGCAGAACGAATACCATGAAAAAAGCCGGCTGTGTGACTTTTATCTGACGTTTTTTATAAAGGACAAGGAGAAAACGTCCGTCTGGCATCGTCTTGACGAGCTTCAGCGGCAGCGGTGCTACGCCTTGAAAACGCTGGAGAAAAAACTCACAGAAGCGGGATTCTGCCGCATCGACAAATTTGCGGACACAGATTTGTCTCCGCTTGCTCCCGATTCTCAAAGGTGCTTTTTCGTCTGTCAAAAAGGAAGGAAAGCGCCATAAGGAGGTCTTTTCTATGAAAAAGGACAATGTTCTTCGCGCGATGACACGGGACGGCGCCGCGCGCATCATCGTCATCAATTCGACCGAGATTGTCGACGCCGCCGTCCGGTATCAGAGGACCGTGCCGACTGCGACCGCAGCGCTCGGCCGCGTGATGACGGCAGCCTCCCTCATGGGAACCCTGCTCAAGGAGCCGTCGGGACGGCTCACCGTCAAATTCAAGGGAGACGGTCCTGCGGGCACCGTGCTCGCCGTCTCCGACTATGAGGGCAACGTCAAGGGCTATATCCAAAATCCTATGGCGGAGCTGCCAAAAAAGCCGAACGGCAAGCTCGACGTCGGCGGCATCATCGGCCGCGGCGAGATGTGCGTCATCCGAGACGAGGGAGTGGGAGAGCCCCAAACCGGCTTCTGTGAGATCGTAAGCGGCGAGGTGGGAGAGGACATCTGCGCCTATTTCGCGCAGAGCGAGCAGATCCCCACCGTTTGCGCGCTCGGCGTTCTGGTCGACACCGATCTTTCCTGCAAGGCGGCCGGTGGGGTCTTACTTCAGCTTCTGCCCGGCGCGTCGGAAGAGACCATCGCCGCCATCGAGAAGAACCTGCCGCGGATATCCAGCATTTCCACGCTTTTTGACAAGGAAAATATGTCCAATGAAGAGATCGCCGCGCTCGCGCTGGACGGTCTTGAATATGACATCTTCGACACATTTCCGGCGGAATACCGCTGCGATTGCAGCAAAGAACGGATCCTCTGCGCGCTTGCAAGCTTCTCCGGAAAAGAACTGGACGACACCTTCCGGGACGACAGGACCATCGAGGTCTGCTGCCGATTCTGTGATAAAAAGTACGAGTTCACGCGGGAGGAGATCGAAGCCCGCAGGGCCCTTGCATAAACCTCATGAAAAAGAGGGGCTGCCCGAAGCAGCCCCTCTTTTTCACTATTGAAATGTAAATAATCTTATGCTATAATGTTAATGAATGACCCTGATTCCCTTTCCGCTGCATGCGGCAGAGCCGCCGATGGCATGGACGGACAAGCGGTATGCGTATTTTCCCTGCCTGCTCGCATAGGGAGAAAAAGCAGACCTCTTGGCGCGTCAGGGAACGGAACATGAAAAAATTTTCTTTGAGGGTGAGTAAAAGGGGCTTCACGCCCGACAAAAGAACGTAGGTATACCAGCCTATAAAAAAGGAGGACCGCATGGACAACGGCGCTGCCAGTTATCGGCGCTTTCTGGATGGGGATGAAAGCGGCTTTGACGAAATCATTGGACTTTATCACGACAGTCTGATTTATTTTATCAACCGGTATGTCAATAACTTCGCGGCCGCCGAGGACCTTGCCGCGGATACATTTATGGAGCTTCTCGTCCATAAAAAACGGTACTCCTTTCAAAGCTCCTTCAAAACCTATCTTTTCGCCATCGCAAGACATAAGGCGGTCGATTACATCCGTCGGGAAAAACGCTTCCGCCCCCTGCCGGAGCAAGAGCTTCCCAGGGATGCGAGCGATGCGGATATGGTGGAAAAAGCCGTGATATCAACAGAAGAAAAACGAAAAATCAAGGAGATCTCAAGCGCGCTCTGCGAGGATTATGCGACATATATCCACCTCGCCTTTTTCGAGGAGCTGGAAAACGAGGATATCGCAAGAATCATGAAAAAAAGCAAAAAACAAATGGCAAATTTGTCCTATCGGGCAAGAAACGCACTGCGGGAAGCTCTGAGAAGGGAGGGGATCTGCTATGAAAAATAAAGATGAGTTCCGCCGTTTGGTATGGGAAAAGGCCGAGCGGTATGAAGCACAGCAAAGGATAAAGAAGAAAAAAATAAGAGAGTCCATCCTGCTTTGCTCGATCTGTATCTGTATTGCCGTCGGCGCTTATTTCGGTACCACCTGCGCAATCTTTCATCCGGCACTTGCCACGGAAGAGGGGAACGATACCGCCGGCCTGTCGGAAATTACCGAAAATATAGCATCGACGACTGGTGAAGCAGACACCGGGGCGATGGATTCCAGCACCGGCAGAGAAACGACGAAGGCTCAAGACGGAAGCAGCCAGGACTCTGGGGAAACCGGCATAACCTCGTCTGCCGTCGTGACCTCATCCACCATCAGCACATCGCAGTCGTCCGTACAGACAACAAGGCCGGAGACACCCGGAGAAGCCGTTATCCGACTGGATTTTTCTTTTACCAGCAGCCCTCGCGGCTCCGAAGCGGAGACACAGGCTGCCGTATTCGATTCCCTTTCGGCGCTTTCCTCCTATTTAGAGGAGCTGCACGACGAATACAACGTCCCGAATCTTTACGTGAACAGCATCCTGACAAGCTATGACGACGAGTATTTTCAACAATATTCGCTTGTCGCTGTAAAAATCAAAGATACTCACGAATGCCGCTTTGCCAGTTCCCTTTCCGGATATCAGGCGGACGGCAGCCTGCTATTTTCCTTTGCGAGAGATCCGGCCGAAGCATCCGAGCCTGCCGTGTATCACTTTTTCGTTACCGTTGACAAGGGAAACTACAGTGATATCGAAATCATTACGAAGTAGCGGTAAAGCCCGTCCGGACAGCGGCTCGCCCATTTTATAAGGAGCAATCTCATGACCAAAGCGTTATTTTCAAAGCTGATGGCAGCCATCCTTGCCTGCGCGGTGTTCACCCTCGTACTGTTTTCCTGCAGTATGACGGCAAATGCCGCAGGGACTCGGGCGAACTGCCGCGCTCCTCATCGGAAAATCGCCGCAGTCCAACGAATAAGCCCGCAAGAGGAATCCTCCATCCGGTCAATTTTTCCAAGTGGACAGGATCCATATCCGCTTCCGTGACGCCGCCCGTTGCGGTGTGTAACGGGACCTGCCCTCCCGCAAGAAAGGCGCCCCCGTATGCAGCACAGCATATACTCTAAAGCTATTTTCCTAAAAGGAGTTCCTTTATGAAAATAAAAGCGAAAAAAACGATCTGTTTGATCTTGTCAGCGTTTCTTATTGCAGCGTCATTGACCGCATGCGCCTCCAAACCGGCGAAATGGAATGGCAAAACCATTTATACTCATGTTCTGCTTGGGATCGATGAAACCGATCTTTTTCAATATGTCGGTTCCGTGGATTATGTTTTTGTGGGGAAAGTCTTAGAAGCCGACCATACGATTACAGAAGAAAATGACAAGAGCACCTACGGGATCCATGTGGAAAAAAATATCAAGGGACAGCTCATCCATGACATCCGGTGCAGCAAGCACGGCGGCCTTTTAGAGGATGGGACCCTGCTGCTCTATGAGTCCGACCGGATTCGGGATACGGGGCTGCCCGAGGTCGGAAAGACCTATATTTTTATGGCATATGCCCAGCCCGACGGAAGTCTCCTGCTCTCCGAATTTTATGGAAACACCGAATATACGGAGGAATCGCTCGCTCAATTTGAAAACTACCATCAAAACCAAATCGTATCGGAACGAGAACGGTTTGTCTCAAAATACGATGCCTGCGCATAGGCAGCGTCTGTCCTCTCTGTCTCAAATCATAAAAAGCAAGCGCCGATAACGCATGATCGGCGCTTGCTTTTTGAATGCGACGCTCATCCAACGCCAATCTTATGTGCGAATGCGAGCGTTTCCTCAAGCGTTGGAATCGACGCGGAGGCGCCGGGACGCGATACCGCAATGGTAGCGGCGCAGTTCGCAAGACGGACCGCACGCTCCATCGGTTCCCCGTCGAGATAAAACCGAACGAGCGCCGCCGTAAAGGTATCGCCGGCCGCGGTCGTATCCTTTACCTCTATCGGATACGACGGCAGCGTCATCCCCCGCATACCGTCAAACAGGTAAGCGCCGGCGCCGCCCAGCTTGAGCACGACGTATTCCGTCTTTACCATCCGGTATAACGTCTCCGCCGCCGCGCGGCGAGAGCTTTCATCGACCGGCGCGATGCCGGTAAAAACCTTGGTCTCCGTCTCGTTTGGAGAAAAAATACAAACGCCGGCAAGCTCCTTCAATGGAAAATCCGTGCGCGCGGGTCCCGCATCCACAACAAACGGGATCCCCCGCTCATGCGCGAGCGCAGAGGCAAATACAACCGCCTTGTCCGGGATCTCAAGCTGAACATATACGGCGTCCGGACGGCACTCGAAGGCGGCGCGGATGTCCGCCTCGGTGATCACAGAATTTGCACCCGGATACACGATGATGCGATTGCTTCCGTCCTCCTCCACAAGAATGGAGGCAAGCCCCGTCGGCGCTGTCGGAGAAACCGCGATGTGAGAAGTGTCGATCCCTTCCTTTTCGTAAAGTCCCCGAAGTACCCGCCCATTTTCGTCGTCTCCCAGGCAGGTGCAAAAAACACAGTCCGTTCCAAGCCTTGCGAAGGCGACGGCGCTGTTGGCGCCCTTCCCGCCCGGAACATAGGCATAATCCATGCTTTCCGTCACGGTCTCGCCGCGCTGCGGCACCCGATGCATCCGCTGAACAAAATCCATGTTGGCAGAACTGACCACCAGTACTTTTTTCATGATTCTCTCTCCTTTACCCCTTAAGCAAGATGTTCCCGCCGCTCCGACGGCAGCAGGCTGCTTTTTGCATTCCGTCGTCGGACCCATCCCCGAAAGAATGCAAGATCAACTTTTCCGGCCGCGCCGCACACAGGACACGAGCCTTACGGAAAAGCTCACTTCTTCATTTCCCGATATCGGTTCCACACGCGCTCAAACCATTGGTCGCTTTCGGGAAGCGGACGCACCGGCTCAAAGACGGAAGAGGTCTCCCATCCCGAAAGGGTTGTATTCTGAACAAAGGCGCCGTGTACGGTATCCATCGCCGGCACCTCGCAGAGCGCGCTTTCGGCGTCGCCTTCCGTGACAAGATACGAACCGCGGCTTTTTCCGCCGTCCGCAAGATAATCCCGCAGAGCGCCGAGGAAAACAAGCTGCGTGACAAGGATATCCCGATTGATCAGCGCGTCGATAAGGAGCGTCTTGTCACAAACCCCGTAATCCGATTCAAAGGATGCGACGGCGGCGCGGCAAGCGGAAAACGCCGCATCGATCTTTTCCGGATTGCGCAGAAATGCCGCGCAGTCCGACATACGCTCGCCCAGCTTCCGTCTGCGAAACAGGATCTCCTCTCTTGTCACCTCTCCCTGCATGGAAAAAAGCCGTTTCCATTCCGATACGGCAAGCCGCCGCACCTCTTCCTCCGAGGGCGGAGGAACAGACCCCTTTGCGGCGATATCCATCGCGGCAAGCAGCGCGCCCGTCTGCGTAGAATTGAGCGCCGAGCCGCCCGGCCGGTATACGCCGAACGTACCTGCGCATTCCCCGACCGCATAAAAATTCCGAAGCGTCGTGCTCTCCCTCGTGCGGCCCACGGCAAGTCCGCCGTTGCAGTGCTGTGCGCAAACGGCAATTTCCAGCTTTTCTCGGGAAAGGTCGATCCCGTGCGCCGCATACAGCTCCACTGCAGGACGGTTCATCCTTATGAGCCTGTCAAGGGGAAGCGGAAGCAAAGCTTCCGAATTTTCCAGATATTTTCTTGCATTTTCCGGCAGAAGCATCGGCTCAAAGCGTCCGTTTTGCTCAAGACATGACGGATTCCTCGTGTAGTCGAGAAATACCTGCCGCCCTCTTTCTTTTTCCCGGAATACAGCAAGATCCACCCTTGACGAACCGCCGGATATCGTTTTTTTCGGATCGAACGGCCACTCATAGCCCTTAGAAAACACCGCGGAGAGCATTTCTTCTTCAGAAGCAAAAGCATCCGTCAGGAACTCCCGTTCGGTGCCGTTTTCATCCACGGAGACGTACCGCGGCAGGACCTGCTGATAGGTGCCGGAAAGATTCCAGCGAAACGCTGTCGAGGCGATGCCGTACTGGGATTCCGTCAGATTCGCGCCGGCAGCGCCCGCCTCGAACGCCATGCCAAGCGAGGAGGTCTGGCTTTCCGGATACACAGTGTCCGCATAAATGGCAGAAGGACCGCCGACGGCATAGACGATATCTCCCGCTGTCACCGCGCAAAGCCCCATCGGGTTCTCCTTTTCCGCAAACGCGGGACATAAGGTGAGAAGCCCTGTGGCACGGTCATTTTCCGTCAAAATCCGGATAACGCGGTGCCCGTCAAGGATCGGAATCTTCCTTTGCGCGACCGAACACTCCAGCGCCTCGGTCATGTACTTGGAGGTAAGCGGACCCGCCGAGGTCGCGCGCGTGGTCGTATCATGGTCGGTCTGATAGCCGACGTATTCGCCATATTCATTCATCGGGAACGGTACGCCAAGGTTTACAAGCTTAAAAAACGCACGCGCCGACAGCGCGGCATCCGAGAGCGCGATATCGCCGTGCATCGAACCGCCGCGCATCAGGGAGCGCGCCATATCATAGACGGAATCGGGGATCCCGCCCGCCATGTTCAGCTTATAATAGGTCTGCTTGTCGGAGCCCGTATTGCGCGAGGTCCCCATGAGGCGTCCTTCCGTCACGATCAAAATATCCCTGACACCCGCCTCATAAAGCGCGTCCGCCGTGCCGTAGCCGGCAGCCCCGCTTCCAACGACGGCCACCCTTGTCCGCAGGACCGGGATCCGATGCTCCCCTGCTGTGATCTCTTCCATATCGTCTCCTTACAGCGTGCGCAGATGGAAGCCGCCGTCCACGTTGATGACCTCGCCTGTGGAATACGGCAACGCGCCGCCCGCAAGCGCAGATACGGCGCAGGCGATATCCTCCGGCGTACCCATGCGCGCGATCGGCAGAAGCCCCGCCGCGATCTGCGCCTCATATTTTTCGGTCACGACAGCCGTCATGTCCGTGCGGATGATGCCCGGACGGATCTCGTAAACGCGGATGCCCTCCCCCGCAAGACGCGCAGCGAACAGCTCCGTCGCCATGGCAAGTCCCGCCTTGGAGATGCAGTATTCGCCGCGGTTGATACTCGCCGTATAGGCGGACATCGAGGTCACGTTGAGGATCATCTCCCCCGTACCGGCGGCAAGCATTCTGTTTGCCGCATACTGTGTGAGAAAAAAAGTCCCTTTCAAATTGATGTCGAGAAGACGCTGCATGCTCTCTTCCGTCATCTCCAGAATATCCCGCCGCTCCGTCGGCGCCACGCCGGCGTTGTTGACGAGGATATCGAGTCTTCCGAACCGCTCAAACGCCGTATCGACAAGACGGCGTCTGTCGTCTGCGGAAGAAATGTCCGCGCTGACATACATTGACTCCGGAGAAATTTTTTGCAGCTCTCCGATATAGTCCGCCGCCTTTTGCGCATCCGCGCGCGCGGCCGCGATGACGGCAAAGCCGTCGCCGGCAAGCTTTAGGGACACCGCGCGGCCGATTCCGCGCGAGGCGCCCGTCACAATGACCGTTTTTTTCATGATTCTCCCCTCAAATTTGATAAAATCCGGCGGGACGGTTCCCCCGCCGCTATGATTTTTCCGAAAGCCTTGAAAGCACGTTTACATAACCGTCGTTGCCGTCACGGAAGCATCCGTTGACGCGCGTGATGGTCGCCGTGCTGAGCCCGGTCTTTTCCACAATATCCGCGTATTTCTCCCCTTCGGAAATCAGCTTTGCCGCCAAAAGGCGCTTCGACATCTCCCGCAGCTCCGTTTTCGTACACAAATCTCCGAAGAAATCATAGCATTCCTCTACCGTTTTCAGCGTCAGGATGCCCTCGAATAAAAAATCGAGCTTTTCGTCCCGTTCTCTTCTTGCCATGGAATCTCCTCCGACCTCACATTTTACTATATTATCATAATAGCACGGACGAATGAAAAAAGCAAGCGGTTTCAGAGAAAAGGCGTTTCGCCATCCAGAAAATACACCTCCGTGCGGCATACGGTATAGTCGTCCCTTTCAGATGGGAATCCGAGTTTTTGCGTAAGGAATTCAAGAATATATTTGGGATTCACGAAAGTCTTTTCCTCACAGGAAAGCCGTACAGATAACACGATCTCGCCGGATGCGCTCTTTACGGCAAGCAGCTTCCCATAGGGGGCGATATCGACGGTGCGCGTACCGGCCTTTGTCGTCTTTTCCACGGGAATGGGACCGGAAAGCGCCTCCCGGACGCGCTCTTCCGCCGCATCCATAGGGACAGCTTCGATCCGAATCTCATAATCCGCCCAGCCGATCTCTGAAAATTTTGTCTGCGGCGCATATGCGGCGAGCGCATGCAGTCCCGCAGGAAAGGCGGCGTTGAGACGCTCACAGATTGCATCGCCGGACATCTCCTTGGTCATCTTGAAATCCATGAACTCGCAAAGGCTCGCCGTCCCGACGGAAAGCGGCAGAGAAAATACGGTTTTCGGATGCGGATTGAAGCCCTGTGTATACCAAATCGGCAGTTTTGAGCGAATAAAGGCGGATTTCACCGTGCGGTTGAGGTCGAGATGCGAAATGAATTTAAGGCTCCCGGTTTTTGAAAACTTCACTCTTACTTTTTTAGGCTCGGACAGCATGCCCTCTCACCTCCTAACTTGTCTGCGCCGCAGCCGCTGCAGCTCTCGCGGCAGTTTTTCGTCGGCTGCGCCGCATACGCGCGGTGCCGCTCCCGCAGAAGAAACGCTTTGGTCACGCCGATATCGATATTGTCCCACGGCAGGATCTCCTCCTCGCCGAATTCACGGTTGGCATAAAAGGCAGGGTCGATCCCGACGGCGTCAAAGACCTCCAGCCACCTGTCATAATGGAAATGCTCGTCCCAGCTGTCAAAACGCATCCCCCTGCGGTGCGCCTCGGCGAGCGCCGCGGAAAGCTTTCTGTCGCCGCGGGCAAAAACCGCTTCAATGCGGCTGACGCGCGCATCGTGATAGTTGTATTTGATTTTGCGGTTTGTGATTTTCCGCTCCAAATAGCTTTGCTTTTCCAAAAGCGTTTCCATCCTGCACTGAGGCTCCCACTGGAACGGCGTGAACGGCTTCGGAATAAAGCAGGCGGCGGAAATGGTGACGCCCGGCGTTTTCCTCGGACGGTCCGGCGTGCGGTAATACTCGTCGATCACATGCTCCGCAAGCGCGGCGATCCCGTCCAGATCCTCGTTCGTTTCGGTCGGCAGTCCCTGCATGAAATAGAGCTTGACCTGCGACTTTCCGCCCTCGAAGGCGGTGCGGCAGGCGCGCAGGATGTCCTCCTCCCTCACATTCTTATTGATGACGTCGCGCAGGCGCTGCGTCCCCGCCTCCGGCGCGAACGTGAGCGAGCCCGTGCGCACGGTCGAAATCCTTTCCATCAGTTCCTTTGTGAAGCTGTCCGCGCGCAGCGACGGCAGCGAGAGCGAAATCTTCCGCTCGTCCGTCCATGTGAGCAGTTCATCCGTCAGCTCCCTGATACAGCTATAGTCGCTGATGCTGAGCGAGGAAAGTGTCATCTCATCATAACCGGTCGCGTCGGCAAGCACCTTTGCCGCACGGTCGAGCACCTCCGGCGACTTCTCGCGTACCGGACGCCACACCATACCCGCCTGACAGAAGCGGCAGCCGCGGATGCAGCCGCGGTAAACCTCCAGCGTGATCTTGTCCTGAACCGTTTGGATAAACGGCATGACCAGCGTTTTCGGATAAGGCGCGCGGTCAAGGTCCGTCAGAATCCTTTTTTTGATTTTGACCGGAATATCGTCATATTTCGGATGGACCGCGGCGATCGTCCCGTCATCCTGATAGGAGACCGCATAGAGGGACGGAACATAAATGCCCTCAAGGTTCGCCGCCTCGTGCAGGAATTTTTCTTTATGAAATCCCTTTTTCTTATGTTCTTTATAGAGGGAAACCAGCTCTTCTATCACTTCCTCGCCTTCCCCGATCATAAAAAGGTCGAAATAATCGGCGATCGGCTCGGCATTGTAGGTACAGGGCCCGCCTCCGACGACGAGAGGCGCCGTATCGTCCCGGTCGGCCGCGAGCAGCGGGATGCCGGCAAGCTCCAGCATGTTCAATACATTTGTATAACAAAGCTCATATTGCAGAGAGAAGCCGACAATATCAAAGCAGGAGACCGGATCGCCGCTCTCATGTGACCAGAGCGGAATCCCCTCTCTGCGCATACATTCCTCCATGTCCACCCATGGCGCATAGACGCGCTCACACCACGTATCGTCTCTGGCGTTCAGCACATCATACAGGATCCGCACACCGAGATTGGACATTCCGATCTCATAGGTATCGGGAAAGCAGAAAGCAAACCGCACCTCCACTGCATTTTTGTCTTTCAGGATTTGTCCCCACTCCCCGCCCGTATAACGGGCAGGCTTTTCCACGCTTCTTAAAATTCTCTCCGGTATTTTCAAGATGCCCTCCATTTTATCTATTTGTATTTCTTTATTTATACATTTGTATTAGTTTGTCCCCGTCCGGCAGACAGGCCGCATTTTGCAGTATTCACACGGACTTTTCCCGCCGACTGCGAGCGGACGCGCGCAGGCTGCGCCCTGTCTTAATTCGGACGCATACCGCAGGACGGTCCGCGTCACTTCCTGTTTCAGCTCCGAAAAGGCCTCAAGTCCGATGAGGTTCGGCTTTTCCTTCTCAAGGTCCGATGTTTTCACAGGAATAAAATCGCCCTTCAGCCCCGGGTCCATCGCGCGCAGGATATCCTCGTTCTGCAAGAAAAGGCCGCTTGCCTGGATCTCCTGATCCTCGTGCTCGGCGCTCTCTCCGATCTTTAAATCGGCCTGTACTGGTTTTACGCCGGAATACAGCACGCCGGCAGGGACAACCGGCTTTCCATACCGACGTTCCCCATTTTCCCACAGGGAAAACAGATATAAAAGCATCTGCATATCGAGTCCCAGCTTGACATTGCGGATATCAAACGTCTTGTCCCCCGTTTTGTAGTCCACGACCCGAAGGTAGATTCTGCCGTCGCCGTTCTCGTAAGCGTCCACCCTGTCGATCTTGCCGCGCAGCTCCACATGGATGTCCTCCCCCTCCAGCTTCATCGGAAGCACAGCGTCTCCCTCTCGTCCAACCACCAGCTCAAAGTCGCACGGATGAAACCGGGATACGTCGAATTCCTCCCGGATCCGCTTGGCAAAACGCAGAGCGCTGCGACAGAGATAGCCAAACAGATGCCGGAATCTGGCCGGCAGCGCGCCGGGGTCCCGATGGAACACGGAGGAAATATATTCTTCCGCAGCGGCCTTCACCTGTGCCTCAATATCCCCGCCTCCCTGCGCAATCCATCTGACGGTTTTCTCTAAGATCTCATGCAGGAAGCTCCCGATATCCACGGCCCCAAAGCGGACAGGCAGACTGTCCCGCAGCTTCAGCTCGTATTCGCAGAAATACGAAAACCGGCATTTGATATAGGCTTCCAGCCTCGAATAGCTGGTAGAGAGCCTTCCGCCGAACAGCTCCTGCGCACATGCGGGGGAAAGCCGGCTGTCCGCGGCGGAAAGCGGCATCCTTGCATATTTCAGCTTTTCCGCATATACGGGGTCCGCTTCATAATATTCGCGAAGCGCGCGGCCGAGATTTCCCGTATAGGACAGCGCGCGTTCAAAGGAAGCCGCGCGGCCCTCTATCGTTTCCAGCCTTCCGGAAAGCTCAAACTCCTCGACAGAAAGCGCCGGAAAGAGCGCGCGGATCCGCTTGACGCCGACGGATTCCCGCGCTTCCGCACCGGAAAGCGAATAATGAGAGAATCCGACAAACAGGCGCTCGCTGGCAAGAGAGGCGGACCGGAAGAAATAATAAAGCTCCTCCGATACCCGCCGCTCGGTGCGGTCGGCAAATACGATGCCCTGCCTTTCCAGCTGTCCCTTCTCATATTCCGAAAAGAGGCCCTCTTCTCCGACCCTCTGCGGGAAAACCCCTTCGTTCGCCCCGAGAAGATAGACATATTTCGGATGTCCCGGCACCGTCTGAGACGCAGATGAAATCGTTACCTCGTCCACCGACGTCGGGATCTTTCCAATGTCGGTCTCAAAGAGAATCGCCTGCAGCATTTGTGAAAATTCCGGCGCCGCGGCCTCCATTTCACCGCAGGACACGACAAGCTGGTCTAAGGCGCCGCAGAAAACGTTCCAAAGCTGGACCGTTTCGGCCGCTGCGGCAAGGTCCCCGCGCGTCCTGGCAGCTTCCGCCTGAGAGGAAAGCATTTCCGGAACGCCGAGCCCGGAAAGAAAGTCAAACAAAAGCGCCGCCCGTTCCTTTACCGTTTTCACCGTGCGCAGAGCGGCGGAAAATGCCCTGAGCGGTGAAATCACACGGCGCCGGATCTCCGAAAGCCTGGCAAGCGTATCCATATCCGCCTGAGAAAGCGACCTGCCGTATCCCTCGGGACTCATGTTCCACGCATCTTCCCCGTAAAACATCTTCCCGCGCAGGTTCCACTTTACGATGTAATTTTCAAGCAGACTGACCTCGTCCGGATCGATTCCCGAAAGCCCCGTCTTGATATAAGCGATCACATCCTCCGCGCAAAAGCCGCGCTCGCAGACGGCAAAGGCGGAAAAGATCAGCTTCACCAGCGGTTTTTCCGAAATTTCCACACGGTCGGACAGAAAATACGGGATTTCATATTTTCGGAAAACGGCGTCCACGACCCCCTGGGCAGCAGCGGCATCCCGCACGATAACGGCGATTTCCCGGAACCGGGCTCCCTTTCGGATCTTCCCCAGAAGATCGAGCGCCGCTGCCTCGGCCTCCGAAAACGCATTCGCCGCCCGGACAAGCCGGATATCCCGCGGCGCATCCCGCCAGACAGAGCGGACCGCTCCCGTTTCTGCGATATGCTCGGAAAGAAACGCCAGCTCCTCGCTGCGGTACCGCTTCGTCCCGCGCAAAGAGATCTCCCGCACATCCTTCTCTTTGTCCGCGCGCCTTGCGGCGCGCCGCAGACGGCGCGCCGTATCGGCGATGAGTCCCGCCGCCGCGTCGTCGTCCTCCGGCAGATAGGACAGCGTTATGTAGACATGCTCGGCACCTGCCATCATCAGAGAAATGAGATCATATTGCTGCTCCGAGAACGACGTGAAGGAATCGACAAAAACCGTGCTTCCCGAAAAGAAATCGTTTTCCCTTAACAGGTCCGCCGCCTTGGAGAGAATGCCGTCCGGATCCTCCCATTTCGCGGCGACCTCCGCATCGAACGCCGCGAAAATCACGCCGAGATCCGAGGCCTTCGCCCGAACAGGCGTATGCGCCTCCAGCGCGTCGGAGGCACGTACAAGGTCTGCGGGCGTGATTTTGTTCTGATACAGCTCCGTGCGCGCCGCCGTCAGCTTTTCGGCAAGTCCAAAGCCGTGCGCGCCGCCATATTCCGCAAGGGCCGGAGACAATGCCGCAAGGACGCGGTGCATGACAAGCTTCTTCGCGCCCGAACCGATATAGTCCGCGCACAGGCCTCCATACCGGCGGAACACATAGTTGCAAAGGCGCTGGAACGTTACAACATCGATATTCCCCGCGCCGGAAAGCTCTGCCGCCCGGCTCTCGGCCGCCACCGCTTCTCTGTCCGGCACAAGCAAAAATACAGGCCCGCTTTCCGCGGCTTCCGCCATTCTGGCATAGACCCATTCGCTTTTTCCCGAACCGCTTCTGCCGCAGACAAAGCCGATCACGGATGACACCTCCTTTCAAGTGATTTTAATGATACGCTTCGTACCCGCAAGGCCGAACCGCTTCGCCAGAGAAAAATAATAGCTCGTGTGGATCAAATACATGTTTCCGCCCGCCGCTCTGGCTCCGGAAAAGCCGCAGTAGGAGAGCGAGCGCGACACGATGAGCACGACGCCCTCCTCCGCAAAATCGCGCGCCATAGCGGAAAAATAGCCGCTGCCGCGGTTTCCCTTCGGCGCGAACAGGACATAAAGGCGCTCTCCGGCAAGGATTCGCTCGAACGCCCGATTCCATTTTTTGTGCGCAAATATGCCGACCACCGTCACAATGACAGACAGGACAAAAGCCGCAGGCAGAAGCACGGTCAAAACCCCTAACGTCAAGACCACCTGAGCGCTGATCCCAAGCACGGCAGCGATCCCCGTGATGATCTTCCACAGCTTCGACGCAAAGAAAAAGTTCCGCACCGCAAACGACGTTCTATCATAAAATCGAAAGACGCGGCTGGATTTCAGCGACAGCATCAGATAGCCGAAATAGGTCCGCGATCTTGAGACCGACAGATTCCTCACCGTTTCCCGCATGACACGCGCTTCCCTATCGTCTTCGGCGGACGCTTTGTCCCCCAGCTGGACCGCGCGATGACGCAGATAGTCGTTTTCACGCCGCAGGCGGCGGTTTTCCGACTTCAGCCGCCGAAGCTGCCTTCGGATTTCCTTTTCCGTCAAAAATTCTCACCTCTTTCGATTTAATTTGAATCACAGAGGATAAAATTATACGGAAACGATTCTCCGAGGATCTTCAAATTCCGTAAAAGCGGCTCTCTGCCGCGCCAGGAAAAGGCACGCCGGCGAAATTCTTCTTCCTCCATCTGGGAAAGGCGCGCCGCCGTCAGCACAGGGATCCGTTCTTCATGAAAAAACGCAATCGGCGTCTGTACGCCGGACTCCACCGCCTTTCTCGTCATCGGACAGGCAAGCTGACAGATATCGCAGCCCCACGCATAGCCGTATTTTTTCAAATATTCCGTCTCCTGCGCCGTCAAAGCTCCCTTTTTCTGAGTCACAGCGGAAAGGCATTCCATCCCGTCCCGCGTCATCGGACAGGCGCGACGGCATGCGCCGCAGTGGGAGCAGAAAGAAGGCTCCGGCGTCCCGCCGGAGAAGCCGAGCGCCTCCGGCGGCGCCGTCGAAAGAAGCTCCGCCACAAAGACAAACGAGCCGTATTTCTCGTTTATCAGCATGAAATTGTCCCCGACGACGCCAAGTCCTGCCATAGACGCGGCGGTGTTTTCCTGAATCGGGGACTTGTCCGCAAAGCCGAGGAACCGTTCTCCATAGCGCTCCTCCAGCGCAGGGATAACGCGGGCAAACAGTCCTTCGCAGTAAAGATGATAATCGCAGGAACGGGCATAGTACGACACGTTCCCCGCCCCGTCGTTCACAAAGTATGGAACGAGGAACAGAACCGCGCTCCGGATCCGCTCCGCCGGAACGCCGCGGCGCTCGATGATATCGGGCCTGCGGCAGAGACAGGCGGAAAACGGGATCACGCCGAAATATTCGATTTTCTCTTTTTCCCATATTGTTTTCATCGCTTATCTATCCCATCGCTTACGCTTTTTCAAAAAATTTTTCCTTGATTACACAAAACAGGTATGTTATAATATTAGGGTAGAAGAACGGTAAGAGCGGATATTCCGCGGCGGATGCCGTCCGCCTCCGCTTGCCGCGTTCTTTCTTTCATTATAGCAGAAAATTCCGATAAATCAACAGAGAGAGAGCACTTGTCCCGATTTTTTGCGGAGAGCGTCCCCTGCGTGCGCCGCGCGTTCACGAGAAATATCCCGCCATTATGCGGCATAAAGGAGATTATATGGCAAAAAAGACAAATGTATATGATGACAAAAGCATCACGATGCTCAAGGGAGCGGAAAGGGTCCGCAGCCGTCCGGCGGTCATTTTCGGCTCGGACGGACTGGAGGGCTGCGAGCACTCCGTCTTTGAGATTCTCTCCAATGCCGTCGACGAGGCGCGCGAGGGCTACGGCGACAAGATCAACATCACCGTCTACCGCGACGGCTCCATCCGCATCGAGGATTTTGGACGCGGCGTCCCGCTCGACTACAACGAGAACGAAGGCAAATACAACTGGGAGCTCGTCTACTGCGAGCTGTACGCCGGCAGCAAATACAACAACAACGCGGGGGATGACGCGCTCTACAAATACTCGCTCGGACTCAACGGACTCGGCGCTGCCGCGACGCAGTACAGCTCCGAATTCATGAAGGTTCAGTCCTACCGCGGCACGGAAATGCTCGAGATGAATTTCAAAAAGGGCGAGCCGGACGGCGAGCTTATCCGCACGCCGCTCGTCTCCAAAAAAGAGCAGCGCACGGGGACCGTCGTCTACTGGAAACCGGACCTCGAGGTCTTCACCGCGACGGATATCCCGCGCGAATATTATGAAAGCATGCTCGACCGTCAGGCGGTCGTCAACGCCGGCCTGCGCTTTTGCTTCCGCTGGCAAAACGAGGACGGGACCTTCGACGAGAAGGAATTTTATTACGAGCACGGGATCGAAGACCAGATCGCCCGCGTCGTCGGCGATACGGCGCTCACCGCGCCTGTTCTCTGGAAAACGGAAGCCCGCGGACGCGACCGCGCGGACAAGCCCGAATACAGCTTCAAGGCGGAGATCGCGTTTTGCTTCTCCAACACGGTCAACCTCATCGAATACTATCACAATTCGAGCTTTCTCGAGCACGGCGGCTCGCCGGACAAGGCGACGCGCACCGCGTTCGTGTACGCCATCGACAAATACCTCAAAGCAAACGGAAAATACAATAAGAGCGAAAGCAAGATCACCTTCGGCGACATCGAGGACTGCCTCGTACTCATCATCAACAGCTTTTCTACGCAGACCTCTTATGAAAATCAGACGAAAAAAGCGATCTCCAACGAATTCATCACCGAAACGCTGACCGATTTCTTGAAGCGGCAGCTGGATATCTATTTCATTGAAAATCCCGCCGACGCCGAAAAGATCGCGGGACAGGTACTGGTCAACAAGCGCAGCCGCGAGAACGCGGAAAGCACAAGGCTCAATCTGAAAAAGAAGCTCTCCTCCCAGAACGATGTGGCAAACCGCGTGGAAAAGTTCGTCTCCTGCCGCTCCCGCGACCCGGAGCGCCGCGAGCTTTACATCGTGGAGGGCGACTCCGCCATGACCTCCTGCAAGCTCGGCCGCGACGCCGAATTCCAGGCGATCATCCCGGTGCGCGGCAAGACGCTCAACTGTCTCAAAAGCGACTACGACCGCATTTTCAAAAGCGAAATCATTGTGGATCTTTTAAAGGTCATCGGCTGCGGCGTCGAGGTCGGGGGAAAGGGAAAATCACAGGAGGCTTTCGACATCGGTCAGCTCAAATGGAGCAAGATCATCATCTGCACCGATGCCGACGAGGACGGATACCAGATCCGCACGCTGATCCTGACGATCTTTTACCGGCTGCTTCCGACGCTCATCAAGGAAGGACGCGTCTATATCGCGGAATCGCCGCTTTATGAGATCACCTGCAAAAATCAGATCTATTTCGCGTATGACGAAAGTGAAAAGCAGAAAATCGTCGCCGGCTTCGGCGGCGCCAAATATACGCTTCAGCGCTCCAAGGGACTCGGCGAAAACGAGCCGGACATGATGTGGCAGACGACGATGAACCCCGAAACGCGCAGACTCATCCAAATCATGGAGGCCGACAGAGCCAAAACCGAATACATTTTTGAGACGCTGCTCGGAGACGACCTATCGGAACGAAAAAAATTCATCGCCGAATACGGCCGCGAATATCTGGCAGAGGCAGATATCTGATCTTCCTCATTTAAGCGAAAGGAACGGATACCGCAATGGCAAGAGCGAAAAGCAAAAAAACGGAAAAAAAGGAAATCACGCCGGCGGAGGTCATGCTCCAGCCGATCACCGATACCATCGAAAAAAATTACATGCCGTACGTCATGAGCGTCATCGTGTCTCGTGCGATCCCGGAAATCGACGGCTTCAAGCCCTCGCACAGAAAGCTCCTTTATACGATGTATAAGATGGGGCTGCTCACCGGGCCCCGGACCAAAAGCGCCAATGTCGTCGGACAGACGATGCGGCTCAATCCCCACGGAGACATGGCGATCTATGAGACGCTTGTCCGTCTCACGCGCGGAAACGAAGCGCTGCTGCACCCGCTCATCGATTCCAAGGGAAGCTTCGGCAAGGTATACAGCCGCGATATGGCGTTCGCCGCGTCGCGATACACCGAGGTCAAGCTTGACCCGATCTGCGCGGAGATCTTCCGCGGCATCGACCGCGACGCCGTCGATTTTGTCGACAACTATGACAACACCATGAAGGAGCCGGTCCTGCTCCCGACGGCGTTCCCGAACATCCTCGTATCCCCGAACATGGGCATCGCCGTCGGAATGGCGAGCCAGATCTGCTCCTTCAATCTCGGCGAGGTCTGCGACGGCGCCATCGCCGTGCTGAAAAATGCAGGGACGACGACGGACGAGCTGCTCGACATCATCAAGGCGCCGGACTTCTCCGTCGGAGGGCTTCTCATTTATAACCGCGACCGCATGCGCGAGGTCTACGAGACCGGACGCGGCAACATCACGCTGCGCGCCCGCTACGTCTATGACAAGGACGCG
Organism: uncultured Clostridia bacterium; assembly: GCA_944381075.1. Lineage (GTDB taxonomy): Bacteria > Bacillota > Clostridia > Oscillospirales > CAG-272 > QALR01. Next base: position 66,824 of record CALWJT010000011.1, read on the forward strand.
GGCTGCATCGATATTTTGGAGATTCCCTACTCGACCTCCATCGAGCTTATCCTGAAAAAGCTTACGGATATGATTAAAGCGGGCACGCTGAAGGAAGTGACCGACGTGCGCGACGAGATCGACCTCAACGGCTTCAAGCTGACGCTCGACCTGCGCCGCGGGACCGATCCGGACAAGCTCATGACCAAGCTTTACAAAAAAACGCCGCTGGAGGATGCCTTCGCCTGCAACTTCAATGTACTCATCGACGGCGCGCCGCGGCAGCTCGGTCTGCGCGGCATCCTCGACGAATGGATCCGATTCCGGATGACCTGCGTAAAGCGGGAGCTGTCCTTCGACCTTGCCAAGAAGTGCGAAAAGCTCCATCTGCTGCTCGGACTCGGTGAGATCCTGCTCGACATCGACAAAGCGATCAAAATCGTGCGGGAAACGGAAAAAGACGACGAGGTCGTCCCGAACCTCATGGCAGGCTTCGGCATCGACGAGGTGCAGGCGGAATACATCGCGGAGATCAAGCTGCGTCATTTGAACCGCGAATATATTTTGGAGCGTATCAAGGAGATCGAGCAGCTTCAAAAGGAAATCGCGGAGATCAAATCCATCATTGAATCCGAACGCAAGCTGAAAAATCGCATCGTCAAGCAGTTAGAGGAGATCAAGGCAAAATATGCCGTCCCGCGCAAGACCAAGCTCGTCTTTGAGGACAGCGTCGAGGAATACGACGAAAAGGATTTCGTTGAAAACTACAATGTCAAGCTGATCCTCACCCGTGAGGGCTATTTCAAGAAGATCACGCTCCAGTCTCTGCGCGGCGGGGACGAGCAGGCGCTCAAGCCCGGAGACGAGGTCACGCAGATGGAGGACGCCGAAAATATCTCGGAGATCCTCTTTGTCAGCGACAGACAGAAGATCTATAAGGCGAAAGCAAGCGAATTCGAATCCAAGAAGGCCTCCCAGCTCGGCGATTACGTTCCCGCGAAGCTCGGCTTCGAGGAGGGAGAGCGCGTCATGGCGATGAAGCCTCTCGCCGGCTATCCCGAAGACCAGTATTTCGTCTATCTTTTTGAAAACGGAAAGGGCGTGCGCGTCCCCGTATCCTCCTACGAAACCAAGGCCTCGCGCAAAAAGCTCGTCGGCGCCTATTCTGACGCTTCCCCGCTTGTCGGCGCGTTTTATGAGGAGGCGCCGTTCGACCTGCTGCTCGCAAGCGACGCGGGCAAGGCGATCTATATCAATACCAAGCTGATTCCGGTGAAAGCGACGAGGACTGCCTCCGGCGCGACGCTGTTTTCTCTGAAAAAGGGACAGAAGGTCGTCCTCGCCACGCGGACCCCTGAGCGTCACTATAAAAACTATGAAAAATGCCGGAAGATAAAAGTTCCCGCCGCGGGAAGCTCGGTCGAAAAAATCGAAAAAGAATAAATCGCCAAAGGAGGCTCTGCCATGAAGGTCCTCATTGCCATAAGGGACGCCGTATATGCAAGGATGCTGGAGCTCGAATTTTCCGAACGCAGGATTTCCTGTGAAATGGTTTTTCACGCCGGACAGACGGATGCCGTCTTCGAGGATGTCAGGCTTGCCGTCATTGACGCGGGGCTGCTGCTTGACGGCATGATTGCGCCTCCCCCCTCCTGCGAGGCCATCGTCATCGGCTATCCGGAGGAGCTCGCCCGCATCCCGACGCAGGAACTGACCCGTTATTATGCAGTCGTGCGTCCATTCGTCGTCGAGGATTTTCTGGATGCCGTGTTCGTTGAAAACGGCGCAGGCAAGGAGGAGCTGCGTCCGCAGAGACGAAAGCCGCCCTCGCAATTCCTCGCACTGGATGAAGCACTGCGCTCCGCCTACTATAAAGGGGAAAAAATCGAGCTCACCGCCCGCGAATTCGCCCTGCTGCGCCTGCTGCTGGAAAACAAGGGAAGGCCTGTTTCCCGCGCGGAAGCACTGGAACGCGTATTTGAAGATTCTGAAAACGATACGAACGTCGTCGACGTCTATATCAATTATCTGCGCACCAAAATCGATAACCGTTTCCGGATCCGCCTCATCTCCACGGTCAGGGGCTGCGGCTATATGATTTCCGATTGATTCTCGTGCCCTTCCTGTGAAAAAATCCCGCAAGATCTGCATTTTTTTCATATTTTTGTATAAGCCGCAAAATTCTGGCGACAATAGAAACAGTCCACTTAGCCGAAAGGCGGAAAGGAATTGTTTTTATGAATCAGAATCAAAAGAAAAAGCAGATGACGCGCGGACTTACCATCGCGCTGGCGCTCCTTGTCGTTGCCGCAATCGTCGTTACCATCGTCGCCGTCGTATCCAGCAAGCGCACAAAGCCCAACCCCTCCGATACGACCGGAACGACGCCCGGCCAGACCACCGGAACAACGGCGCCCGAGCAGACGACAAAGCCCGGCGACGAACCGATTGTTGCCGATGACGTGACGTTCATTTCTCCTGTGACAAACGGCAACATATCAAAGGAATGGTCTGCCGAAATCCCGGTCTATTCGGACACGATGGAGGACTACCGCGTCCATCTCGGCGTTGACATCGAGGCGGATGCCGGCACTCCCGTTTACGCCGCAGCGGACGGAATCATCGAATCCGTCACGCTGGATCCGATGATGGGCCAAACCATCGTCATCTCCCATAACGGCGGCTATAAGTCCGTCTATCAGAACCTTCAGACCGTGATCCCCGAAGGCATCGCCGAGGGCGTCACCGTCAAGGCGGGCGATGAGATCGGCGCAATCGGAGATACCGCGCTCGTGGAAATTTCCCAGTCTCCTCACCTCCATTTTGAAATCTACAAAGATGACAAATGCGAGGATCCCCTCACGTATGTCACGGTCACTCCGATCGACGACGAAACGTATTACGAGGACTAATAGAATTGCCAGAAGCAAAAAAGGAAGGCGGCGGCCTTCCTTTTTTGCTTTGCTCTGTCATGACAAGCTGTTCGGAAGCATATATATTTGGCAGAAAGGTTAAAAGGAAGCCCGCTTGTGATTTAAAATGTGAAATTCTCCAAAAAAGACAGCTTTAGACAATCCGCGCGTTTTTACCGCATGAAAAATCACACAAACTTAACAAAAAAAGTATGAGAAGACATAAATTTATTGAAAATCGAAGGCATTTTAAAGCACTATTTTTTTATGGGTATTGACAAAATTCAAGTTTGGTGATACAATAACAGTAATCACGGTGCGAGGTATTTTCAGACGATATCTTGTACGGTAAGAAAAATCTTTAATTCTAAAAAAGGAGATTCTATTTGTATGAAGAGACTTTTATCACTCTTGCTGGTAGTTGTTATGCTCTTCGCTGTACTTGCTATGGTCGGCTGTGGTGATGATCCGGAAGAGACGACGACTGCGGCGCCCGGTACGACAGCCACAACCGGTACCTCGAACACAACGGGCACGACAGCTACAACGTCTGACACAACGACGTCCGGTACAACGGCTACAACGTCTGACACGACGACGTCCGACACAACGACGTCTGATACGACTAAGCCCACAGAAACCACCTCGTCGGAGCCTGCCGATGACACGACGATCACGTCCGGCACGACGGTTCCGCTCTATGCTCGTTTCGATTTCGGTACGGACACCAAGGCGGAAGCAGAAGGAAAGACTTCTCACGAATACATCGTGAGCATTCTTACGTATGACTCCTCCAGCCTCACCATCGAATTCACCGAGGATACCATGGTGATCTGGGCTACAAAGAGCTACACATCCGGCATGGATACCGGCGCTTTTGCTATCTGCTTCGATAATATCGTTACATACGATTTCGACGAGCAGCTCAGACCGGGCTGGGGCACTTGGGTCGGTTATCCGATTTCCACCGCCAATGTCGGCAAGGGCTGGCAGGGCCATCATCAGTACATGAAGATCCGTATCCTCAATCCTACGGACAACAACATGATCTCCATGCAGTTCGCAGTTCCTGGTCAGTCTTATTCGACGACACAGATCGCGTCCTACATGTTCCTGCAGGGCGGCGCTCCCACCTCGTCGAGCACGGACAATCTCACCGCAACACCCACCAACGAATGGAAGTCCTACATCTATGACATCCAGTTCCTTGCATGGGCAGGACGTCAGGAAACACAGTCCGGCGGCGCTCGCAACTACTTCGGTCACGTGGAAGATGCAAGAGAGACGGGAGATGTCGGTGCAAACAACTGGAACTGGCAGAACTCTCAGGAAATCGCATCTCTTCGTTTCCACCTGCTTGGTGCTTACGGTTCCGGCAAAGCCGATACTCGTAAGAACATCAATCAGGGAGACCACGTAGAGGTCGACTACATCATCTTCGGTTCTTCTCTGGATCAGCTGAATGCTTACACCAGCTACATCGAGGATTCCTCGAACGCAGCATAATCAAAAATTAAAATTTTTGAAAAGACGCTTCCTTTTGGAAGCGTCTTTTTTCTAACATTTTCAAGCATATGCCGGTGCATAACGTTCCATTCAACTGCAAAAACTCAAATTACGGAAAAGCGAAAATTTCTTTTGCTTTGCGCCCCAAGCAGACGAAAATGCGACTTCCCTGCGTCTGCGGGACGAAGATGCTGACCGTGATCGTCTCAGCAATCCTATCCGTACGATTAAAATTGCCGTTTCACGCATCCGCGTTTGACGGCGGAATGGAACGATTATCATGAAAAAAATCCTGATTCTTATCAGCAGTCTGCTGATATTTTGCCTCGTCCTTACCGGATGCTTCGGAGATGCAGATGAGACGACGACGGGTGGCACCGGCGGAAAAGAAACCACATCCGGGACCGCAGGCACAAGCAGTACGACCGGTCATACCGGCATGACCTCCGGGACCGACCATATGACCGACATCGTCACGGGGGATGACAGCTCTTCCTCCGAGATCATCACAGGCAATCCGGAAGGCACGACAACAGCACAGCACGTGGGACCGGACACCTCCCCCTTTTCCACAACCCTCCCGATATTTGCCCGTCTGGACTTCGGGACCAAATCCTTTGCCCAGGACAACAAAATGACCACACACGAATATATCGTCGGACTGATGACCTATAACAATGAATTTTTGTCCGTCGAATTTACCGAGGACACTCTCAAGCTCACGGCAAAAAAGGATGGGACCTTTCAAGCCGCCGGAGAAGCTGCAAGCACGGACGACTCCCAGTATTTTCTTCGCGGCACCAACACCTGCTATTACGCCATGAATGATTTTGCCATCCACTTTGACAAGCTCATTTCCTATGACTTTGACGACGAGCTGCGCTCCGGCTATGGGACATGGGCAAATTTTCCCTTCACATTCGATAATGTTGGAAAAGAGGATATGTGGCGCGGGTATCACCAATATATGAAGATCCGAATTGCAAATCCGACGGACAACGATAAGATCGCTGTCCAATTCAACAACGCGACAGCCTACGCCTCCACTCAATTCATGGTCATGTCGATCGGAAAGCAGAAAGCGAATTTTGAAACCTATATCTATGACCTCTGCTATGCGGCGAATTACGCCTCCGGCAAGGGCGTACTGCTTCCCGGACAAGCCCCTGGGAACAACTGGACATGGAAGCAAAACACCGCCGTTTCCGGATTGAAATTCCACCTTCTCGGTTCTACCTGCTCCTATGCCAACGCTTATCTGAACAACGCCTTTGCAGAAGGCGAAACCGCAGCGGATTATGACGTCTATGCCGAATACTTCAACCGTCTGGACAGCAGGGCCCTCATCAAAGCCGGCAGCACCGTAGAAATCGATTATATCGTTTTCGGTTCGACCCCCGGACAGCTGCGAGGATATCACAGCTATATGGAATCGTCTTCCATGGCGGAGACTTAATGCAAAGGCTGCAATTCGTCATGGGAAAGCGGACAGGAAAACGAAAATATTCCCATCTGTTTTCCTGTCCTTTCCAATGCTTGCCGAATCATATACAAAGTTAATTTTGTATTCTTGTTCAAAATTTTCTAATTATTTTATGAAAAATAACGAAAATCCTCCAGAAACAAGCGATAAGTATTGACAAATTCCGCATACAATGCTATACTATTTGGTAGAAACGTTCGCGTTCTTTTTTACGTTTTTTGCGAACGGTTAAAAATTTTCAAGCAAAGGAGATTCATTTTATGAAGAGATTTCTGGCAATTGTTCTGTCTCTCTCGATGATTCTCGTTGTGTGTCTGATGGCAGGATGCGGCGATGACCCCGCGGAAACGACGGGCGCCTCCTCCACGACCAACACCACGGCAGGAAGCGGGAGCGACAACACATCAGGAACAGATACGCCGGGAGAAACGACAGGCGGCACGGATGGTACAAGCGATACGACCGAGTCGACACCGGATACCACGGCCGAGCCTGATGGCTACAGCAAGCCTTATGGCTTTGAGAACGTCGATTTCGGCGGCGCGACCTTTACCATCGCTGCAGACGACGGTGTCACTGACGGCTGGAACGCTGCGAAGGAAGTATATTCCGATGGCACCGACACCATCAGCGTTGCGGTCCGTTTGAGAAACGACACGATGGCGAAGCTTTACAACTGCACCATTAAAGTAGAGGCAACCGCCGACCCGGGTTCGCTCGTACAGGCGGACATCACCGGCGGTCAGGAGAACATCCAGCTGTACACTGTAAAATACGGTGGAAAAACCACGGCAGAAGCGGGTCAGGTCTATAACCTTTACAACCTCGGAATCGATTTCGAGAATACATGGTGGGACCAGAACTTCGTGGATACCTACAGCATTAAGAAAACCGACGGTACCATGACGCTTTATACGATTATCGGTGACTTTGCGCTTTCTTCTTTCAGCGCAACGCACGCGATCATGGTCAACAAGACTGTGCTGGAGAATTCTCCGATCACAGACAACATCTATGATCTTGTCAGAAACAAAGAATGGACGATGGATAAATTCGTCGAAATGATTATCGCATCTGCTCAGGATACGAGCGGTAACTCGGAATATCATTATTCTGAGGGCGATATTCTGGGATGGGTCAGAACCGCTCATGCGGCACACGGTCTGCATGTCGCCTCCGGCCTTTCCATCATTGAAAACAACGACGGCGCGCTGAGCCTTTCTGTTACGAACAACGCAAGCGCATGGAACGATGTGATCGATACCGCTATCACGGTTTGGAACACGACCGGTGCCGAGACGCTCGGTTATACCGATGTTCAGACTGCGATGGAGGGTGCAAGAACGCTCTTCGCTTCCGAGGTTCTGGATGTTCTGGAAAGAATGAAGGATACCGAAGGTGTTTCCGTTGGTCTGGTTCCCTATCCGCTCTACAGCGAGACACAGGAAAATTACGCACACTACGTCGACAACCACTTCTATGCATATGCGGTACCGACCTCTGTTTCCGATATCACAAGAATGGGCCAGTTCCTCGAGGTCTATGGATTCCATTCCAAGTATCTCGTTCGTCCGGCTTGGATCGAGGCTTACAGCTATGAATACTGCAACGATGCGGATTCCGCTGAGATGCTCGAAATCATCCTCGACACCCGCACCTATGATCCCGGATATCTGTGGTGGTCCGGCAATGAAGGCTACTTCAGCGGCTTTATTACGGATGGCACCAACAATGTTACAAGATGGGCTGACAGAAATGCAGCTACCATTGCAAACGACATCCAGACGACCGTTGAGAAGATTAGCTCTCACGAAGCTTGATTTCATCATAAAGACAAAAGAAAAAGGACAGGGCCATACGGCTCTGCCCTTTTTTATATTTCCCATCAGCAAAACAGCCGCAGTTTCCTGCGGCTGTTTTCAAGATTCGAATCAATAGAAACCCACCCGGCCGTGTATGTCAAAATTAATGCCCTGCATAAAGCAAGGTAGGTGCCCGCGCCGATACTTTGTGCTCCCAGCGTCCGGGGACGGTCGTGACATTGGCAGGACCGTTCGGGAGGTCTGCATACCCATATCAGGTAAAGGCTCCAAGAAAAGGTTGTAGGTTTAATTTATGACACATCACGAGAGGGGCAGGACTGATTCTCTATCATCCTATGTTTCCTCCCTCAGAGGACTATCCATAATATATGCAGATAGGCGAAGATTATTCTTCTTCATCGTAATCGATTTCCGAGAATACCTCATCATCGAAAGCGTCGGCAACACGATCGTATTCATCGTCATCATCGATGGTGGATAAAATTTCCTCTCCGTTTTCATCCTCTTCCAGCTTTAAAATCACACAGTCTCCGTTATCATTGTCCGCAACCGGCATCAGCGCATAGTAAACGGTTCCATCGAGCTCGAGAGAAGCGATCACTTCAAATTCCGTTTCATTGCCGTCTTCATCCGTCAAGGTAATGATTTCAGCGTCAAACATCTCATCTGCCATAATAAATAGAATCCTTTCAAAATCAATCAGAGCCGGACTTCCCTCTCATCCGGGAAAAACCGGTATATTCCCTTCTGCTTATATTGTATACTGCACCGTCGATATTGTCAAGGGAATTTTTATTCCAAGAAAATCACATTTTTCATTCGTGCCGGAAAATCAGAAAATTGAATCCTACAGCCGCTCTTATTGGGCGGGATTGATATATTTCCAATAACTTCGGAAATAAGAAACACCGGACCATATCGTCATGACAGCCATTGCAGCCATCGTGATATAGGAGACAAGATGCGCTCCCCAGAAAATAGGCTCGATCAGCGCCGCCAGTATAAACAGGATCTGCGTGCAGGTTTTGATTTTTCCAAGAGAATTTGCCGCAATCACAATCCCATCCGTATTGGTGACCACCATACGCATAGACGTCACAGCAAGCTCACGGAAAATAACGATAACCGTCGCCGCCAGCAGCAGAATGCCATAAATGCTTCCTCCCTCATCCCTGCCCGTCACATAGCAAAGAGAAATCAGCGCGACGAATACCATCAGCTTATCTGCCAGCGGATCCAGAAATTTCCCGAAATTGGTAACCAATCCGTCGCGCCGGGCGATATGTCCATCCACAAAATCCGTAAAAGATGCGATCCCGAAAAAGGCGGCGGCAATCAGCCTTGACCACACGCCAAGTCCAAAGTCAAAAGCAATGAATACCATGAGAAACGGCACCATCACCATTCTCGCAACTGTGAGTTTGTTAGGCAAATTGAGTTTCATTCCAAAGAAACCTCCCAGTTATCCGCCATTCCGGCGGTCTTTTTTCATTTAAACGGCGGCTCTGCCGACAAGATCATAGTCGATCGCCTCTTCGATGTCCACCTCAACGAAAGTGCCAGGGGCAATGCGCTTCTTGCCAAGCGCATTTTTAAAATATACTTTTGTATCAATGTCGGGTGCGTCATGGGCACTTCTGCCATAGTAAATCTCCGCCGCAGAGTCATATGCCTCACACAGCACGGTAATCCGCTTTCCGATCAGAGCCTCATTTTTTTGCTCCGCAATATGAAGCTGCTCACGCATCAAAATATCATATCGATCCTGCTTTACCTGCTCGTCGACCTGATCTTCAAGGTCATAGGCCGGCGTATCCTCTTCCCGGGAGTAAGGGAATGCGCCCAAACGGTCGAATTTTGCCTCGGAAATATATTCGCAAAGTTCATCAAAGTCCGCATCCGTTTCCCCCGGAAAACCGACAATGACGGTCGTGCGGATGCAGATATCCGGGATCTCCCGGCGCAGCTTTTCCACCACCGATCGGATCATCGAAGCGTCGCCATGCCGGTTCATCGCCGAAAGGATGCGGTCGCTGATATGCTGGATGGGAAGGTCGATGTACTTGACCACGCGGTCGTTGGTCCCAATCTCCTCCACCAGCTCGTCTGTAATCTTGTCGGGATAACAGTAAAGGATCCGGATCCACGGAATGCTTGTTGCCTCGCAGATCGCCCGAATCAGCGCCGTCAGACGGTATTCCCCATACAGATCCAGCCCATACCGCGTGGTATCCTGGGCAATTAAATTCAGCTCCTTTACGCCGAGCGCCTCAAGCTCCTTGGCTTCTGCGACCAGTTCCTCTATCGGACGGCTGCGAAAACGCCCTCGTATCAATGGGATCGCACAGTAGGTGCAGCGGTTGTCGCATCCCTCCGCGACCTTCAGATAGGCCGTATATTCCGGCGTCGTCACGATGCGTTCACCGCCAAGCGGCGACGTATTTTTATCCTCAAAGGAAGAATATTTCTTCCCTGCAAGAACACTTTCCACCGCTTCCGCTATATGATGATAGCTCCCGACGCCAAGCACGGCATCTACCTCCGGGAGCTCCTTAAAAATCTGCTCCCGATACCGCTCGGCAAGGCATCCCGTTACGATAATCGCACGCAGGGTGCGATGCTCCTTGAGCCATGCGACATCCAGAATATTTTCAATTGCTTCGTCCTTTGCACTTTCGATAAATGCACAAGTGTTGACGATGATCACGTCCGCTTCTATGTCCTCAGGCGTAATTTCATACCCCGCGGCTACCAGCTTTGCCAGCATGACCTCCGTATCCACCAGATTCTTGGAGCATCCAAGGGAAACAAATCCGACTTTTATTTTTTTCTCATCCTTCATATCGCAACCTTAATTTATACTATCGTATATTATATTTTATACAAATTGATATTATCGGGAATACGTGGTTCCGTCCTTGGTATCCGTGAGCACGATCCCCTTTTCCAGCAATTCGGCACGGATGGCATCGGCAAGCGCGTAATTCTTTGCCCGCTTTGCCTCGGCACGCTCTGCAATTTTTTGCAGGATCCACGCATCCGTCTCATCTGCGGCAGGAGTCTTCTCTTCCGCCGGACGCTTCGTCAGATCCAGCGAGAATACCCGGTCGAAATCGGAGACGATCGCCCGCTTGGTCGCGTCGCCAAGCGACGCATCCTTCAGCATATCGTAAAGCACGGTAAGTCCCTGCGCGGTATTGAGGTCCTGTCCGACCGCGTCGATAAACGCTGCGCGATAGCGCTCCAACGCACCGGCATCGATGGGGCCCTCTGCCGAAAGTCCCGCGACCCGCCTTGCAAGCTTCACATAAGCCGCAGCCGCATTGTCAAGGTTCGCATAACTAAATGTCAGCGGCTTGCGGTAATGGCTCTGGAGGCAGAAAAGCCGATATGCCATCGGATCATAGCCTTTGCTTTCCAGCAGAGACAGTGTCAAAAACTCTCCCTTGGATTTGCTCATTTTTCCGGTTTCATCGTTCAGGTGCTGGACATGGAACCAGTAATTACACCATTTATGACCCAAATATGCCTCGCTTTGAGCGATTTCATTTGTATGATGCGGAAAGATGTTGTCCACACCGCCGCAGTGGATGTCAAGCCGCTCGCCGAGATATCGGATGCTGATGCCCGAGCATTCGATATGCCAGCCCGGATAGCCAAGTCCCCATGGGCTTTCCCATTTCAGCTCCTGATCCTCGAATTTGGATTTGGTAAACCAAAGCACGAAATCGCTTTTATTTCTCTTGTTGGGATCCTCCGATACATCATCCCGCACGCCAACCTTCAGCTCTTCCGTATTGTGGCCGGACAGCGCGTCATAATCCTTTGCTTTGGAAGTATCAAAATAGACATTACCGTCTGCAATATAAGCATAGCCGCGTTCCAGCAGGGCGGCAATGATCTGGATAAACACATCGATGCAGCCGGTCGCCGGCTGCACGATGTCCGGCCTGCGAATGTTCAGCCTGCTGCAATCGTCAAAAAACGCTTTTTCATAAAAATCTGCGATTTCCAGGACCGTTTTATGCTCCCGCTTCGCACCCTTGAGCATTTTATCCTCTCCGGTGTCGCCGTCGCTCGTCAAATGTCCAACATCGGTCACGTTCATCACGCGCGTAACCTCATATCCCGCATAGCGCAGAAATTTCTCCAGCACATCTTCCATCAAATAGGTTCTCAAATTGCCGATATGCGCAAAATGATATACCGTCGGACCGCAGGTATACATTTTCACCTTTCCTGCCTCGTTCGGAACAAATTCTTCGATCGTCTTTGTCAGCGTGTTATAAAGCCTCATTGCAAAAGTCTTCCCTTTCCTCTATACAGTGGAATCCTTCCCCACGCCATATCTACGATAAAGGGCGTCCCCGTCTGCCGATGGGAATATGGAGCAAAAGAAATTTTACAGCATCGGTTCCGGCGTTCCATGGAGACAGAACACAGCTTTGGCAAGGTCAAAGTCATATCGGATACCGTTCCCGAAGCCTCCAAGGCTTTGCGCTGCCGTCTCCACACAGGATTCCTTCTTTTATCTTATCACGAAGCCGCTTAAAATGGAATAGCTTTGTTTAAAAATTTTTGTTTTTTTCACAATTCAAAAGAAAATCAAAACCGGATGGACCGAGCTCGGTCCATCCGGTTTTGCCCCTTTCGCGCATAACGGCAATTCGGCGCCGCCCGCCCTTCAGAAACGGCCCGTTTTCGCCTCCTGCCAGAATACTGCGCTTGATCCGGCAGTCTCTCTCTGTGCCAAGGCTTGAATTTCAGCCGGTCGGCCTCTCGGATGCGTGCCCAGGGAACGCAGCACCATCGCAGAAGAGGCCTTTGCTCGAGGTCCGACGAAAATTCGGGGAGCCCCGCCAGAATTCGGCGTTCTGCCATTCCGACCGGCAAAGCACGGCGGCAGGCATCCGTCATCTTCTGGAATTGGGTTCCGCCGCCGTATCTTGATTATACTACAAAAAAACGGATATGTAAACATTTGTTTGATATTTTTCCCTTATTTTTCAGGGAATTTCACTTGTTTTCGTCCGTTCCGCCATCCTTTTTCCCGACGAGAGCACCCGAGGTCAGATGAGCCAGCGGATTTTTGGATACAGCCTCCTCCAGCCGCTTATCGTTGATATGCGTATAGATCTGCGTCGTACCAAGCTGGGCATGTCCAAGGATCTCCTTGAGCGCAAGAACGTCCACCCCGCCCTCCTGATACATCAGGGTCGCTGCCGTATGACGCAGCTTATGCACCGAAAAGTGCTTATATTCCAAGCCGGCCGCATCCAAATATTTATAGACCACCCATTGGACCGTCTTGTTGCTGATCCGCTTCCCAAGCCGGGATAGAAAAAGCGCATTTTTATCCTTGACCATATCCAAGCCGCGCGCCCGGCATTCCAGATAAGCGGAAAGCGCAGAGCGGCAGGCATCATTGAGATAGACGATACGTTCTTTGTTTCCCTTTCCGAGGACACGGAGCGAACGAAGCTCCCGGTCTATGTCGGAAAGGTTGATGCCGACAAGCTCAGAAAGGCGCATTCCGCAGTTCAAAAACAGCGTGATCATACAAAAATCCCGTTCTTTGGTATGGGATTCTGAATCCTCGAGCACACTTGTAAGAAGAGAGATGCTCTCGCTTTCCGATAAATATTTGGGAAGAGAGGCTTTGCGCTTCGGAGATTCAATATCGGCCGCGGGATTTTTTTCCAGGATTTTTTCCACCGAGGTCATATATTTAAAAAACATTTTGATCGCAGAAAGCTTGCGCGCACGCGAAGCGGTGGAATTGTGCCGCTCATTTGCCATATAGACTAAGAATTCCAAAATTTCAAGCGTGGTCACACTTTTGACAAAATCATTGTCTACGCCGGCGATGGATACCTCGTCGAAGTCCTCCAACGAAGGAGAGATCCCCTTGCGCGCCGCGATCAGATAACGGAAAAAGAGATGCAGATCGATCCGATACTCCTCTACGGTTTTCGCAGACCTTCCCTGAACCGCCAGCTTATACCGCAAAAAACGTTCTACCGCCGGTGAGGTATCACAGGCGACCTTTGTATGCTCCGACATATTTTCACGCTCCTTTTTCTTATTATATCACACTTTTTTAAAAATGAGTATCCTGTCTACATGATTTGAAAGAAAAAAAGCCTGCGCTGCATCCCATATCAGATCAAAGAGACTATGCGTTCAAAGCAAGCCTCTAAATGTGAACATTTTATCATGTTTATGAAAATTTTTCAAATCTGCCTTGAAGAGAACATGTTTTTTCGATATAATAAAAAGGAGAAACAAAAATTACTTCTTCACAGTTTGCAGCCTCTGTGCAGGCTGCCCGGATCGGAGAGCCTATGAAATTCAAAGAATTCTGGAAAACCTACAGCCGCGAGATCGCCAAGCTTTTAACGACGCATTTTGCGCTCGCCATCTTCAGCATCCTATGCAGCTCCATTTTTCTTGTTGTAGAATATACCCAGACAATGAAGCTTGTCGGCGTTGTCATCAGCTTATTTGTTTTCGCCTTCTATTACTATCTCGTCCGCTCACAAATGTGGAATCTCGGCGCAAAGGATAAGCTGAAGAGGGAGGGAGGCAGAGGAAAGTTAAATTCCCTCACAGGGCTTTATCTGGGACTGATTGCCTCGATTCCCAGCTTTCTTTTAAATATCGTATATATCGTCAGCCACACCTATCACAGCTATGCCGGCTTTCAGGATGTATATGCCGTCTCCTACTGCATCGAGCTGATTTGGGACGCGCATGCCATCGGACTACGGCTTGCGACGGAATCTCCGTATGCGTTTCTCACGGCATCCATTCTTCCCGCTCTGTTCGCAGGGCTTGCCTATTATCTCGGAACCAAGGAATTCAGCCTGTTCGGTTCCAAAAAAACCAAAGAATAAGTCTCTTTCTCCCAAAAAATTCCCGATCAAAACATAACTTTGCCGCCGTTTTCATATAACTGGAATAAATGAAAAAAAACGGCGGTGAGTATGTTGTCCCAATCCACAGCAAAAAATTCCTTTATCTTTTTCCTGAAATTTACGGGGTTTTCCGTACTGCTCATAGCGGTCGCCGTATTTGCCGGCATTCGTCTTGGCAGAAATGCCGAAACGGTAAAGACGGCAGGCACAGGAGAGGATATCGTTTATACCATTGTCATCGACGCAGGGCACGGCGGCAGAGACGCCGGCGCATCGGCGGACGACGACGGAACAAAAGAAAAAGACCTCAACCTTGCGGTAGCGAAAAAGCTCGCGGCCCTCATGAAAACGGCCAATATAAATGTGGTCATGACCAGAGAGGAAGATATCGAGCTTGCAGAGTCCACCTCCAAGCATAAAAAATTGGATGATCTGAATGCGCGCGTCGCCATTGCAAGCGAAAATGAAAATTCCATTTTGGTCAGCATCCATATGAACAAATTTCCGATATCCAAATACAGCGGGCTTCAGGTCTATTATTCCGAAAACAACGAGGACAGCAAAATTCTCGCAGACCGGATACAGGCAGACGCCATGTCAAACCTGGACGGGAGCAATGAGCGCAAGACCACGCCGGCAGGGGATTCCATCTACCTTTTGTCTCATCTGGACATTCCGGCCGTGCTCGTCGAATGCGGCTTCCTTTCCAATTATGAGGAAAAGGAGCTGCTCAAGACCGAAGAATATCAAATGAAGCTCGCCATGAGCATCTATGCCTCCGTTCTCGATTACATAAACGGGAGCGCGGAAAACAACTGACGAAAGGCCACAAGGATGAAAAAAGCAAAGACCGTTTATGTCTGCAGCGAATGCGATTATCAAAGTGCAAAATGGATGGGACGCTGTCCCGGCTGCGGAAGCTGGAATACATTTGTCGAGGAAACCTATGAAAGCGAAAGCCCCGCAGAAAAGTCCAGCGCGTCCCGCAGGCAGGCGATGCTGGCGCGCTCCGCCGGAGAGGCGGAGCCGCAGCCGCTTTCCTCGGAAGCGCTTCCGGATTATCTGCGCCGTTCCACCGGCATCGGCGAATTTGACCGCGTACTCGGCGGAGGTCTTGTGGAAGGCTCCGTCGTACTGCTTTCCGGCGAGCCGGGGATCGGAAAATCCACGCTGCTTTTGCAAATCTGCGCGAGCCTTGCCGCAGACCGCAAGGTGCTGTATGTTTCGGGAGAGGAATCCGCGGCGCAGATTTCCCTGAGAGCCAAGCGTCTCGGTATCCATGGCGGCGGCATTTATCTTCTGACGGAAACCAATGTGGAAAAGATCCTTTCTCATGCTAAAAAGTTAGGACCTGATATCATCATCGTGGATTCCATCCAGACCATGTATCACAGCGAAAGCGGCACCGTTCCGGGCAGCATCACCCAGATCCGCGAATGTGCCGGCGTATTTATCAACAAAGCCAAGTCGGACGGGACCTCCGTCATTCTCGTCGGACATGTCAACAAGGAGGGCAGTATCGCCGGTCCGAAGGTGCTTGAGCACATGGTAGACACGGTGCTTTATTTTGAGGGCGAAAGCCGTCAGAACTGCCGGGTCATCCGCGCGATGAAAAACCGTTTCGGCTCGACCAATGAGCTTGGCGTCTTTGAAATGACGGACGCCGGACTGCGCGAGGTGGAAAGTCCATCGGAGCTTTTGCTCGCGGATCGTCCGGAGGGGGTTTCCGGCAACTGCGCGGTCTGTGTGATTGAGGGAACACGGCCGCTTGTCGGCGAGCTGCAGGCACTGGCAACGCCGACGGTATTCCCTTCTCCGCGCCGCATGTCCACCGGTATCGACTACAATCGGGTCTCTCTTGTGCTCGCCGTGCTCGAAAAGCGGCTGGGACTTCGATTCTCCTCCTCGGATGTCTACATCAACGTCATCGGCGGCATCAAAATCGATGAGACGGCTTCCGACGCCGGGATGGCGCTCGCTATGATCTCAACCATTCGGGACATCCCGGTCCCGGATGACCTTATCTGTATCGGAGAGATCGGACTTTCCGGCGAAGTGCGCGCCGTATCGCGCATTGAACAGCGTATCCGTGAGGGCGAGCGCCTCGGCTTTTCCAAGATCGCGGTTCCAAGCCGAAATCTTAGCAAATCAAAGCCTCAGACAAAGCAGGAAACGGAGCTTATTCCCATCAAAACCGTATTCGACCTTCTAAAGCTTTTAAAGTCTCCAAAGCAATAGCTCGCCTTGCGTCCTGCCGGCAAGGGAGGTCATTGCACAGAAAAAAGTTTCAAATAAAAGAAGCGTGCGCGACGTTGTCGCGCACGCTTGTCTTATTTGGATTCCGGCTTGCCGTTTTTCTGTTTTCCCGAGGTCAAGCGGTTGAGCAGCCAAATCATGAAAATGATAACAGCCGTAACGGCAAAGATACTGATAACACCAAGGCCGGCTTTCTCCAGCACCTCGACGACCGGCATATTGGTCGTCGACTCCAGCGTGGTTTCCAAAACGGATGATGTGGTCTCCAGAATGGAAGACGTAGTTTCCATATTTTTCCTCCCTCATATCAGCTGAAAAAGCTGAGAATCAATCCGCCCGCGATGACGGACGCTACCTGTCCCGAAACATTGACGCCGATGGAATGCATCAGCAGGAAATTCTGGTTGTCCTCAGCAAGTCCCATCTTATGGACCACACGCGCCGACATCGGAAATGCGGAAATTCCGGCAGCGCCGATCATGGGATTGATTTTTTCCTTCAGGAACAGATTCATGAACTTGGCTACCATCACACCGCCGAAGGTATCGAAGATAAAGCCGAAAAGACCAAGTCCCAGGATCGCAAGCGTCGTCCAGTTCAAGAAATCCTCCGCTGTCATCTGGACCGCAACGGTGATGCCAAGGAAAATGGTAATGAGATTCGCCAGCACCTTCTGCGCAGTCTCCGAAAGACTGTCGAGCACACCGCATTCCCGGATCAGATTGCCGAACATAAGGAATCCGACAAGCGACGCGCTTTTCGGAGCAACAAGTCCCGCGATCACCGTAATAAATATCGGGAAAAGGATGCGCGTCGCTTTGGACACATTCTGTGCCTTGTACGGCATCCGGATAAGTCTTTCTTTTTTCGTCGTGAGCAGCTTGATGACCGGCGGCTGGATGATCGGCACCAGCGCCATATAGGAATAGGCGGCGACGATGATAGCACCGAGGTATTTTGAATTCAACATAGTTGCAACAAATATAGCGGTTGGGCCATCCGCAGCGGCAATAACAGCAGTAGATGCCGCATCATTAATATCAAAGCCTAAAAGTCTTGCAACAACAAGAGTCAAAAAAATACCGAACTGCGCCGCCGCGCCGAAAATCATCAGCTTCGGGTTCGAGAGCAGCGGACCGAAATCGATCATGGCGCCGATTCCGACAAACAATAGCAAAGGGAACAATTCATTGGCAATGCCAGAATCAAACAGGATTCTCAGGACGCCGTTCTCGCCAATCGCATCGACATTCGGCAAATTGACAAGAATCGTGCCGAAGCCCATCGGCAAAAGCAGCGACGGCTCCATATTCTTTTTGATGGCAAGGAAAATCAGCAGACCGCCGATGAGCCACATGACGACCTGTTTCCAGCTGATTTCCGAAAAACTTTCCAATAGGACTTCCATTGAAACAATCCTTTCTTTGAAAAATACCGGGGGATATTATACCATAAGCTTGCATTATAAATCAATATTTTGTGAAAAATTTTCATATGATTATTTAAGAAACCATGAAACCTCATGATCGCTTATGTCGATTCCATTCATTTCTATAGCAATTTTCCCCCATTTTTCAAAGGGGAATTCCCGAAACCGCCAAAAAGGGACAGACAAACTGGAGTTTGTCTGTCCCCGATGCGTTCTGTCTTAGTCAAAACAATCCTGAAATACGGCCGTCCTCGTCCACGTCGATGCGTTCCGCCGCCGGAGATTTCGGAAGGCCCGGCATCGTCATGATGTCGCCGGTCAGAACGACGATAAAGCCTGCGCCGGCAGATATCTTCACATTTTTCACCGTGACCGTGAAGCCCTCCGGCGCGCCGAGAAGCTTCGGATCGTCCGAAAAGCTGTACTGCGTCTTTGCCATGCAGACCGGAAGCCCGCCAAAGCCGAGCGCCGTCAGCGCTTCAATCTGCTTTTTGGCTGCCGGCAGAATGGAAACGCCGGCGCCGCGGTAGATCCTTGTCACGATCTTTTCGATTTTGTTTTCGATCGTCTCGTCCGTCTCATAGCTGAACGTGAAGTTGTTCGGATTTTCACAGAGCCGCACCACCTCACGGGCAAGCTCAGCGCCGCCGTCTCCGCCCTTAGCCCATACGTCGGAAAGCACGACATTCACGCCGAGAGACCGGCACTTTTCGATGATGAGGGAGACCTCTGCATCCGTATCCGTCGGGAAACGGTTGACGGCCACCACAGAAGGCAGCTTATAGACGTCTCGGATATTGGAAACATGCCGCAGAAGATTCGGAAGCCCCTTCTCCAGCGCCTCGAGATTTTCCTTGCCAAGCTCCGTTTTCGGAAGTCCGCCGTGCATCTTCAGTGCGCGGATGGTCGCGACGACAACGACAGCCGACGGGCGCAGCCCTGCGACCCGGCACTTGATGTCAAGGAATTTTTCGGCGCCGAGATCCGCACCGAAGCCGGCCTCCGTCACGGTGTAATCACCAAGCTTCATCGCCATGCGCGTCGCCAGGACCGAATTGCAGCCGTGTGCAATGTTGGCAAACGGTCCCCCGTGGACGATAGCGGGCGTTCCCTCCAGTGTCTGAACAAGATTTGGCGAGAGCGCATCGCGCAGCAGCGCCGTCATTGCGCCCTCCGCCTTGAGATCGCCTGCCGTAACGGGCTTTTCCTCATACGTATAGCCGACGATGATGCGGGCAAGGCGCGCCTTCAGGTCGGATAAGGAGTTCGCAAGGCAGAGCACCGCCATGATCTCGGAGGCAACCGTGATATCATAGCCATCCTCACGCGGTACGCCGTTGACGCGGCCGCCGAGTCCATCTACCACAAAACGAAGCTGTCTGTCATTCATATCCACGCAGCGGCGCCAGGTGATCCTGCGGGGATCGATCCCCAGCGCATTTCCCTGATAAATATGATTGTCCAGCATGGCGGCAAGCAGATTGTTCGCGGCGCCGATGGCATGGAAGTCTCCCGTAAAATGCAGATTGATGTCCTCCATCGGGACGACCTGTGCGTAGCCGCCGCCTGCAGCTCCGCCCTTGACGCCAAAGACCGGTCCGAGGGACGGCTCACGAAGTGCAACGATGGATTTTTTCCCGATTTTACGCAGTCCGTCGGCAAGCCCGATGGTCGTCGTCGTCTTTCCCTCGCCCGCCGGCGTCGGCGTGATCGCCGTCACAAGGATAAGCTTGCCGTCCGGATTTTTGGTTTCCTTGAGAAAAGACAGCGCAATTTTCGCCTTATATTTCCCATACTGCTCTACATATTTTTCGTCCAGTCCTGCCGTGTGTGCAATTTCTGCGATCGGACGCATCGGTGTCTGCTGTGCGATTTCGATATCCGTTTTCATGATTCCGTTCCTTTCTGAAAATAAAGCATTTGAAATAAACAAAGGGCAGTCCTATCTCCTCTCGATAAGACTGCCCAGACGGTCGGCGCATGATTGCCTTTTGCTCCACTGCGGTTGAATCCGCTATCCGTCGGTCGCAAAAGGCCCTTGTTATGCTTTTACTATATCACAAATATCTTTCGATGTCAAGAGCGAAATCTCGCCTCTTTTCCTTGCCGAAAGCATTCCCAGCTCATTTTTTCCAAGATCGTATCATATCGGAAAGAACCGTGAGCTGCTCATCATTCAAGGATTTCATCTCTCCCGCAATTTCCGAGAGCCTTCCGGGATTGCAGCTTTTAAAATCGAAAAATTCCTCCGGCGTTATGCCAAGATACTCGCAGATATAGAAAAAACTCATCATCGACGGCAGATTCTTTCCGTTCTCAATGTTGTTGATATATCCTGCGCTTTTGCTTATGTGTGATAAAGAAGCAATAGAAGTGCAAAAAATTTTGCCGTTCCTATCCGACACTTGGCCATTGTGTCGGATAGGTCGGGCGGTTATTCGGGCAAGTCAATCTTGCCGAC